>NZ_JBHXIB010000002.1:18032-197528 GCF_042723975.1 Amycolatopsis sp. NPDC058340 | reverse complement strand
GCCCCCGGCGGGCCCTCCTTCACCGCGCTCGGGCGCGTTTGCTAATCCCATTTTCTAACGTTTCCGGGTGGGCGTGGCTTTCGCAACGTCGGCGGGGGCAAGTCGTCCATCCGCTGATCAGGTGGTGACGGAGAGGGCTCAGTGACCTGACGCCCCTCGACTGTCCACAGGGGACACTTTCGGGGCGAGCGTGCCCGATTAGGGCGTTTTGCGACGGGGTCGTGAGTGACAATGGTCGTTCTAGCCCTCTTTACCACTCACGACCCCCGCTGGGACCGGACATTTCGGCACCAATCGGGCACGCATTCGGCGCGATGTGTCTCTTGTGGACATTCCGCACCGGGGTGAGCTCGCACGTCGGTCCGCAACCCCCCGCTGTCCAGCTCATCACCCGCCATCGCCATGAGCGGACCGCCCACCGCACCCGGCACCTTTGCCTCACGGGCCTCCTGGACGGTCGTCAGCCGCACGGCGGCGCGTAGTCGAGCCCCGGAAAGTACTTCTCCCACTCTTCCCTCGTGATCCTCGGCGTCGCCAGCCCGCAGATCTCCTCACCCACGCGTTCGGCGTCCGTCTGCCACAGCTGGACACCGCTGCTCCCGATCGCGAGCGTATGCCCGTCGTCCCGGTACGCCAGCGAGTTGACCGTCGCGGCGAAACCGGTGAGCTGCGCCGTCTCCACCGGCTTCCGCGGGTCGGCCAGATCCCAGACGCGCACGGTCCGGAACGCCGAAGCCGCCAGTTCCCGGCCGTCCGGGCCGAACGCGAGCGGCCCGACGCCCTCGGAATGGCCGCCCAGTTTCACCGGCGGCGCGACGTGCGCGCGATCGGTGATGTCCCACAGGTAGACGTTCCGGTCGGTGCTGCCCGCGGCGACCGTGCGACCGTCGGGGCTGAGCGCCATCTTGAACACGGCGCCGCTGTCGGGCCGCAGGGTCGACACCAGGCTGGGCCGTCGCGGGTCGGCGACGTCCCACAGGGTCACCGCGGACGAATCCGGCCCCTGGCTCGCCGCGAGTGTCCGTCCGTCGGGGGTGAACGCGAGCGACCACACCGTGCCGTCGCCGACCGGCAGATCCCGCGGCGCGGCGAACCGGGTGGGATCGCTCACGTCCCAGAGCTGGATCGGCCCGTCGTCGCGGCCGGAGGCGAAGGTCTTCCCGTCCGGGCTGAAGGCGAGCGAGTAGGTCGGCAGGACCTCGGTCGACGCCAGCTGTTTCGGCGCCGCCGGATCGCTGATGTCCCAGCGCTGCAGCACGAAAGTCCCGGCCACCCCGGCACCGGCGTGCGCCGCCAGCGCGAGACTCCGCCGGTCCGGGCTCACGGCGACCGCGGTGACGGTCGCGAGACCGGGAAGCTTCGAAAGCTGTCTCGGGGCGCGGAGATCGTCCATCGCCCAGAGCCGCACGTCGTCCCCAGAGGTGACGAGGATCCGCCCCTGTTCGAGGAACGTGCCGACGTTCCAGCCCGCGCTCGACGCCAGCGCGAGTTCGCCGACGTCCTGCAGCCGGACGGTGCGGTCGGCGCTGGTGGACACGATGGTCTTGCCGTCCGGTGAGAACGCGGTCCACCAGATGGAGTTGGTGTGCCCGGACAGCGGCGGCAGTTCCTTCGCCGTCCCCGTGACGTCCCAAAGACGCACGGACTGGTCGTCCCCCGCGGTCACCACCAGCCTGCCGCTCGGGCTGAACCCGGCCGCCCAGACCACGGCCGGGGTGGTCAACGTCGACAACGGCCGCGGCGCCGCCGGATCGGCGACGTCCCACAGCTTCGCGGTGCGATCCCAGCTGGTGGTGAGCAGCCGCTTGCCGTCCGGGCTCCACGACGGCGTGAGCTGAAGGTCCTTGTGTCCGGAAAGGACGGAACGCCGTCGCGGCGCGGACGGGGCGGTGACGTCCCAGAGCTCCGCGGTCCAGTTCGTGTTCGTGACCGCGAGCAGCTTGCCGTCGGGGCTGAAGGCGGCGCGCGCGAGTTGCGCGGCCGGGGTCCCGCCGAGCACCACCACCGGCTTCGGCGCGCCGAGGTCGGTGACGTCGGTGAGCCGTACGGTGCGGTCGTCCGATCCGGTGACGAGCGTGCGGCCGTCGGGACCGAAGTCGACGGAGATCACGACCTCCCGATGCCCGGTGACGTCCGCCTTCCGCACCGGGCGCCGCGGGTCGGTCAGCTCCCAGAGCCGGACGCGATGGTCGCGGGTGACCGTCGCCAGCGCGCGCCCGTCGCGGCTGAACGCCAACGGCCCGCGGACCTCCTCCGAGCCGGGCAGCGTCGACAAGAGCTCCGGATGCCGCGAGTCGGCGATGGACCACACCTGCGTCGCCCGGTAGGCGTCGGAGGTGATCATGAGCTGCCCGCTCAGCGCGACGGTGACGTCGCCGGGATCGAAGACCATCCGGGTGGCGAACGGTGCCGCCATGGACGTGAGCAGGCCGTCGTGGGTCTCCTGGATCGGCGCGAGCCGGTAGGCGGCGAGGCTGAGCTGGGTCGACAACGCCGGGTTCGAGTCCCGTAGCGCCTTCGCGTCGACGACGGCCTTGCGCGCGAGCGCCACGTTCCGCTGGTCGGTGGCGGTCCGCCCGGCGTCGACGGCGTATCCGACGGCGACACCCGCGAGGAGCAACAGGACGCCGAGGAGCGCGACGAGTCTTCGCAGCCTCCGCGTCCGTTTGCGGCCGATGGCGGCCTCCTCGGCTTCGGCGTCGAGCCCGGCTTGAAGGAACCTCCGCTCGCGCGCGCTCAGCACGTCCGGCTCACGCTCGGCCCATTCGGCCGCGAGCCCCAGCCGTGTGCCGCGATAGAGACTGCCCTTGTCGCGATCCAGCGACTCCCACAGCTCGGTCGCCTCGGCGAGCTGCCGGTGCAAGCGGTGCCCTTCACGGTCCTCCGCGAGCCAGTCGCGCAGCCGCGGCCAGCTGCGGATCAAGGCCTCATGGGCGATCTCGACGCCTTCGCGGTCGAGGACGAGCAGACGCGCGTCGGCGAGGCGTTCGAGAACCTCCGTCGTCGCCGGGTCGTCGTCGAGTTCGCGCCGGTTGAGACGGCGCTTCGTGTCTTCGGTGCCTTCGCCGAGCGCGGTCAGGCGAAGGAAGATCTGCCGTACGACGCGCTGCCGGTCCGGCTCCAGATCCGTGTAGACCGCCTCCGCGGTCCGCGCGATCGCGTTGAGGATCCCGCCAGCCGCCTCGTACGCCGCGCTGGTCAGCGTGATCCCTTGCCGCCGCCGCCAGGTCTCCAGCAACGCGTGCGACACCAGCGGCAGCATCGCCGGCTGGCCGGTGGCGTCGGCGACGAGCGTCGTGACCAGCGCCGCCTCGACCCGGCAGCCCGCGCGGACGGCGGGTTCGACGATCGCGGTCCGGAGTTCGTCGGCGGTCATCGGGCCCACCATCACCTGCGCGTCGGTGAGCGCCTCGACCAGACCGGCGTGACGGCAGAGGTGACCGTAGAAGTCCGCGCGGACACCGAGGACGACCCGTGTGCCGTGCTCGTCGCGGGAGAGCGCGAGCAGCGCGTCGATGAACTTCTCGCGTTCGAGCCGGTCCCGGCAGAGGGTGTAGACCTCCTCGAACTGATCGACGATCAGCAGCCGCCCTTCGGCGTCGAGGTCCTCGTCGAGAGGATGCGCCCCCGGCGTGCGAAGGACGACGGGGCGTTCGCTCACCGCCGCCAGCCCGGCCCGCAGGACGGACGACTTTCCCGAACCCGAAGCGCCGAAGACGCCGACGAGCCGTCGTTCCGCGAGTTTGCCGGTCAGCTCGGCGACCAGCCGCTCGCGACCGAAGAAGCGGTCGGCGTCGGCCGTCTGGAACGCGGCCAGCCCGAGGTACGGGAGTTCGGTCTCGTCGCGTTCGCCGGAGGCCGCGGCGAGCCCGGCGGCGACCGTGCGCCAGCGCTCCTCCCAAGCCTGGACGTCGCCGCCGCACGCGGTGACGTACGCGGTCGTGACCGCGAGCCCCGGCAGCTTCCGGCCGCCCGCGGCTTCGGAGAGCGCGGCGGCCGAGTAACCCGCACGGGTCGAAAGCTCGCGGTACGTCGGCCCGCCCGCCTTCTCGCGAAGCAGGCGAAGATCCGCCGCGAAGCTCACGACGACGTCGTCGCCCGGCCCCAGCGGGCGCTCGCGTCTCGGCACCAGGCCCCCTGATCCATCGAAGCGTTATCGAATGGACATTGTTCACCGAAAACGGCCGGACACTGTACAAAAGTTCTGCGCTACAACCGATGGCGTGCCGATTCGAACCCATGCGGTGACCGTGGTCTTCGCGGGCGTCCCCGAACCGCCCGCGTCTTCGGAGCTGGAGGTGGTCGCCCATACCCCCGACGAACGGGAAGCGGTCTGGCACACCACCGTACTGCGCCCGGCCGTCCTCGTCCTGTCCGTCCATCCGCCCGCGCTCGACGGGCTGGCCATCACACGCGAGGTGTCGTCCCGCGTGCCGGGCACCGCCGTGCTGGTGCTGACCCCGCCCGGCGACGGCGAACTCGTGGTCGCCGCGATGCTCGCGGGCGCGCGCGGCGTCCTGTCCCGGAGCGCGGGGCACGACGACCTGATCCGGTTCATCCGCGGGGTCGCGGCGGGCGCGGTCGTCTTCGGCGAGCGCGCCGCGGACCGGCTTTACGGTCTGCTGGCCGCTTCGCAGCCGATGCGGGCGTTCCCGCGGCTGACCCCGCGTGAGCACGAGGTGCTCGACCACCTGGCGGGCGGCCTGTCGATCCCGGCCGTCGCGCGACGGCTCGGGCTCGCGCCCAAGACCGTGCGCAACGTCGTCACGTCGATCCACGCGAAGGCAGGCATCGACGACCGGGAGGTGTTGCTCGCCCAAGCCCGGAACGCCGGGCTCGGCCGTCACTCGTAGGTGCGCGGTGTCCAGACGACGCCGTTCTCGGCGCGGGTCTTCGACGAGCCGACGATCAGCAGGCAGCGCATGTCCACACTGGCCGGATCGAGGGTGCCGAGGGTGACCACGCGGATGTCCTCCTCGGGGCCACCGACGTCACGGGCGACGACCACCGGCGTTTCCGGCGCGCGGTGCCGGAGCAGGACGTCGCGGGCCTGCGCGAGCTGTGTGGTCCGCGTGCGGGACGCCGGGTTGTACAGCGCGAGCACGAGATCCGCCGCGCCCGCCGCGTCGAGCCGTCGTTCGATGATCTCCCACGGTTTGAGCCGGTCGGACAGCGAAAGCACGCAATAGTCGTGTCCCAGCGGCGCGCCGACCCGGGAAGCGGCCGCCTGCGCGGCGGTCACGCCCGGCACGATCCGCACCCGTGCGCCCGCGCCGTGTCCGGCCGCGACCTGCTCCAGCACCGCCGACGCCATCGCGAACACGCCGGGATCACCCGAAGAGACGACCGCGACCTTGGCGCCGTTCGCGGCCAGCTCCAGCGCCTCGACGGCGCGGTCTGCCTCGACGCGGTTGCCCGACGCGTGCCGCTGCTGGCCCGCGCGCTGCGGCACTCGCGCGACGTACGGGCCGTAGCCGACGATGTGCTCCGCCGCGGCCAGTTCCGCGGTCGCTTCCGGGGTCAGCCAGTCCGGGCCCGCCGGGCCGAGACCGACGACCACGACTTCCCCACCGGTGTGCGTTTCCGCCTCTCGGGTGACTTCGGGTTCGTCGGCGAGCCGGGACGCGTAGGCCGGGCTGGGCAGCAGCGCCAGCGAGAAGTACGGCACCGACTCCGGGTCGACGTCGGCGAACGGCTCGACACGCTGCGCCTGCCAGGTCGCCCGTTCGACGTAGAAGGCGTCGTCCAGTTTCCCGGCTTCGGCCAGTGCCTCGCGGACGTTGCCGAACGTGCGGCCGAGTTTGAGCACCGCCGCGGCCTGTGTGTCGGCCAGGCGGCGCGCGAGCTCCGGCGCGGGCAGCGTGCCGGGCAGGATGGTGAGGACCTCGTCGCGCTGCACCAGCGGGCGGCCGAGCACCGACGACGCAGCGCTGACCGACGTCACGCCCGGCACCACGGTCGCCTCGTAGCGGTCGGCGAGCCGTTCGTGCATGTACATGTAGGAGCCGTAGAAGAACGGGTCGCCTTCGCAGAGCACGACCACGTCGCGTCCGGCGTCGAGGTGTTCGGCGAGCCGTTTCGCGCTCAGCTCGTAGAAATCGGCGATGGCGCCTTCGTAGCCGCCGGGGTGGTCGGTGGTCTCGGTGGTGACCGGGTAGACCAGTTTCTCCTCGATCTGGCCGTCCCGCAGATACGGCTCGGCGACCGACCGCGCGATGCTCCGGCCGTGCCGCGCGCTGTGATAGGCGATGACGTCGGCCTCGCCGATCAACCGGGCGGCCTTGACCGTCATCAGTTCCGGGTCACCGGGCCCGAGCCCGACACCCCAGAGTTTCCCGAGCCCGCTCATTCGACCTCACTCGCCATCGCGTTGATCGCGGCGACGGCCATCGCGCTGCCGCCGCGTCGCCCGTGCACCACCAGGTACGGGGCGGGCGCCCGCTTCGCGAGCTCCACTTTGGACTCTGCCGCGCCGATGAAGCCCACCGGGACACCGATGATCGCCGCCGGCGCGCCGACGCCCTCTTCGAGCAGTTCCAGGAGGCGGAACAGCGCGGTGGGCGCGTTGCCGATCGCCACCACGGAACCGGGCAGCTTGTCGCGCCACAGCTCCAGCGCGGCCGCGGACCGGGTGGTGCCCATCCGCTCGGCCAGGCCGGGCACCTTCGGGTCGGACAGTGTGCACAGCACCTCGTTGGCGGCAGGCAAACGTTTGCGGGTCACCCCGGAGGCGATCATGTTCGCGTCGCACAGGATCGGCGCGCCCGCTTCGAGCGCGGCACGGCCGGATTCCACCACGTCCAGGCTGTAGCGGAGATCGTCGACCAGGTCGACCATCCCGCAGGCGTGGATCATCCGCACGGCCAGCACCGCGACGTCGTCGGGGAGGATCGCGAGATCCGCCTCCTCACGGATGGTGGCGAACGAATGCCGGTAGATCTCGGCCCCGTCCCGGATGTAGTCGATCACTGTGTCCCTTTCTCCGCCAACGTTCTCGCCAGCTCGCCGACCGGGACGAACGCCCCGTCGACCAGATAACCGTCTTCCGTCGCGAGCACGTCGACATGCTCGCGAGCGGGCTTTCCGCAGCGCCGTTCACAACCGGCGAAATGGGCTCGTGGGGTCCGCCCGACCCGCGCCGCGTCGGCCCGCACGTCGGCGAGCGACTTGGCGCAGCCCGGATGCCCGATGCAGGCGCTGATCCCGAGCGAGGGCGCGCCCGGATCGGTGATCAGCCCCGTGTCCTCCGCCAAAGTGCCGAGGACCAGGATCGATCGCCACGGGGTGACCACGGCGTCCCCGGCCTTCGCGATCTCGCGCGCCTGAGCCGAGGTGAGCCTGCCGAAGACAGGGGCGACGCCGACCGCGTCGCCGATCGGCCCGATCGGGAGACCCGGGTTCGCCTCGAACTCCCGCGGCTCCGCCGTTTCGCCTGGGATGCCCCTGAGCAGCGGCTCGGTGTCGGCGAGTTCGCTGACCCGCCAGGCCGTTCCCCTCGTGCGAAGGAACGCGCGCGCGACCGCGAGCAACGTCTCGACGGCGTGCTCGGCGCTGACGCGCAGGCCGGTGTCCTCGCCGGCGAGCAGTACGGCACCGTCGCGCCAGCAGACGTCGGCGCCCTCACCGGCGACGTCGCCCCGGCCGCCGTCGAAGGCGAAAAGGAAGCGTCCCGGGAGTTCGGCCAGTTCAGGAGCCGCGCACAGCGCCTTGTCGAGGGCCGGCGCCAGCTTTTGCGCGGTGTCACTCAGCGGCGAAGCGAGGATGTTGCGGACGCGTTCGTGCGACGGCGACGGCAGTAGCCCGGCCGCGGCGAGCCTGCCCGCGAGACCCGGCCGGGTGACGCCGCGCAGCTGCACGTTGCCGCGGGAGGTCAGGTGGAGGGCGCCGTCCCCGAGCTCGTCGGCGGCGTCGGCGAGCGCCCTGAGCTGGTCCGCGGTGATGGCACCGCCGGGCAGCCGGACGCGGGCGAGCGGACCGTCGGCCGCGTCGTGCGTGGCGAAAACACCAGGGCACGCGTCGGCTCGGACACGTGCGCTCGTGGACATGCGCTCACTGTAGATGGCCCCTTCGAGCAAGAGTATGTCTCAGATCATATGTAGTAGATGTGCTACATTCGATCGCAGCACTGAGATGGGGGTGACCTATGAGAGATCCACACGACGTGATGATCTCCGTCCAAGATCTCCGGATGCGGTACGGCACGAACGACGTCCTCCACGGCGTCGATTTCACCGCGCACCGTGGCGAGGTGATCTGCCTGCTCGGCCCGAACGGGGCGGGCAAGACCACGACGATCGAGATCCTCGAAGGCTTCCGGATGCGGTCGGAGGGCGAGGTCAGCGTGCTGGGCGTCGACCCGGCGCACGCCGACGAGAACTGGAGGGCGCGGCTGGGGGTCGTCCTCCAGGCCTGGCGTGACCACGCGAAATGGCGGGTGCGCGAGCTGCTGGAACACCTGGGCGGCTACTACGCGCCGTACTCCACGGACCGCATCAAGCGGCCGTGGGATCCGGACGAGCTGGTCGCGGCGGTCGGCCTGACCGAGCACGCGGACAAGAAGGTCCGGATGCTCTCGGGCGGGCAGCGGCGACGGCTCGACGTCGCGATCGGCATCGTCGGCCGTCCGGAACTGCTGTTCCTCGACGAGCCGACCGCCGGGCTGGACCCGGAGGCACGGCGCGAGTTCCACGAACTCGTGCACCGGCTGACCGATGACGACGACACGACGATCCTGCTGACCACGCACGACCTCGACGAGGCCGAGAAGCTGGCCGACCGGATCCTGATCCTGAACCACGGCCGCATCGTGGCCGACGGTTCGGCCGACGCGCTGAGCAGGCAGATCGCCGGCGAAGCCGAGGTGCGCTGGACGCTGGACGGCCAGCGGTTCGTGCACTCCACGACCGAATCGACGAAGTACGTGCACGAGCTGTTCAAACAGCACGGGGACGCCATCGGCGATCTGGAGGTCCGGCGGGCGTCGCTCGAAGACACGTACATGACCCTGGTCCGCAAGGCCGAGTCCCTGGAGGCGGTGGGCGCGCGATGAACACGATCCGGCACAGTGTCCGGCTGGGCGTCCGGCGCGGCTGGCTCGAGGCCCGCCAGATGATGACCAACCGGGAAGACCTCTTCAACACCTTCCTCTTCCCGGCGATCTTCGTGATCGTCATGTTCTTCATGCGCGACTCGAAGCTGCCGGGGACCGAGTTCTCGCTCGGCGCCGCCACCGTGCCGAGCGTGCTGGGCGCGTCGATCGTGTTCAGCGGCATGCTCGGGATGGCGGGAGTCCTCGCCGTCGAACGGGAAGACGGCACGCTCCTGCGCGCCAAGGCGACGCCGAACGGCATGATCGGCTACCTCGTCGGCAAGGTCGTCACGGTGTCGTCGAGCACCGTCATCGGAATGCTGCTGGTGCTGATCCCCAGCCTGATCCTGTTCGACGGCATCGCACCCGGCGGGCTGACGTCGTGGCTGGGCCTGCTGTGGGTGCTGGCGCTCGGCCTGCTCGCCACCATGCCGATCGGCGCGATCTTCGGCTCGCTGACCTCGAACGCGCGCAGTATCGGGCTGATCATGCTGCCGACACTGGGAATCGGCGCGATCTCGGGGATCTTCTACCCGATCACCGCGCTGCCGGAATGGCTGCAGTATCTCGGGCAGGTGTTCCCGATGTACTGGCTCGGCCTCGGCATGCGGTCGGCGCTGCTGCCGGACTCGACGGTGGTCATCGAGATCGGCCAGTCCTGGCGGCCTTGGGAGACCCTCGGCGTGCTGTCGGTGTGGGCCGTGATCGGATTGACGCTGGCCCCGGTCGTCCTGCGGCGCATGGCGCGGCGCGAGTCCGGGTCCTCGGTGGCGGCACGACGGGAAAAGGCGATGCAGCGAATTGGCTAGCTCATGAGCGAGGTCGTTTACAACCGGATCGCGATGTTGCGGGCGGAACGGGGCATTTCCCGCCGCGAACTCGCCGATGCGCTGGGCGTGCACTACCAGACCATCGGCTACCTGGAACGCGGCGAGTACAGCCCGAGCCTCTACCTCGCCCTGCGGATCGCGGCGTTCTTCGAGGTGGCGGTGGAGATCATCTTCTCCACCGCCCCTTTCCCGCGGATCGGGGACTCTTCGTCGGAGCGGTCGGCGTGAGCCTGCTGGAGCGGGCGCACGCGCACGCGCTCCGGCTGGGGCGTGATCGCATCGGGGATTCCACTCGCTGCTCTCGACGACAGTGTCAGGTGCGCGCTTCCTGACGCCTCGGGGAATCTCTCGTGTCGGCTTTGTGTGGCAACTGGAGAATGCGGCTTGGTCGCCTGTCGCCGGGAGCATCGACGGCTATCCGGTGTTGGCCGCATTCTGGGCGAACACGGCGTGACCTAGGAGCGGGTGCGGGAGGCCTACGCGCGAATGCGGGCTTCCTTTCTCGACGAGAACGCCGTCTGGGAAAGTCCTGTTGCGCGACACCCTGCGTCCCCACCTGTCGAGATCGACGTGCGGACGTTCCGGATCGCCGAATTTCGGCGACCGTCGACGTGCAGGAGTTCACCCGTGTGGCCCTCATTCGCGATAAGGAGAAAGAGGTCGCCCGGCGGCGGTTCGAGCTCGCCGCCCTTCGCCGCAATTAGTCGGCTAAATGCGGTGGCCCGTTTACGGGGAAGCAACGTTACGGCCTCTGGCGTAATTCGGGCCGGACGATCGCCGCAGTTAGTCGACTAATTGCGGCGTTGCCCAACCCCTCAGCGTGACGTAACCCTGAAATTCTTGCAGTTGCGGATTGCTCAGGGCGACTCGGCGCTGGCGACTGTTTCACCCTTCAGTGTTGTCGGCGCGCTTTGGCGGTCGGTTAAAATTACGAACACGTGTTCGATGGAAAGTGGTATTATTGAGTGGTGTCCGAGACCTTCCTTCCCGAGTTGCCGCAGGAGCTGTGGCGCGCCGGCAAGCTGGAGCTTGCTCATGGTGTGCAGCAGTCGTTGCAGGTGATTCGGGTGGCGACCGCCGCGCTGGGGCGGTTCTTGGCGGAGATCGAGTCTCGGGGCGTCAAAGACTTGTACGGCCACGGCAGTACGGCTAGCTGGCTCGCGGATGTGGCGGGCTTGTCGCGCGGTGAGGCCGGTGCGGTGGTGAAACGGGCCATCGCGCTGAACCCCACCCGCGCCTTGGATGGCACTGAGGTTCCGCCCGTCGCGCCCGCGACTGCTGCGGTGGCGGCAGAGGGGTTGGTCGGGGATGAGCGGATCGATCAGATCCTGGAGATCTTGAAACGGCTCCCCGCCGACACGTCTGCTGAGGATCGGGCGAAGGCGGAGAAGATCCTGGCCGATCTCGCCCCGAACGCCGGTCCTGCACAGCTCACCAAGGCCGAAGCGAACCTGTTGGGCTGGCTCGATCCCGACGGCAAGGAACCGAAAGACCCCGAACCCAAGGAACCACGCCGCGAACTCACCCTGGAACGCCGGAAGGACGGGTTCTGGAAACTCACCGGCCTCCTCGACGACGAGACCGGCGCCCGGACGGCGGCCGCTCTCGAAGCACACGCCCAGCCACGGCCAGTCGACGAATTCGGCCAAGCCGATCTGCGGATGAAATGCGAACGCATGGGAGACGCCTGGGCCGACCTGCTCGACCTGGCCATCGCCTGCCCGGACCAGCCGGGAACCAGCGGCTACCGCACCTTGGTGAACGTCACCATCGGACTCGACGAACTCAAATCGGGTCTCGGCACCGCGTGTCTCGATTTCGTGGGGACGATGACCGCTCGGGAAGCCAGGCTCGCGGCCTGCGATTGCCTCATGCTGCCGGTCGTGATGAGCACCTCGGGTGAGCCACTGGATATGGGGCGCCTGCGACGGTTCGTCACCCCAGGCCAGAGACGCGCGTTGAACATCCGCGACAGAGGCTGCGCCTTCCCCGGATGCCACCGGAAACCCAAGAACTGCCACGCCCACCACATACATCACTGGGCAGACGGCGGACCCACCGATCTCCGGAACCTCGTGCTGCTCTGCGGCTTCCACCACCGCCTGATTCACCACGGCGACTGGGAAGTACGCATGGCCGCCGACGGGCTACCGGAATTCATCCCACCCCAATACCGAGATCCGCTCCGACAACCCCGCCGCAACACCCTCCACCACATCTGAACCATCGAGGAGCCCGCCAGCCACCCAGGCGACGGGCCCCTCGTCATACCCGCGACCTGGATCAACGGAAGACCCGGGACACGCAACGTCCCCAATTCTCCGTCGCCGAACCGACACCCAACCGGCCGGGGAACCGCGAAGAACCCACGCCGCTCGACCGGCGCACCCGAGAGCGCGCAGCGCGCCGAGGACACGACGTCAGGACTGGTCGTTCCGCCGACCCCAGGTCCCCGATATGGCGGCCTGCCGCACGGGCAGGCCACCACGAGGATCCGGGCGACGTCCGCGGCCCAGTAGCGGACGACCGTGCCGCAGGTCCCCACCGCACGAACCCATCGCGGAAGTGGACAACGAAACTCGCCGAGCCGACGTCACAGCAGACGGTCGACCAGCCCGTCGATGTACTCCGGGGTGAGCGGGCCCATGCCGAACAGGACGCGGATGTACATCGGGGCCAGGATGTGGTCCAGCACGCCGAACGCGTCGGGTGGGTCTTCGCCACGGTCGCGGGCACGATCGAGCATGGCCTGCAGTTGCCGGGTGCGTTCGGTGCGGATTCCCTCACGGGCTCGCAGGCCCTGCTGCCCCGAACCGGACAGGGCGACGGCCAGGTGCAGCAACGCCGGACCGTCGGGTCCGGTGATCTCGCGAGCCACGGCGGCCGCGTAAGTGCGCAGGTCGCCCTCCAGACTCCCGGTGTCGGGCATCGGTGACTGCGCGTTGAGACGGGTCAGCACCACGTCGGCGAGCAGGTCGTCCAGGCTGCCCCAGCGGCGGTAGATGCTGCTGTCGGCGACGCCGGCGCGGGCCGCCACGTCGCCGACGGTGAAGTGGCCGTAGCCGCGCTCGCCGATCAGGTCGGCGACGGCCTGGTGCACCTGCGCGCCGACGCGGGCGCTGCGCCCACCAGGCCGCGGGGCTCGCTGTCGCTCGTTCACCTCCCCACCTTAACGCAGTCCGCACTTGCGTTTACGAGGCACGCGACTTACAGTCCCTAACGCAGTCGCCGACTGCTTTAAACTCTGGGAGGAATCCGGATGGTTGTGTCCCCCGCGGCGGTGGGCCGTCGATCGAACCGGGCTGTGCTGCTCGCGGTGACCTGTCTGGGTCAGTTCATGGTGCTGCTCGACAACACGATCGTCGGAGCGGCTCTGCCCGATATGCAGCGTCGGCTGAACACTCAGCTGACCGGCTTGCAATGGATCGTCGACGCGTATGTGCTGCTTGTCGCCATGCTGCTGCTGTCCGGCGGCATCTTCGCCGACCGTTTCGGCCGCAAGCGGGTGTTTCTGTCCGGCGTGGTCGTGTTCACGGTCGCGTCGGTGCTGTGCAGCCTCGCGCCTTCGGTCGGCTGGCTGGTCGCGGGCCGGGTGCTGCAGGGCATCGGGGCCGCGGCGCTGAGCCCTGCCTCGCTGGCCCTGCTCGCCGCCGCCCATCCCGTGCCGCGAGAACGAGTCAAGGCGATCGGGCTGTGGGCCGGATTCAGCGGGATCGGCCTCGCCGCGGGCCCCGTGGCAGGCGGCGTGCTGACGGAGGCCTTCGGCTGGCCCGCGATCTTCCTGGTCAATCTCCCCATCGGCGTCGTCCTGCTGCTGGCCGGCCTGCGCACCCTCGAAGAGGCCCGCAATCCCGGCGCCCCCGCGATCGACGTCCCGGGAACGGTGCTGTCCGTTCTGGGGGTCGGCGCGCTGACCTATGGCCTGATCGAGGGTGGGGCCCTCGGCTGGACGTCGCCGGTCATCCTGGGCAGTTTCGCCGCCGCGGTGGTCCTCCTCGCCACCTTCATCGCCGTCGAAGCGCGTCGCTCCGCACCGATGCTGCCGTTGCGGCTGTTTCGGGAGCGGTTGTTCACCGTGTCCAACACCGCCATGGTCGTGGTCGGGTTCGCGCTCATGGGCTCGTCGTTCTTCTTCTCCCAGTTCTTCGTGTACGTCCAGGGCAGCTCGATCCTGCTCGCCGGCCTGCAGACCCTGCCGGCGACCGTCGCCATGGTGATCGTCAGCCCGTACGCGGGACGGCTCGCCGCCCGGTACGGCTTCCGGATCGTGGTCACCATCGGGCTGGCCCTGGCAGGCCTGGGGCTGCTGGCGCTCGGCATGGTGCACGCCGACACCGGCTACGGGAACGTGTGGTGGCGGCTGGGTGTCGTCGGCATCGGCTTCGCCCTCACCATGTCCCCGCTGACGGGGGCCGCCATCCAAGCGGTCAGCGTGCAGGAAGGCGGCCTCGCCTCGGGAGTCAGCAGCACCACCCGGCAGATCGGCGCGGTGCTCGGCGTGGCGGTACTCGGAGCCATCGTCCGCACCCGGCAATCCGGCGGCGCCTCCTTCGAGACCGGTCTCAACAGCGCGTTCGTCGCGGCCGGCCTCGTCACCCTGGCCACCGCCGTGCTCACCGGCGGGTGGCTGCACGTCCGGCCCGGTCGCACATCACCTTGACTCCCGCCGGAGCGCACCGGAGAGTGAACCGCGACCCATGCGACGGCAGAGGGAGGAACCCGGTGAGAGTCCGGGGCGGTCCCGCCACTGTCACCCTCCCGGCACGGGAGGGGAGCCAGGAACTCCCGCCGTCGCGACCACCCGACCCGGGGCGCGGACACCCCGAGTGAGGACTGCCGTGATCCTGCTTCTGTCCACTTCGGACACCGACCTGCTCAGCGCCCGTTCCAGCGAGGCCGAGTACCGGCTGGCCAACCCGGCCCGCCTCGACCTCGCCGAGCTGCCCGCCCTGCTCGACGGCGCCAAAATCGTCGTCGTCCGGATCCTCGGCTCCGAGCGCAGCTGGCAGGAGGGTCTCGACACGGTCCGCGCGAGCGGCGCGCACGTGGTGGTCCTCGGTGGCGAGCAGACGCCGGACGCGCAGCTCATGAAGCTGTCCACCGTCCCGGCGGGCACCGCGGCGGAGGCGCACGCGTACCTCGCGCAGGGCGGCCCGGCCAACCTCACCCAGCTGCACCGCTTCCTGAGCGACACGCTCCTTCTGACGGGTGACGGCTTCGAGCCGCCCGCCGTGCAGCCGCTGTGGGGTGTCCTGGAGCGCGAGCCGAAGAGCACCGAGGGCCCGGTCGTCGCGATCCTCTACTACCGGGCGCATCACCTGTCCGGGAACACCGAGTTCGTCCACGCGCTCTCCGACGCCGTCGAGGACGCCGGGGGCCGCGCGCTCCCGATCCACTGCGCCTCCCTGCGCACCCGTGAGCCGGAGATGATGGCCGAGCTGGCCAAGGCCGACGCGCTCCTGGTCACCGTGCTGGCCGCCGGCGGCACCCGGCCGTCCGAGGTCGGCGCGGGCGGCGACGACGAGGCGTGGGACGTCGCCGAGATGGCCGCGCTCGACATCCCGATCCTCCAGGCCCTGTGCCTGACCAGCGATCGCGGGACCTGGTCGGCCAACGACGACGGCCTCTCCCCGCTCGACGCGGGCAACCAGATGGCCGTCCCCGAATTCGACGGCCGCCTCATCACCGTGCCGTTCTCGTTCAAGGAGATCGACGACGACGGCCTCCCCAAGTACGTGCCGGACGCCGAACGCGCCTCGCGCGTGGCCAAGATCGCGCTCGCCCACGCCCGGCTGCGGCACACTCCCCCGCCGGAACGCCGGATCGCGCTCATGCTGTCCGCGTACCCGACGAAGCACTCCCGCGTCGGCAACGCCGTCGGCCTCGACACACCGGCGTCCGCGATCGAGCTGCTGCGCCGCATGCGCGACCAGGGTTACGACCTCGGCGAGGATCCGTTCCCCGGCGTCGAGCCCACCGGCACCGATCAGCCCGACGGTGACGCGCTGATCCACGCGCTCATCGCCGCGGGCGGCCAGGATCCGGAGTGGCTCACCGAGGAGCAGCTGTCCGGCAACCCGATCCGCGTGCCCGCCGACAAGTACCGCGAGTGGTTCGCCCAGCTGCCGGCGGAGCTGCGTGAGGGCATGGAAGAGCACTGGGGCCCCGCGCCCGGCGAGCTCTATGTGGACAACGGCGACATCGTCCTGGCGTCGCTGCAGTCCGGCAACGTGATCCTGATGATCCAGCCGCCGCGCGGATTCGGCGAGAATCCCGTCGCGATCTACCACAACCCGGACCTCCCGCCGAGCCACCACTACCTGGCCGCTTATCGCTGGCTTGAGGAGGAATTCGGCGCGCACGCGGTCGTCCACCTCGGCAAACACGGTTCGCTGGAATGGCTTCCCGGCAAGACCGCAGGTCTCTCGGACTCGTGCGCGCCGGACGCCGTCCTTGGCAATCTGCCGCTGATCTACCCGTTCCTGATCAACGACCCCGGCGAGGGCGCGCAGGCGAAACGGCGCGCGCACGCGACGATCGTCGACCACCTGATCCCGCCGATGGCGCGCGCCGAGAGCTACGGCGACATGGCCCGCCTGGAGCAACTGCTCGACGAACACGCCAACATCGCCGCGATGGACCCGGCGAAGCTGCCCGCGGTCCGCGCGCAGATCTGGACACTGATCCAGGCCGCGAAACTGGACCACGACCTCGGTGTCGAGGAACGCCCGCACGACGCGGAGTTCGACGACTTCCTGCTGCATATCGACGGCTGGCTGTGCGAGGTCAAGGACGCCCAGATCCGCGACGGCCTGCACATCCTCGGTGCCGCGCCGGTGGGCGAGGCGCGGATCAACCTCGTGCTCGCCATGCTGCGCGCCCAGCAGATGTGGGGCGGCAAACAGGGCGCGGTCCCCGGCCTGCGGTCCGCGTTGGGGCTCAAGGAGAACAGCGACGCACCACTGTCCGAAGTGGACGCCATCGAGCAGACCGCGCGGTCGCTCGTCGAGGCGATGGAGGCAAGGGACTGGTCCCCCGCCGCCGTCGCCGAAGTCGTCGCCGAGGTGCCGGAACACCAGGAGGTCGCCCGCGTGCTGACCTTCGCCGCCACCGAGATCGTGCCGCGGCTGGCAGGCACCGGCGCCGAGATCGACGCCGTGCTCCACGCGCTCGACGGCGGCTACATCCCGGCCGGGCCCAGCGGTTCTCCCCTGCGCGGCCTGATCAACGTGCTGCCGACCGGCCGCAACTTCTACACGGTCGACCCGAAGGCCATCCCGAGCCGTCTCGCCTGGGAGACCGGGCAGGCGCTCGCGGACTCGCTTCTCCGCCGCTACAAGGAGGACACGGGCGACTGGCCGCGTTCGGTCGGCCTCTCGGTCTGGGGCACGTCGGCGATGCGCACATCGGGCGACGACGCGGCGGAAGTCCTTGCCCTGCTGGGTGTCCAGCCGGTCTGGGACGAGGCGTCGCGGCGGGTCACCGGTATCGAGGCGATCCCGCTCGCCGAACTCGGCCGTCCGCGGATCGACGTCACCGTGCGGATCAGCGGGTTCTTCCGCGACGCCTTCCCGCATGTGATCACCCTGCTGGACGACGCCGTCCGCCTGGTGGCGAACCTCGACGAGCCGGACGAGCAGAACTTCGTGCGCGCCCACACCCGCGCGGATCTGGCCGCGCACGGCGACGAACGCCGGGCCACCACGAGGATCTTCGGTTCCAAGCCGGGCGCGTACGGCGCGGGCCTGCTGCCGCTGATGGATTCCGGGAACTGGCGCGACGACAAGGATCTCGCCGAGGTCTACGCGGTCTGGGGCGGGTTCGCCTACGGCCGCGACCTCGACGGCAGGCCGGCGCGCGAGGACATGGAGAACTCGTACAAGCGGATCGTGGTCGCGGCCAAGAACACCGACACCCGCGAGCACGACATCGCCGACTCCGACGACTACTTCCAGTACCACGGCGGGATGATCGCGACGGTCCGCGCGCTGACCGGGACCGCGCCCGCATCCTACGTCGGCGACAGCACCACCCCGGACGCCGTCCGCACCCGCACCCTCGGCGAGGAGACCGCCCGCGTCTTCCGGGCCCGCGTGGTCAACCCGCGCTGGCTCGCGGCGATGCGCAAGCACGGCTACAAGGGCGCCTTCGAGCTGGCGGCGACGGTCGACTACCTCTTCGGTTTCGACGCCACCGCGGGCGTGGTCGGCGACTGGATGTACGAGAAGCTCACCGAGTCCTACGTGCTCGACGAGGTCAACCAGGAGTTCCTGCGCCAGGCCAACCCGTGGGCGCTGCGCGGCATCATCGAGCGGCTGAACGAAGCCGCCGATCGGGGCCTGTGGGCGGAGCCGGACGCCGATCTTTTGGCTCAGCTGCGCGAGGTCTACTTATCGCTCGAGGGTGACCTCGAATCCTGACATCACCCCTTGGAGCAGGCCCGTGGCACTCCCGGCGGTACCACTGTCATATGCGCAGAACTTAGCGTGACAAGGGCGGTGGGACGTCAATGATCGGGAGGACAGCGATGATCAAGCGTCTGTTGAAGGTCGTGCTTCGCCACGGTTGCTGCTCGGCGTGCACCGGTCTGGGCTGCGGCTGCTGCGACGCCTGCAAGTAGAAGTTCAGCGGTGGACGCCCGGGATATGGGTGTTCGCGCGGCGGACGTCGGCGGCGAGGGCGGGTACCTCGATCACCCGGCGTCCGGCCGCCTCCAGTGTCTCGGCGCCGACGCAGTCGACGAACACCGACGGCTCGCGCCAGGCGAAAACGACGCGCGGGATGCCGGCGTCGAGGATGAGCTGGGTGCAGCTTCGCGGATGTGACGTCCGCGAGCTGCACGGCTCCAGTGACGTGTACATCGTCGCCTCCGCCAGCCTCGGATCCCCGGGTTCGAGCTTGGCCAGGGCGGCTTCTTCGGCATGGTTGGCGGGATCGCCGTCGCCCGAGAATCCGGTGGAGATCACTTCGCCGTCGGCGGCGGCGATGACCGCTCCGACGCGGAACGTACGCGGCGGGCAGTTCTCCGCCAGCGCGATGGCTTCGCGCAGCCGCCGAATGTCCAGATCGGACGGTTCCGGCGTCGCGTGGTACTCCAGGACGGCGATGTCGCCCAGCCTCGTGCTTTCGACCAGGGTCAGCCCGCGCGGGAACGCGCCTGGCCCGACGAAGCGCGGCGCGCGCGGATCGCCGACGAAGAACGGCGCGATGGCCAGGTGGAGTTCGTCGACCAGGCCTTCGGTGAGGAACTGGGTGTGGATCGCGCCGCCGCCTTCGACCATCAGCCGCCGGATGCCCCGCGCGTGCAGATCGGCCAGCACTTCGCTTAGGCCGGACAGTTCGACGACGGTCGCCTTCACACCCGTGACGACGCCGGGCGGCGCGTAGACGAGCTTCTCCGTGTCACCGGCGGTGAAGAACCGCGCCGCCGGATCGAGTGACCCGCTCCGCGTGAGGGTGACCTTGACCGGCTGCCCCGGACGACCGGCCGCGACCCGGTCCGCGACCAGCTCCGGCGAACGGACCAGCAACCGCGGATCGTCCGCGCGCACCGTGTTCGCGCCGACGAGGATCGCGTCCGACGCGGCCCGCAGACCGTCCACCCTGGCCCAGTCCTCGTCGTTGGACAGCACCAGCCGGGTGTCGGTCGCGTCGTCGAGGTAGCCGTCGAGCGAGACCGCGGCGGACAGCAGGACATGGGGGCGTTCGATCACGCCAGCCAGTATGCCCCCGCCGGTCGCGGGTCGCCGAGGCCGCACGGTGGGGCTTGTGGCAGGTTCTTCGTTGCCGGAAATCGGCGGCTGGGATCCGCGCGTCCCGGTGTCGCGTCGGAGTCGGCGTGCCGGTGCCGGATTTCGGCAACGGTTGGCTGCGGGGAGCGGGCCGATGTCTGGTGATCGGGGCGGCACCTGGGGTGTTGCCGGAATTCGGCGACAGCCGCCCGCGGGTCCCAGGAACGTCCCGAAGCCGCGTGGCCGAGACCGACACCTGGGCTGTCGCCGGAATTCGGCGACGGTTGCCTATGGGTCCCGGGGAACGACCCGATGTCAGGTGATCGGGGGTGACACCCGTGCTGTTGCCGGAATTCGGCGACAGCCACCCGCGGGTCCCGGGAACGTCCCGAAGCCACGTGACCAAGACCGACACCCGTGCCCATCGCCGAAATCCGGCAACCACCAGCCACGGAGCACCACCGGCAGCGCAACCGTGAACACACTGGCGACCATTACCGGAATCCGGCAATGCAAGGGCAGCGTTCAAGAAACCTTTCTGTACTGCTGACCACTGCCAGGCGCCAAGCACACGGCCGCCATTACCGAATATCGACGACCAGCTTCGCGCAGCTGTCAGGCCGGGACCGGCACCCTCCCGCGGCCGGTCCTACCGACTTCGACCTGGCTCGCGAAAACCGCAGACCATTCCTGACCTTCACTCCCCGCGAAAATCGATGGCCACGCGGCAACCCGCGGGCTACCCTGTCGCGGTGATCTTCTGAGACGAACCTGCGCCCTCATCCGCCTCCTTCGCAGGGAGTCTCATGTCTTCTTCCTTGACGCTTTCCGACGTCACCTTCACCTGGCCGGACGGCGCTCCGGTGTTCGAGCGCCTCTCGCTCACCCTCGGCACCGGCCGCACCGGCCTGGTCGGCACCAACGGATCCGGTAAGTCCACGCTGCTCAGGCTGCTCGCCGGCGAACTGCGGCCCACCACGGGCTCCATCACCGCACCGGGTGAGCTCGGCTACCTGCCGCAGAACCTCGTCCTCGACACCGGCCGCCGGGTCGACGACGTGCTCGGTGTCACCGCGATCCGCGCGGCCATCAAGGCCGTCGAGGACGGTTCCGCCGCCGAAGAGCACTTCGCCGTCATCGGCGACAACTGGGACGTCGAGGAGCGCATCCGCGCGATCCTCGACCGGCTCGGCCTGGGCGCCGTCCGCCTGGATCAGCGGGCGGGCGAGCTGTCCGGTGGCGAGCTCACGCTGCTCGGGCTGGCCGCCCTGCTGCTGCGCCGTCCCGCCGCGTTGCTGCTCGACGAACCGACGAACAACCTCGACCTGCGGGCCCGCGAACTCGTGCACCGCGAGGTTGCGGGCTGGGGCGGGATCCTCGTTGTCGTCTCGCACGATCGCGAACTGCTCGGGCTGGTCGACCGGATCGCCGAGGTCCGCGACCACGAGGTGACCCTCTACGGCGGGAACCTCGCGGACTACGAACACGCCGTCGACGTCGCGCAGGAGGCAGCGCGGCGGCATGTGCGCGCGGCGGAGTCGGACGTCAAACGGCAGAAACGGGAGCTGGTCGAGGCCGGGATCAAACTCGCCCGGCGGGCCCGCTACGGCCAGAAGATGTGGGACACCAAACGCGAGCCCAAGGGACGCATGCGCAAACGCCAGGAGGACGCGCAGATCGCCGCGGGCAAGTACCGGAACCTGCACACCGACCGGCTGGAAGGTGCCGTCGAGGCGTTGAAGGCCGCCGAGGAACTGGTACGGGAGGACGCCGAGATCCGCGTCGAGCTGCCGGAAACGACGGTCCCGCGCGGGACGGACGTGCTGCGGATCGACGCCGTGCCCCGGTTCGGCCCGGCGGTGGATCTGCATGTCATGGGCCCCGAGCGGATCGCGCTCGTCGGCCCGAACGGTTCGGGGAAGACCACCCTGTTGCGGACGATCACCGGTGAACTGCCGCCGAAATCGGGCGAGGTGGGGCTGTTCGTCCCCGCGAGGCTGCTCCCCCAGCGGATCGACGTGCTGGACGACGTCTTGTCCATTGTGGACAACGTGCGGCTCGTGGCGCCGTCGCTCACGGACAACGAGATCCGCGCGAGGCTGGCCCGGTTCCTGTTCCGGGGCAAGACGGCCGACCGCGAAGTGGCGTCGCTGTCCGGCGGGGAACGGTTCCGGGCTGCGCTGGCGACGTTGCTGCTGACCGAGCCCGCGCCGCGGCTCCTGCTGCTCGACGAGCCGACGAACAACCTCGACCTGGCGAGTGTCCGCCGGCTCACCGAGGCGTTGCTGGCCTACCGGGGCACGCTCATCGTGGCGAGCCACGACCGCCCGTTCCTCGCCGACATCGGCATCACGCGACGGCTGGAGCTGTAGGGCCTCGTGAGTGGCAAGGACGGTTCTAACCGTCCTTGCCACTCACGAGGCTTTAGGCGTCGAAGTCCACGGTGACGGAGTCGGAGAGGGGCACCGACTGGCAGGTGAGGACGAAACCGGCGTCGACTTCGGCCTTTTCGAGCGCGAAGTTGCGTCGCATGTCCACCTTGCCGTCGCAGATCTTCGCCCGGCAGGTGCCGCATACGCCGCCCTTGCAGGCGAACGGCAGATCCGGGCGGAACTTCTGCGCGCCGTCGAGCACCGAGGTGCCGCGCGGCAGCGTCATCGTCGTCGACCGGCCGTCGAGCACCAGCGTGACCTCGCTGGACGCGCCCACGACGGCCGGGTCGACGTGGTGCACCGGCTCCGGCGGAGTGTCCACATAGAACAGTTCCTGGTGGACACGCTCGTCGGGAACGTCCAAGGACCGCAACAGTTCCTGCGCGCAGGTAACCATCTCGAACGGCCCGCACAGCCACCAGTGCGCGACATCCTCGACCGGGATCAGCACGGCGCACAGCCGCCGCAGCTTCTCCACGTCGAGCCGCCCGGTGAACAGTTCGGCCTCACGCGGCTCGCGGGAAAGCACGTGGACGAGTTCGAGCCGCGCGGGATGACGGTCCTTCAGATCCGCGAGGTCGTCGGCGAACATGACGGTGTCCGTACGACGGTTGCCGTAGAGCACGGTCACCGTCGCGTCGGAGTCGCTGAGCAGCGAAGACGCGATCGACAGCACCGGCGTGATCCCGGATCCGGCCGCGATCAGCACGTGATGCCCGGCGGCTTCCAGATCGGGGCTGAAGTTGCCGGCGGGCGGCGCGACCTCGATCTCGTCGCCGGGTTTCACGTCGCGCACCAGCCACGACGAGAACAGCCCACCCGGCACCTCGCGGACGCCGACCCTCGGCGCCGCACCCGCGGGCGCGCAGATCGAGTACGACCGGCGCTCGTCGCGGCCGTCGATCTCGCGGCGCAACGTCAGCGACTGGCCCGGTTTGAAGCGGAAGGTCTCCGCGAGGTCTTCGGGCACGTCGAAGGTCACCGCGACGGCGTCGTCGCACAAGCGCTGGACGTCCGCCACCTTCAGGGTGTGGAAGCCCGTGCGGCGCAGGGTTGCGGTCACGCTAGATCTCCTTGACGTGTTCGAACGGTTCGAGGCAGAACCGGCAGCGGCGCAAGGCCTTGCACGCCGTCGCGCTGAACCTGGACTGTTCCTCGGTGTCCGCGGAACCGCAGTTCGGGCAGCGGACCGACGACACCGGCGGGCTCAGCGTGAGCGGGATCGGCCCGGTCCGCCGCGGCGCGGCCCCCGGCGGCGCGATCCCGGCCTCGGCCAGTTTCCGTTTGCCGTCCTCGGTGATCCAGTCGGTGGACCAAGCGGGCTGGAGCACTGTGCGGACTTCGACCTCGCCGTAGCCCGCGCCGGTCAGCGCGTGCACGAGGTCGTCGCGCATGGTGTCCATCGCCGGGCAGCCGGTGTAGGTCGGGGTGATCGCGACGACCACCCGGCCGTCCTTTTCGGACACTTCACGCAGCACGCCGAGATCCGCGAGCGTCAACATCGGGAGCTCCGGGTCGGTGACCGTGGCCGCCACGGCGTACGCGGTCACCATGTCGCGTCCGGATGTTCCCTGGCGACACTCTGCAAGGTCGCCAGCAGGTAGCCCATCCGCTCGGTGTGCACGCCGTCGCGGCCCATCCGGCCGGAAACCCCGGCGATGGCACCGATTTCGGGGCGCTTCAGCGTCGCGACGGCCAGCACCTGGTCCAGGATCGCGTCGAACTCCGGCCGCAACGACGGCGACTCGACGAACTCGACCTCGTGCGCCGCGAAAAGCTCGTCCACGTACGGCCAGACCGCGTCCAGGCCTTCCTGCATCCGCGCGTGGGACAGCTCCGTGCCGTCGCCGAGGCGCACAGCCCACTGGGCGGCGTAGTCGCGGTGGTACGCGACCTCCTTGACCCCCTTGTCCGCGATGGCCGCCAGCACCGGGTCCACGCTCGTCTGCAAGCGCTGCAACAAAGCGAGCCGCCAGATCGAGAACACCAGCAGCCGCGCGATCAGATGCCCGAAGTGCCCGCCTTCGAGTTCGGCGAGGCGGACGTTGCGGTACTCCTGCTCGCTCCGGAAGAAGGCGTACGAATCCTCCGAACGGCCGCTGCCGTCGGCCTTGCCCGCGCGGGCCAGCAGCAGCCGGGCCTGCCCGAGCAGGTCGAGCGCGATATTGGCGATCGCGACCTCGTCCTCGAGTTCGGGCGCGTTCGTGCACCACTCCTGCAGCCGGTGCGAGAAGATCAGCGCGTCGTCGCCGAGCATCAGGCAGTAGGCCGCCAGCCGGGAACCGTCCACACCGGACGGAACCGTGGTGTCCACACCGGACAGCGGATCCTCGAACCCGGTGCCGAAGGCCCAGCGGGAGTCGTTCTCCTCGGTGATCGCCTCGTAGGCGTTGTCGAAGCTCATGTCAGATGTGGGGAACGTTGTCGGGGATGTCGTAGAACGTCGGGTGCCGGTACACCTTGTCGCCACTGGGCGCGAAGAACGGGTCCTTCTCGTCCGGCGAGGACGCCGTGATGTCCGAGGCTTTCACGACCCAGATCGACACGCCCTCGTTGCGGCGGGTGTACAGATCCCGCGCGTGGTGCAACGCCATGTCGTCGTCCGCCGCGTGCAGCGAACCCACGTGCACGTGGTTCAGCCCGCGCTTGCCCCGGACGAACACCTCGTACAACGGCCAGTCGTGTTTCATCACGAACCCTTCTTCGCTGCGTGCGCCGAGGCGGCTTCCCGCACCCACGCGCCGTCTTCCTGAGCCCGCCGCCGGTGCGCGATGCGCTGGGCGTTGCAGGGGCCGTTGCCCTTCAACACGTTCTTGAACTCGTCCCAGTCGACGGCGCCGAAGTCGTAGTGCCCGCGTTCGGCGTTCCACTTCAGCTCCGGATCCGGGAAGGTGACACCCAGCGCCTCGGCCTGCGGGATGGACATGTCGACAAAGCGCTGGCGCAGTTCGTCGTTGGTGTGCCGCTTGACCTTCCACGCCATCGACTGCGCGGTGTTCGGCGAATCCGCGTCCGGCGGGCCGAACATCATCAGCGACGGCCACCACCAGCGGTTCACCGCCTCCTGCACCATTTCACGCTGTTTCTCGGTGCCGCGCATCATGGTCATCAGCAGTTCGTAGCCCTGCCGCTGATGGAAGGACTCCTCCTTGCAGATGCGGATCATGGCGCGCGCGTACGGCCCGTACGAGCTGCGGCACAACGGGACCTGGTTGCAGATCGCCGCGCCGTCCACCAGCCAGCCGATCACGCCGACGTCGGCGAAGGTCAGCGTCGGGTAGTTGAAGATCGACGAGTACTTCTGCTTGCCGTTGATCAGTTTGTCGGTCAGATCCGCGCGATCGGCGCCGAGCGTGGCGGCCGCGGAGTACAGGTACAGCCCGTGCCCGGCCTCGTCCTGCACCTTCGCGAGCAGGATCGCCTTGCGCCGCAAGGAAGGCGCACGGGTGATCCAGTTGCCCTCCGGCTGCATGCCGATGATCTCCGAATGCGCGTGCTGCGCGATCTGGCGGATCATCGTCTTGCGGTAGCCCTCGGGCACCCAGTCGCGCGGTTCGATGCGCTGGTCGCGCTCGATGGTGGCCTCGAAATGCCGTTCGAGGTCTTCCTCGGGCAATGTCGCGGTCATGACTGCTCCTTCGCCACCAGGGTCAGCACGTCGTACTTGGCGACCGAGTCGCCGTCGGCGTTGGTGACGTCGGCGTCCCAGCGGACCTCGCCGTACTCCTGGTCGATACGCGGGGTGATCTGCTTGGCGGTCAAGGTCACGGTCAGCGAGTCGCCGACCTTGACCGGGGTGAGGAACCGCAGGTTCTCCAGGCCGTAGTTGGCCAGTACCGGGCCGGGCTCCGGCGAGACGAACAGACCGGCGGCGAACGAGACCACGAGGTACCCGTGCGCCACGATCCCGCCGAACAGCGGGTTCGCCGCCGCGGCCTCGGGATCGGTGTGGGCGTAGAAAGTGTCGCCGGTGAACTCGGCGAAGTGGTCGACGTCCTCCTGGGTGACGGTGCGCGGGCCTGCGACCACGGAGTCGCCGATCTTCAGCTCCGCCAAGGACTTCCGGAACGGGTGGACGTCACCCTCGGTGCGCGGCGCCCCCGCGACCCAACGGCCGGTGACCGTGCTCAGCACCGCGGGAGAACCCTGGACCGCCGTGCGCTGCATATGGTGCAGCACGCCGCGGACACCGCCCATCTCCTCGCCGCCGCCGGCGCGGCCGGGCCCGCCGTGCACCAGCTGCGGCATCGGCGAACCATGACCGGTGGACTCCTTGGCGTCTTCGGCGTCGAGCACCAGCAGGCGGCCGTGGTACGGCGCGACCCCGAGGACGACCTCGCGCACGAACTCCTGGTCCGCCGAGACGACGGAACCCACGAGGCTGCCGCCGCCGCGAGCGGCGAGCTCGATGACCTGTTCGGTGGACGTGTACGGCAGCAGTGTCGACACCGGGCCGAACGCCTCGACCTCGTGCGGCTCGGAGCGCTCCGGGTCGGCCTTCAGCAGGACGGGTGAGATGAACGCGCCGCGTTCGGCGTCCGCGCCGACGACCTCGACCTGCTCCGGGTCGCCGAAGACGACCGTGCCGACGTCCAGCAGCGCCTTGAGCGACCGCCGGACCTCCTCACGCTGCTCCAGGCTGGCCAGGGCGCCCATGCGGACACCTTCGGCGGTGGGATTGCCGACGGTGGTCTTCGCCAGCCGCGCGCTCGCGGCCTCGGCGACGTCGTCCACCAGGTCGGCGGGCACGAAGGCGCGGCGGATGGCGGTGCACTTCTGCCCCGCCTTGACCGTCATCTCGGTGGTCAGCTGCTTGACGAAGAGATCGAATTCGGTGGTGCCGGGTTTGGCGTCCGGGCCGAGGATCGAGAGGTTCAGCGAGTCGGCCTCGGCGTTGAACCGGACGGAGTTGCGCACGATCGCCGGGTGCGCGCGCAGCTTCTGCGCCGTCGACGCCGAACCGGTGAAGGAGACGAGGTCCTGCGCGGTGACGTGGTCGAGCAGGTCGCCGACGCTGCCCGCGACGAACTGGAGCGTGCCCTCGGGCAGGATGCCGGACTCGATGATGATCTCGACCAGGCGCGCGGTGAGATACGCGGTCTGGCTGGCGGGCTTGATCAGGCTCGGCACCCCGGCGAGGAACGCGGGCGCGAACTTCTCCAGCGGGCCCCAGACGGGGAAGTTGAACGCGTTGATCTGGACGGCGACCCCGCGCAGCGGGACGGCGATGTGCTGGGCGACGAAGGTGCCGCCCTTGCTCAGCGGCTCGACGTTGCCGTCGACGTAGACGGTGTCGTTCGGCAATTCGCGCTTGCCCTTGCTGGAGTAGGCGAACAGCACGCCGATGCCGCCGTCGATGTCGACCATCGAGTCGCCCTTGGTCGCGCCGGTGCGCGCCGAGAGCGCGTACAGCTCCTCGCGGTGTTCGCGCAGGTGGGAGGCCAGGGCCTTCAGCAGCGCGGCGCGCTGGTGGAAGGTCAGCTCGCGCAGCGCGGGGCCGCCGACGCGGCGGCCGTAGTCCAGCGCGGCGGCGAAGTCGATGCCCTCGGAGGAGACCCGGGCGACCTCTTCGCCGGTGGAGGCGTCGTGCAGCGGTACGCCGTCGTTTTCCGCCGTGTGCCATCCGCCGGAGACGTAGCTGCGCAGCAATGCCATGGGGCGACCCTTCATGGTGGATTAACAGACCGTCCGTTCAGTAATTCACTGTAGCTCGTGACCCGGGTCTTGCAAACCCCCCGATGGCGGTGGACCCTTGACATCTGCCCGAAAGCGCGCCTTTACTTGCGACACCCCTCACCAACCGTCCATTCGGTCAGTAACTAGGTGGTCAGGCTTGACTAGCAACGCCGCGCACACGATGTTCGCCGACGACCAGGCGTCGAAGGCGCTGGGCATCGAGCTGATCGAGGCCGCCGAAGGGCACGCCGTCGCCACCATGCGGATCACCGAGACGATGGTCAACGGCCACGACATCGCCCACGGCGGTTACGTCTTCCTGCTGGCCGACACGACGTTCGCCTGCGCCTGCAACAGCCATGGGCCGGTGACGGTCGCATCCGGCGCGGAGATCTCCTTCGTCGCGGCCGGCAAACTCGGCGACCACCTCATCGCCACCGCCACCGAGCGGACCCGCTACGGCCGCAACGGCATCTACGACGTCACCGTGCACCGGGAGACCCCCGACGGGCCGGAGGTCGTCGCCGAATTCCGCGGCCGCAGCCGCACCATCCAGAAAGCATCACGATGAACGCCTTCAGCGACGACGCCGAGAACCTGACCATCGACGAGCTCCAGGCGCTGCAACTGAAACGCCTCCAGTGGACGCTGCGGCACGCGTACGACAACGTGCCGTTCTACACCCGGAAGTTCGACGAAGCCGGCGTTCACCCGGACGACTGCAAGGCGCTGGAAGATCTGGCGAAGTTCCCCTTCACCACCAAGCAGGACCTGCGCGACAACTACCCGTTCGGCATGTTCGCCGTGCCGGAAGCGCAGGTGAGCCGCATCCACGCGTCCAGCGGGACCACCGGGAAACCGACCGTCGTCGGCTACACGTCCGAAGACATCGACACCTGGGCGACGGTGATGGCGCGCTCGATCCGCGCCGCGGGCGGGCGGCCGGGCGACAAGGTCCACGTCGCCTACGGATACGGCCTGTTCACCGGCGGGCTCGGCGCGCACTACGGCGCCGAAAAGCTCGGCTGCACGGTGATCCCGGCGTCCGGCGGGATGACCGCGCGGCAGGTGCAGATCATCACCGACTTCAAACCCGAGATCATCATGGTCACCCCGTCGTACATGCTGACACTGCTCGACGAGTTCGAGCGACAGGGCATCGACCCGCAGACGAGTTCGCTCAAGGTCGGCATCTTCGGCGCCGAGCCGTGGACCGAGCAGATGCGCGCGGAGATCGAGGAACGCGTCGGCATCGACGCGGTCGACATCTACGGCCTGTCCGAGGTGATGGGCCCCGGCGTCGCGCAGGAATGCGTGGAGACCAAGGACGGCCTGCACATCTGGGAGGACCACTTCTTCCCCGAGGTGATCGACCCGTTCACCGAGAAGCCCACCGACGCCGAGGGTGAGCTGCTGTTCACCTCGCTCACCAAACAGGCGCTGCCGATCATCCGGTACCGCACGCGCGACCTGACCCGGCTGCTGCCGGGCACCGCGCGGCCGGCGTACCGGCGGATGGAGAAGGTGACCGGGCGCAGCGATGACATGATCATCCTGCGTGGCGTCAACGTCTTCCCCACGCAGATCGAGGAAGTCGTGCTGGTGACCCCCGCGCTCACACCGCATTTCCAGCTGATCCGGTCCACGAAGGGCCGGATGGACCATCTGACCGTCCGCGTCGAAGCGCGTCCGGACGCGACCGCCGAGCAGCGCGCCGAGGCCGCCGCCCGGCTGATCGCCGGGGTGAAGGACGGGGTCGGCGTGAGCGTCGGCGTCGAGGTCGTCGACCCGGACACGCTGGAACGGTCGCTGGGCAAGATGCGCCGTGTCCTCGACGAACGGGACCGCGCTTGAGCACCCCCGCCCGCCGGGGGCGCCCCGGTTACGACCTCGAATCGCTGCTGCAGGTCGCGGTCAAACTGTTCAACGAACGCGGCTACGACGGCACCAGCATGGAGGACCTCTCCCGCAAGCTCGGCATCACGAAATCCGCGATCTACCACCATGTGCCGAGCAAGGAGGAGCTGCTGCGGCTCGCCGTCGACCGCGCGCTGAACGGCCTGTTCGCCGTCGCCGCCGAGACGGAATCCTTCGAGGGCAAGGCGATCGAGAAGCTGGAGCATCTGGTGCGGGGCAGTGTCCTGGTGCTGGTCGACCAGCTGCCGTTCGTGACCCTGCTGCTGCGGGTGCGCGGCAACACCAAAATCGAACGGGCGGCGCTCGCGCGGCGGCGCGAATTCGACCGGCTCGTCACGGAACTGGTGAAACAGGCCGAAACCGAGGGCGACGTGCGGCCGGACATCGATCCCGCGGTCACCGCGCGCCTGCTGTACGGCATGGTGAACTCGCTGATCGAGTGGTACCGGCCGCGCCGTGGTTCGGCCGGGACCGAACTGGCGGACGCGGTCTGCAAGATCGCCTTCGACGGCCTGCGGACCCAGTAGCCGTAACTCGCGTGTCTGGAGGCGTGACTCGCGTGATTGAAGCCGTTACGGCTCTGATCACGCGAGTTACGGCTACTCCCCCGCGGCCTTGGGCGGCCGCCGCGCCTGCCAGACCAGCGCGTCGCGCAACTGCTGGATGAGCTGTTCGTCGTCGGCCTCCGACGGATCCACCCCGAGCGGGATCCAGCGTTCGCAGACCTCGGCGCCGTTCTCGAAACTCGTGATCACGATCCCCGCGTAGGAGACGGATTCCTCCCCGGTGTCACCTTGGATCCGGACGTCACGATGCTGCAGCCGCACACTGACCCACCGCCCGGTGCGGCGAACCGGATCGCGCTCAGCACTGGCCATTCGTCCCTACCCATGACGTCCGGTCCCCCCGCCCCGAACGTCGCCGGGCGGGCCCCAGGGGTTACCGGCGGGTTGTTCCGAATGAGTAACGGCAGGCGGTCACGTGAAACGGTTACGCTCGGCCCATGAGCACCGATCCGGAAGCCCGGCGGCGCCGCCTCGAACCGGCCGCCCGGCGCGCCGAGATCCTGACCGCGGCCCGGCGGCTCTTCGGCGAGGGCACGTACGCCTCGGTTTCGACCTCGGACATCGCGAAGGCCGCCGGGGTGGCCCGGCCGCTGATCAACCACTACTTCGGCGGCAAACGCGAGCTGTACCTCGAGGTCGTCCGGCAGATGATGATCGTCCCGGCGCCGGTCATCGAGAACCTGCCGGAAACGACCGCCGAAGAGCGGCTCGCGATCAGCGTCCGGCACTGGATCGAGGTCGTCGAACGCAACGAGCAGGCGTGGCTGACCGCGATCGGCCCGGAGGCGGTGGGCCGCGACCCGGAGATCGAGCGGATCATGCTGGAGGGTGACGAGATCGCCGCCGATCGCGTGCTCGCGGCCGCGTTGATGAGCGACGTCACCGAGGGTCGCGAAGAACTCCGCGCGATGATCCGTTCGTACGGCGGGATGCTGCGCGCGGCGTCACGCGAATGGCTGATCCGCGGCACGCTCGGCCGGGAGGAGCTGCGAGTGTTCCTCACCGAGTCGATCCTGCACCTGCTGCGGGTCACCTACCCGGCCGTGCTCGCAACGCGTTCCGCCGGGCATAAGCCGCCGGCGTCATCCCCTTCCAGCGTTTGAAGGCGTAGATGAAGCTCGACGCCTCCGCGTAGCCCAGCCGCAGCGCGACGTCCTCCACGGTGAGCGCGCCGGTGTCGAGCATCTCCTCCGCCAGCGCCTGGCGGACCTCGTCGAGCAGGGCCCGGTAGCCGGTCCCGGCCTCGAACAGCCGTCGCCGCAGGGTCCGCGGGCTGAGCGCGAGCTGCCGCGCGACCTCTTCCATGCCCGCGTCGACCCCGCCGAGCCGCACCAGTCTTTCCCGGACCTGCTGTGCGATCCCGGACCGCTCCCGTTTCCGCGACACCAGCAGCTCGCATTGCGCGGCGCAGACCGCGACGGTCTGGTCGTTGGCCTGCGGCAGGGGTTTGTCGAGGAAGAGCGGATCCAGGGTGGCGAGCTGCGACGGAGCGGAGAATGACGGAACCAGCCCGAAGGTCCGCACGTATTCGTCCACAGTGGATGGACGACCGTGCCGGAAGGCCAAGGAGCGCAAGGAGATGTCCGGCAGGATGTCGCGCATGACGGTGTGGATGGCACCGAGGTCGCGCAGCAGCAGGAACCGGGCGACGTCGCCGGGCACGCGGCTGTCGTCCATGGCGAGCGCGAGCCGTCCGGCCTCGACGGTCACGTGCGGGATGCAGAAGGTGAAGCTCAGGTCCAGATAGCGCAGGGCGAACCGCATCGCGTCCCCCAGCGTCGGGCTGCTGATGCACGCGAAGCCGAAGATGCCGAACGCGCTGACGCGGTATCGCCTGCTCAGCCGTAGCGCGACGGCGTCCTCGCCGCCGAGCCCGCGGACCAGGGCCCGGACCACGGCGAGTTCCTGACGCGCGTCGACCTGGCCGTCCACGGGGGCGTGTTCGTAGGACTCCAGCCCTTCGACGCCGTTTTCGGCGGCGAAGCGGGCCATGAGCACGATGCTCGCCGTGCCGCGCGGGTAGTCCCAGTCCCGGATCACCGGCGGCGGTAGTTCCATGGCCGGGATTATGGATCCCCGGGCGACGATCGGCCCATTGAGGACCGTAACTGTCCTTGATCCCCTTTAGGGTGAGCGGTATGTCCGACACGTTGAGCAGGCGCGCGCTGAACCGCGCCATGCTGGACCGGCAGCTGCTGCTCCGGCGTTCGAAGATGACCGCGCTCGAAGCGGTCGAGCATCTGGCCGGGTTGCAGGCACAGGCGCCGAACCCGCCGTACTTCGCGCTGTGGACCCGGTTGCACGGCTTCCGCCAGGAAGACCTGGCGAACCTCCTGCTCGACAAGAGCGTCGTGCGGATCGCGCTCATGCGCGGCACGGTGCACCTGGTCACGCCGTCGGACGCGCTCGCGTGGCGCCCCATCGTGCAGCCGCTCTACGACCGCTCGGTGCTCGGCAACACCCAGCACGGCCCCGACATCAAGGGGCTCGACCACCAGGAGATCGCCCGCACCGCCCGCAAGCTGCTGGGCGAGCGGCCACTTTCGGCGGCGAGCCTCGGCGCGGAACTGGCGAAGCACTGGGAAGGCGTCGCGCCGTCGTCGCTGGTGCACGTCGCGCGGGCGTTGCTGCCGCTGGTGCAGATCCCGCCGCGCGGGGTCTGGGGCAAGTCGGGGCAGCCGACGTATCAGACCACCGGCGACTGGCTGGGCGCCGAACCGGACACCGCTCCCTCGGCGGAGGCGATGTTCCGGCGCTATCTGGCCGCGTTCGGGCCCGCCAGTGTGCAGGACGCGCAGGCGTGGGCCGGGATCACGAAACTCGGCGACGTCGCCGAGCGGCTGCGGCCGGAACTGCGGACGTTCCGTGACGAGAACGGCCGCGAACTCTTCGACCTGCCCGAAGCCCCTCGCCCCGATCCGGACACCCCCGCGCCCGCCCGGCTGCTGGGCCCGTTCGACCAGACCGTCCTCTCCTACGCCGACCGCACCCGGGTGATCAGCGACGAGCACCGCAAGGTCGTCATCACCCAGAACGGCCTGGTCAAGGGCACCATCCTGGTCGGTGGGTTCGTGAAGGGGTTCTGGGAGATCAAGACCGTGAAGAAGGCGGCGTCGGTGGTGATCACGCCGTTCGAACGCGTCCCGAAGCGCGATCTGGACACGCTGGAAAGCTCCGCGCACCGGCTGCTGGCCTGGGCTCACCCCCAGGCTGAAAGCCATTCGGTGGAGATCGTGGCCGAAAATCTCGATTGAGTGGCCGCTCGTGTACTTCCACCAGGGGTGACCGCTGGGTAACTTCGATCGGCATGGGCGATACGAGCGTGCTGATCGTAGGGACGGGCTTCGGCGGGGTCGGAACGGCGATCGAGCTCAAACGCGCCGGGTTCGACGACTTCACCATCCTGGAGAGCGCGGACGAACCCGGCGGCGTCTGGCGGGAGAACACGTATCCGGGCGCGGGCTGCGACATCCCGTCGCCGCTGTACTCGTTCTCCTACGAGCCCAATCCCGACTGGCCGAAGCGGTTCTCGCTGCAACCGGATATCCACGAGTACCTCAAAAGGGTGGTGCGCCGCTACGGGCTCGAACCGCATATCCGGTTCGGCGTCCGCGTCACGTCCGCGGCCTTCGACGAGGAACGCGGGCTCTGGCGAGTGGAGACCGCGGGCGGCGAGACGTACGAGGCGAACGTCTTCGTGCCCGCCGTCGGCCAGCTCTCGCGGCCGGTCCAGCCGGACATCCCCGGCCAGGAGACCTTCGAGGGCGCAAGTTTCCACTCCGCGCGCTGGGATCACGACGTCGACCTGCGCGGCAAGAAGGTGGCGGTGATCGGCACCGGTGCTAGCGCGATCCAGTTCGTACCCGAACTCCAGCGCCAGGCGGGCGAGCTGACGGTGTTCCAGCGCACCGCGCCGTACATCATGGCGAAACGGGACACCGGCTACCGGCGCTGGCAGCAGCGGCTGTTCCGGCATCTCCCCGCCACGCAGCTGCTCGGCAGGCTCCGGATCTTCCTGCTCGCCGAGTACGCGACCTACGCGATGACGAAACATCCTTTGCTGGCCAAGGTCTTCGAATTGCGGACGGCCCAGCTGCGCCGCCGTCACATCAAGGACCCGGTGCTGCGCGCGAAGCTCACCCCGGACTACCCGCTTGGCTGCAAACGGATCCTGTTCACCAACGAGTACCTGCCCGCGTTGGCTCGGCACAACGTCGCCGTGGAGACGCGGCGGATCAGCGCGATCACGCCGTCCGGCGTGCGCACCGAAGACGGTGTCGAGCACGAGGCCGACGTCATCGTCTACGGAACCGGTTTCGCGGCGACCGACTTCCTCGGCGACCTGAAGGTGGAGGGCCTCGGCGGAAAGGCGCTGTCGGACGTGTGGAAGGGCGGCGCGCGGGCGTACCTCGGCATGACGGTGCCGGGTTTCCCGAACCTGTTCTGCGTCTACGGCCCCAACACGAACCTCGGCGCGGGCTCCATCATCTACATGATCGAACGGCAGGCCCGCTACATCCGCCAGGCCGTCGAGCATCTCGCCAAACCGGGAGTGTCCTATATGGACGTCGTCCCGGAGGTCGAGCAACGGTACGACGAGGAGATCCAGCGGCGGCTGGGCAAGAGCGTCTGGACGGCCTGCGCCAGCTGGTACCGCCAGGAGAACGGCCGCGTGAGCACGAACTGGCCCGGTCTGGTCACCGAATACGACCGCCGGACGAGGACCCTCGACCTCGGCGACTACCGGACGGCGGGACCGCGATGAACTACGACGTGCTGGTGATCGGCTCCGGTTTCGGCGGCAGCGTGACCGCGTTGCGACTCACCGAGAAGGGCTACCGCGTCGGCGTGCTGGAGACCGGCCGCCGGTTCGCCGACGACGAGTTCGCGAAGACCTCGTGGCGGCTGCGGAAATACCTGTGGGCCCCGAAACTGGGCTGCTACGGCATCCAGCGGCTCACCCTGCTGAAGAACACGTTCGTGCTGAGCGGCGCGGGCGTCGGCGGCGGGTCGCTCGTCTACGCGAACACGCTCTACGAACCCCCGGACACCTTCTACCGGGACCCGCAGTGGGCGCACATCACCGACTGGAAGGCCGAGCTCGCCCCGCATTACGACCAGGCGAAACGAATGCTGGGCGTGGTGGAGAACCCGCTGGTCACCCCGGCCGACCGCGTACTGCGCGAAGTCGCCGAGGACATGGGCATCGCGGACACCTACCGGCCGACCCCGGTCGGCGTGCATTTCGGCGAGCGCGACGTCGACCCGTTCTTCGGCGGCGAAGGCCCGTTGCGGAAGCCGTGCACGCACTGCGGCGAATGCATGACCGGCTGCCGGGTCGGGGCGAAGAACACGACCGTCAAGAACTACCTGTACCTGGCGGAGAAGGCGGGCGCGGAGGTCCATCCGCTGACGACCGCGGTGTCGGTCCGGCCGATCGACGGCGGCTACGCGGTCGACACCGTCCGAACAGGACGGTGGGCCCGCAAGGGCAAGCGGACCTTCACCGCCGAACAGGTCGTGTTCGCCGCCGCTTCCCTTGGCACGCAACGACTTCTTCACTCTTTGAAGGACTCGGGAACGCTGCCGGGGCTGTCGCCGCGGTTGGGCCTGCTCGCCAGGACGAACTCCGAGGCCGTGCTCGCCGCGCGCTCGCTGCGGAAGGACACGGACTTCACCCGCGGCGTCGCGATCACGTCGTCGATCCATCCTGACGCCGTCACGCATGTCGAGCCGGTGCGCTACGGCAAGGGCAGCAACGCCATGGGGTTGCTCGCGACCGTGCTCGTCGACGCCGAGCCGGGCAAACACCGATGGGCGCTGGGCGTCCGCGAACTGTGGCGGCACCGGCGGAACCTGGTGCGGCTGCACAATCCGCGGCGCTGGTCGGAACGGATGGTCGGGCTGCTTGTGATGCAGACGCTGAACAATTCCGTGACCACGTATACGAAACGCGGGCTCTTCGGCCGCCGGATGACCACGAAACAGGGCATCGGCGACCCGAACCCCGAGTGGATCCCGGCCGGGCACGAGGTCACCCGGCGGGTGGCGGACAAGATCGGCGGGCTGGCGCAGGGCGCGTGGACGGATCTGGCGAACATCCCGGTCACCGGCCATTTCATCGGCGGCTGCGCGATCGGTGACAGCGCCGAGACCGGCGTAGTCGACCCGTACCAGCGGGTGCACGGGTGTCCGGGGCTGCACATCGCCGACGGCTCGGCGATCTCGGCGAACCTCGGCGTGAACCCGTCGCTGACCATCACCGCGCAGGCGGAACGCGCGATGTCGTTGTGGCCCAACAAGGGCGAGGAGGACCCGCGGCCGCCGCTCGGCTCCGCCTACCGGCGCCTTTCCCCCGTCGCCCCGGTGAAGCCCGTCGTCCCTCCGGAGGCCCCGGCCGCCCTGCGCCTCCCCCTCACCTCGTGAGTGGCAAGGACGGTTAGAACCGTCCTTGCCACTCACGAGGCCCGAGAGATCACGGGAGGCCGGCCAGGCCCGCGCTCACCGTGTTCGACCACGCGTAGCCCTGCGAAGCGTCCCAGTTGATCGACCAGGTCATCGCGCCCCGGATCGTCGGGTACGTCGTCGAAGGCTTGAATGAGCCGCAGTTCGTGCCCTTCGCCAGGCAGTTCAGCGCGTTGACCGTGTTGCCGGGCGCCTGGTAGCCGCCGCCTGCCGCCGAGCCCGACGCGGGCAGGCCGAGACCGACCTGATCGGCCCGCAGCCCGCTCTGCAGCTGGATGCAGGCCAGCGCGGTGAGGAAGTCGACCGTGCCCTGCGAGTAGACCTTCTGGTCGCAGCCGAGCATCGTGCCGCTGTTGTAGTACTGCATGTTGACGATGGTCAGGATGTCCTTGACGTTCAGCGCCAGCTTGAAGTACTCCGCCGCCGGGCTCTGCATGTCGATCGTCTGCGGCGCCATGGTGATGATCGAGCCGCCCGCCGCGTGGATGCTGCGCAGCGCCTGCGCCATGTACGTCGCGTTGACGCCGTTCTCGAGGTCGATGTCGACGCCGTCGAAACCGTAGGTCGCGATGAGCGACTTCATGCTGTTGGAGAAGTTCGTCGCCGCGGCCGAAGAGTCGACGCGGATCGTGCCCTTCTCACCGCCGACGGACAGGATGACCTTCTGCCCGCGTGCCTGCGCCGTCTTGATGTCGGCCTTGAACTGCGCGTCGGTGTAGCCGCCGAGCTGGCTCGACAACCCGGAGTCGAGGGTGAAGCTGACCGCACCCGGCGTGGCCGTCGCGTCGGCGAAGGACACCGCGATGATGTTGTACTTCGTCGGGACGTCAGCGAGCTTGAGCGCCTTCGCGCCGTTGTAGAAGTTCTGCCAGTAGCCGGTGATGACGTGCTTGGGCAGGTTCCCGGTGGGCGGGGTGCTCGTCGTGGTGGTCGGCGGGTTGCTGGTGGTGGGGGTCGTGGTGGTCGTCGGCGTGGTGGGGGTCGTCGGCGTCGTGGTCGGCGAGCCGCCGGGGCCGTCGAGGTTCACATCGTCGGCGAAGTACGCCGGCTGGCCGTACCAGCCGTGCAGGTAGATCTCGACGCTCGTGGTGGACGCGCCGGTGGTGAAGCTCAGCGAGAGCTGCGACCAGCTGCCGCCGCCCGGGGTCCAGGTGTTCTTGTCACCCGTCCCGGTGCCGGTGACACCGAGGTAGGTGTAGCTGCCCTGCACCCACGCCGAAAGCGTGTACGCGGTGTTGGCCTTCACCGGCACGCTCTGCGAGCAGCGGGCGTTGTCCTGCCCGGCCGGGGTGGCGCTGAGCGCACGGCTGCCGGAGTGGACCGGAGTGGTGACCACCGCGTTCGCTCCGGTGCAGGTCCAGCCGCTGGTGGTCCCGAGTTCGAAGCCCGGGTTGGTGAGGATGTTGGCGGCCGAGGCGTTGCCCGAGACCGCGAAAGTCACCCCCAGGCACACGGCCAGTGACGACAGCAGGGCGAGGAACGCGTGTTTGGGCTTCACTTTCACGACTGGCCTCCACGAACGAGTGATGTCGGCCACATCAAAATGGTACAGACCAATACAACTGTCAAGGGTTCGGTTAGGGGAGGCCATACGAAAGTCGGCTCGGTGCGAGCGGCAGAATGCAGGGTCCGAGAGCACCCGAGGGCGGATTTCAGGAGCGTGGGAGTGAGCGTGCAGGGCCTGCAGACAGTCGAGCAGAAGATCGCCGAAGAACTCGGCGTGCGCGAAGGGCAGGTCAAGGCGGCCGTCGACCTGCTGGACGGCGGATCGACCGTGCCGTTCATCGCCCGGTACCGCAAAGAGGTCACCGGGATGCTGGACGACACCCAGCTCCGCACCCTCGAAGAACGCCTCCGCTACCTGCGGGAACTCGGCGAGCGCAAGGTCGCGGTGCTGGAGTCGATCCGCGGTCAGGGGAAGCTGGACGAGGCGCTCGAAGCGTCGATCATGGCGGCCGACACCAAGTCCCGGCTCGAAGACATCTACCTGCCGTACAAGCCCAAGCGGCGGACGAAGGCGATGATCGCCCGCGAGGCCGGTCTGGAGCCGCTCGCCGACGGGCTGCTGAGTGACCCGAACACCGATCCGCAGGCAGCCGCCGCGGTGTTCGTCGACGCCGACAAGGGTGTCGCGGACGCACAGGCCGCCTTGGACGGTGCCCGCGCGATCCTCGTCGAGCGCTTCGCCGAAGACGCCGACCTGATCGGCGAGCTGCGCGAGAAGATGTGGGCGGAAGGCCGCCTGGCCTCGAAGGTCCGCGACGGCAAGGCCGAAGAGGGCGCGAAGTTCTCCGACTACTTCGAGTTCTCCGAGCCCTACACGAAGCTTCCGTCGCACCGGATCCTCGCGATGTTCCGCGGTGAGAAGGAAGAGATCCTCGACCTGTCGATGGAGTCGGAAGAGCCTTCGGAGGAGCCGAAGACCGGGCCGACCGAGTACGAGAACCGCATCGCGCACAAGTTCGGCATCGCCAACGAAGGCCGTCCGGCCGACAAGTGGCTCGGCGACACCGTCCGCTGGGCGTGGCGCACGAAGATCCTGCTGCACCTGGGGATCGACCTGCGGATGCGGCTGCGTCAGTCGGCCGAGGACGACGCCGTCCGCGTGTTCGCCGCGAACCTGCGCGACCTGCTGCTCGCCGCCCCGGCGGGCACCCGCGCCACGATGGGCCTCGACCCGGGCTTCCGCACCGGTGTCAAGGTCGCCGTGGTCGACGCGACCGGCAAGGTCGTCGACACGCACGTGATCTACCCGCATCAGCCGGCGAACAAATGGGACCAGTCCATCGCCGAACTGGCCGCGCTCTGCGCCCGGCACAAGGTGGACCTGATCTCGATCGGCAACGGCACCGCGTCCCGCGAGACCGACAAGCTCGCCGGCGAGCTGATCAAGAAGCACCCGGAACTGAAGCTGACGAAGGCCGTCGTCTCAGAGGCGGGCGCGTCGGTCTACTCCGCGTCGGCGTTCGCTTCGCAGGAACTGCCGGGCATGGACGTCTCGCTGCGCGGCGCGGTCTCGATCGCGCGGCGGCTGCAGGACCCGCTGGCGGAACTGGTGAAGATCGACCCGAAGTCGATCGGCGTCGGGCAGTACCAGCACGACCTGTCGGAGATCTCGCTGTCGCGTTCGCTCGACGCGGTGGTCGAAGACTGCGTGAACGCCGTCGGCGTGGACGTCAACACCGCGTCGGCGCCGCTGCTGACCCGCGTTTCGGGTATCACGACGACGCTGGCGGAGAACATCGTCGCGCACCGCGACGAGAACGGGCCGTTCAAGACCCGCAGCGGCCTCAAGGAGGTCGCGCGGCTGGGCCCCAAGGCCTTCGAGCAGTGCGCGGGCTTCCTCCGGATCCCGGACGGCGACGACCCGCTCGACTCGTCCTCGGTGCACCCCGAGGCGTACCCGGTGGTGCGGCGGATCCTTTCGTCGACCGGCACCGACATCCGTTCGCTGATCGGCAACTCGCGGACGCTGCAGGCGCTGAAGCCCACGGAGTTCGTCGACGACACCTTCGGTCTCCCGACGGTGACCGACATCTTGGCCGAGCTGGAGAAGCCGGGCCGCGACCCGCGTCCGGCGTTCAAGACCGCGACCTTCGCCGACGGCGTCGAGAAGATCGGCGACCTCAAGCCGGGTATGCGCCTGGAAGGCGTCGTGACGAACGTGGCCGCGTTCGGCGCGTTCATCGACGTCGGCGTGCACCAGGACGGGCTCGCGCACGTGTCGGCGCTGTCGAAGAACTTCGTCAAGGACCCGCGTGAGGTCGTGAAGCCGGGTGACATCGTCAAGGTGAAGGTGCTGGAGGTCGACGTGCCGCGCAAGCGGATCTCGCTGACCCTGCGCCTCGACGACGAGCCCGGCAAACCCGCTCGCGAACAGGGCGGCGGCGGTCGTGACCGCGGCCAGGGCGGCCAGCGTCAGGGCGGCGGTCAGCGTGGTGGCCAGGGCGGCCGTGGTGGCGGCCGGGACCGCGGCGGGAACTTCGGTGGCGGCGGCGCCATGGCGGACGCGCTCCGGAAGGCCGGTTTCGGCAAGTAGGTCTCAGAAGTCCGTGAGGGCCTCCTTCCCTACCCTCAAGGTAGTGAAGGAGGCCCTCACGGATCTTTACGGATTCATCGCGTAGGTACCGGAGAGATCGCGGACGAGGGACCACACGTGGTCGAACCGGTCCGCGTCCACGACCGGCTTCCGGATCGAGGCCAGCGCCAGCGCCTGCTGCGCGTCGGTCGAGGAAGACTTCCCGTGCAGGTCGATCGCGGCGACGCTGAAGTCCTGCACCAGCACGGCGAAGATCTGGTCGACGACCTCGGTCTCGATTCCCGTGATCTCCGCCTGCTCCAGCACCAGCTGCCCGTAGACGACCAGCGTGAACAGCTCGGTCAGCGCGAGCCCGAAGTCGAGGTCCTGCTGCTGCGCCTCGTCCGGGGCCGCGTCGGTGAACAGCTTCACCAGCGCCTCGGCCTGCTCGGTGAACCGCGCGACGTTCGGGATCGCGGACGCCTTGGCGTACGCCTCGCGCCAGTCGTGGAACCGCACCTTGGACAGCCCGCGCGCGGGGCCCTGGCGGAACAGGAACTCGTCGTCGGCCGCGTCGGAGCGGGTCGGCACCGGCTCGTAGGCCTGCGGCGCGAACAGGTACGCGGGCACGAACTTCGCGATCAGCGCGAGGTTCACCGCCACCGTGCCTTCGAGCTTCGGCAGGCCGTCGATGTCGTTCTTGGACATCGCGAGATAGGTGTCGGCCTCGAAACCCTTGGCCGCCACCACATCCGCGACCAGGCCGATGACCTTCTGCGCCTCGGTGGTCACCTTCATCTTGGTGATCGGGTTGAACAGCAGGTACCGGCGGTCGTCCGCGTTCGCGCTGCGGAAGTAGTCCACGGCGCGGTCGGAGAACAGCTTCATCGCGACGAGCCGCGCGTACGCCTCGACGAATTCCCGGCGCACGTGCGGGAAATCGGTGACCTTCTTGCCGTAGAGCACCCGGTTGTGCGCGTGCGTGATCGCTTCGTACAGCGAGTGCGTCGACATCCCGATGCCGCCGAAGCACAGGTTGAACTTGCCGATGTTGACCGTGTTCAGCGCCGCGGAGAAGGCTTCGGCGCCCACGTGCAGAATGTCCTCTTCGGACACCGGGTAGTCGTTCAGCTCGAACTCGGCGACGTACATCTGCGACGGCACGACGTTCTTCACCACACGGTAGTTCGGGTGTTCCGAGTCCGCGTAGAAGAACACGTACTGGTCCGGGCCCTCGACACCGTCGATACGGCCGAACACCGACACGGTCCGCGCGCAGTTCCCGTTGCCGATGTAGTACTTCGACCCGTTCGCGCGGTAGCCGCCCGCGCCGTCCGGGGTGAGCACGAGGTCCGACGAGTAGATGTCGGCGCCGTGGTCCTTTTCGGACAGTCCGAACGCGGCGACGCCACCGGCCGCGAGCGAGTCCGCCGCGCGTTTGCGGGCGGCCTCGTTCGCGCTCTGCCACACCGGGCCGAGGCCGAGGATGGTGACCTGCCACGGGTACCAGTAGTTCAAGCCATAGAAGCCGAGGATTTCCGACAGGGCCGCGACCCGCGCGGTGTCCCAGCGCTTGTCGGGGTTCCCCTCGGCGTTCGCGCCGGGAGTGAGGAACGTGGAGAACAGGCCTTCCTTGCCCGCGAACTCGATGAAGTCCGCGTAGAAGGTCCGGTCGTGGTAGTCCTCGACGAGCTTGCGCTTGCCACGCTGTTCGAACCACTCGATGGTGGCACGCAACAGGCGACGCGTCTCCGGGTCGAACTGCTGTGGGTCGTACCCACCCGGGTTCAGCAACAACGCGGTCGCCTTTTCGCTCATGGTCACTCCTGGTCAGCCGAAGTTACTACCCGGTAACCGTAGCGCCTCGCTTCGCCGTCCGGCCACCGAACTCGACCGAAGTCACCCGTCCACGCTCGTCGCGCAGGAACCGCGCGGTGGGCTTGCGGGTGTCCGCGGCCGGGGCGATCGCGTCCCCGCCGACGAAAACGGCTTCGAACGGCGGCGGCGACGGGAAGTCCTCGATCTCGGCGACCAGCTGGGCCCAGAGGGCGCCGTCCCGCTCGCTGACCACGAACGCCAGGTCGCCGGTCTGGTAGCGGCCCAGGTACTCGGCGATCTCCGGCTGGGCCACGGGCGGCGGGGTCGCGAGCGGCGGCAGCCCGACCACGTGCTCCAGGCACCAATCGACGATCTTGGCGCCCAGCGCGGACCCGCCCGCGCTGTTGGTCAGCACCGTGACGGCGAAATCGTGCTCGGGCAAGGTCACGAAATCCGACAGCTGCAGGTTGCTCACGTTGCCACCGTGCCGGACCAGCCTGGCCTCGCCGTGAGTCGTGTGCAGCCAGCTCAGCCCGACCTCCTCGAACCGCAGTGCGGCCTTGCGCTGCGGCGCCCGCATGAGGTCGCGGGTGGCCTCGCTGAGCGGCGCCTTCCCCTCGGCCTCGCCGGTCAGGAAGAACCGCGCCCACTTCAGCTGGTCGCCCGCCGTGGACCACAGGCCCCCGCTCGCGCTGTCGGCCCGGGTCAGGCCCACGGTGTGCTCGACGGCCGGTCCGCCGTCGCGCAGGACGTGACCGACGGCGTGACGCCGCGTGAGCACCTCCCACGGCAGGTAATACGACTCGGTCATGCCGAGCGGTTCGAGCAGCCGGGCGCGCACGACGTCCTCGAAGGGCTCGCCCGCCGCCACCTCGACGACCCGTCCGGCCAGCTGGAACCCGGCGTTGCAGTAGGAGAACACCTCACCGGGCGCGAAATTCTGCGGGAGGTCGCCGAACTTCGCGACCGCGAGGGCCAGCGCGTCGTCACCCCACCCGGTGGTGAAGTCCACGTCGCCGAGGAACCCGGCCGAATGCGTGAGCAGATGGCGCAGGGTCACCGTCTTCCGCGCCACCGGATCCGCCAGCGGGAGATCGGGAAGGTGCTCGACGACCGGCCTGTCCAGGTCCAGCGTCCCGTCCTCGACCAGCGCCATGACCGCGGCCGCGGCGAAGGTCTTGCTGGTGGAGCCGATCATGAACAACGTGCCGGGATCGACCGGGAGCCCGGTGTCCACACTGGACACCCCGGTGGCGAACACCGACTCCTCGCCCCGGTGCGTCACCCCCACCACGGCTCCGGGGACGCTCGCGCGACGCGCCTCCTCGTCGAGCACCCCTTGCAGTTCCTGAACGTTCGACACCCGTGTCCCCTTTCGATCCGGTCGTGCCAGCGTTCCACCGCGAGACCGGGTCCGGCTCGTACGAACCGACGAACATCGCCGGACCGGTGCGGGCGATATCACGTAGCCCTGGAGATCACGACCCAGTACACTGGACGACGCGGTCCGCTCAGTTCTGCCTCGGGCCGCGTTTCGTTGTCGAAGACCACGCGCCGCGGCCCCCCGAGGTCTGCGCCGGGCAGGACAACCGTTTCTACTCTTACGGAGATACCAGGGCGCCCGTGCGCCCACACGCTTATGAGCACACCTACTTTCACCGAACTCGGCCTGCCCAAGACGATCGTCGACGCACTCGCCGGACAGGGCGTCACCAGCCCGTTCCCGATCCAGGCCGCCACGCTGCCGCATTCGCTGGCGGGCCGGGACGTCCTCGGCCGCGGCCGCACCGGCTCCGGCAAGACGTACGGCTTCGTGCTGCCCGTCCTCGCCCGGCTAGCCGAGGGCCCGACGCGGCGCCGCCCCGGCCGCCCGCGCGCGCTGGTCCTGGCGCCGACCCGCGAGCTGGCGACCCAGATCGAGGCGTCGTTCCTGCCGCTGGCCAAACCGCTCGGCCTCAAGGTCACCACGATCTTCGGCGGGGTCAGCCCCAACCCGCAGATCACCCGCCTGCGTGACGGCGTCGACATCGTCGTCGCCTGCCCCGGTCGCCTCGCCGACCACATGCGCTCGGGCGAGGCGAAACTCGACCACGTCGAGATCACCGTCCTGGACGAGGCCGACCACATGGCCGACCTCGGCTTCCTGCCCGACGTGCGGCGCATCATGGCCGAGACCCCGGAGCGCGGGCAGCGGCTGCTGTTCTCCGCGACCCTCGACGCGGGCGTCGACGTGCTGGTCAAGCGGTTCATGCACGACCCGGTGACGCACAGCGTCGACTCGGCCCAGTCGCCGGTCTCGACCATGAAGCACCACGTGCTGCACCTGGAGGAGACCCACCGGCTGCCGGTGCTGATCGACCTCACCGCCGCCCCGGGCCGCACGCTGGTGTTCACCCGGACGAAGCACCGCGCCAAGCAGCTGACGCGCAAGCTCATGGCCTCCGGCGTGCCGGCGGTCGAACTGCACGGCAACCTCGGCCAGACGGCGCGGACCCGCAACCTGGAGGCGTTCGCGTCCGGCGCGGCGAAGACGCTGGTCGCGACCGACATCGCCGCGCGCGGTATCCACGTCGACGACGTCACGCTGGTCATCCACGCCGACCCGCCGGTCGAACACAAGGCGTACCTGCACCGGTCCGGCCGGACGGCGCGGGCCGGGGCGTCCGGCACCGTCGTCACGCTGATGACCGACGCGCAGGTCGGCGACGTCCGCGACCTCACCCGCAAGGCGGGTATCAAGCCGACCACGACGCAGCTCGGCCCCGGCCACCCGCTGCTGTCGGAGCTGGCGCCGGGTGAGCGTTCGTTCACCGCGTCGCCGCGGCGGCCGATCGTGGACACGCGGCCGAAGAAGGTCACCGCGTCCGGTGAGGCCATCCCGGCCAGGGGTGAGGACGAAGACCGTCCGGCCCGCGGTGGCCGGGGTGCCCGTGGTGGCCGTGGCCGTGGTCCCTCGGCCGGTGGCCGGGGCGCTTCCGGCGGCGGACGTCGCGGTGGCTCCTCGGACGGCCGTTCGCGTCAGCCCCGCTCCGAAGGTGACCGTCGCGGCGCTTCGGCCGGCCAGGGCCGTCGCGCGGCCGAGTCCACCGGACGTCGCGAAGGCGCGCCCAAGGGCGGCCAAGGCCGTCGCGCCGCCGCCGAGTCGCAGCCGCGCCGCGGCTCCGGCGCCGCCAAGTCCCAATCAGGCCGGGCCCAGACCTCGCGGAACCAGTCCGGTGGTGCCCCGGCCCGCCGTGGCGGTGCCGCCGCGTTCTCCTCGGGAACGCGCGCCGGCTCGCGCCGCTCGCGCTAGCTCCCGGCCCCTTCACGCGAGTCCCGGCGGACGACACACACGCGTCGTCCGCCGGATCACGCGTGTCGTCCATCCGATCACACGTGTCGTCCGCCGGATCACGCGTGCTTGAAGCCGTAACTCGCGTGCCTGAAGGCGTAACTCGCGTGCTTGGAGCCGGATCACGGAGTTACGCCTCCAAGCACGCGAGTCACGTCCCTGATCACGCGAGTCACGTCCCTGATCACGGGTGGCGGGCGGCGGCACGGGCTTCGGCGGCCGCGCGACGCTCTTCGAAGCGCGAAGCCTGGGTGTCGAGGGCCTTCAGGAACTGGTCGAGTTCGTCCCGCGCCTTCTCCCCCACCTCGCCGAGCCCTTCGAGCTCGAAGATCTTCCACTGCCGCAGCAACGGCCAGATCACCTCGTCGTGGTGGATCCGCAGGTCGTAGATGCCCGCCTTCGCGATCAGCGCGGCCTTCCGCACGAAGCTCGGGATCACCGCGCCCGGCATCTGGAACTGGACGACCTCGTCGGTGATGGCGCGCATCATCGCGTCGGGTGAAAGCTCCAGCGACGCCTGCACCAGGTTCCGGTAGAAGAGCATGTGCAGGTTCTCGTCCATCGCGACCCGCGCGAGCAGCTTCTCGCACAACGGGTCCTGCGTGTACTTCCCGGTGTTGCGATGCGAGATCCGCGTCGCCAGCTCCTGGAACGACACGTACGCGAAGACGTTCAGCAGCGCCTTGTCGCCACTGTCGTACCCGGCCTCCATGGTCTGCATCCGCATACGCTCCAGCTCGACCGGATCGACCGCGCGCGTCACCAGCAGATAGTCGCGGATGCAGATACCGTGGCGGCCCTCTTCGGCGGTCCAGCGGTGCACCCAGGTGCCCCACGCGCCGTCGCGGCCGAAGGCGCGCTCGATCTCGCGGTGGTAGCTCGGCAGGTTGTCCTCGGTGAGGAGGTTGACCTCCAGGGACGTCCGCGCGATCGGCGACACCCGCGACTGCTCGGGATCCCACGCCTCGCCGCCGAGGTCGGCGAAGTTCCGGCCCTCGTCCCACGGCACGTACTCGTGCGGCATCCATTCCTTGGCGACCGAGAGATGCCGGTTGAGGTTCTCCTCGACCGTCCCCTCGAGCTCGAGCATCAGCCGGGTGGTTTCGGGGACCGCCATGCGTTTCGTCCTTCCAGGGTACGGAAAACGCTACCTACGACACCGTAACTTACGGTGTCGTAGGTTTGCCACCCGCGGAAGATGAACGCGTGGGGCACTACGCGCGGGGAGCCGCCGCCGAACGTTGCGAAAGCCACTTTCGCAACGCTGAAGGTTGCGAAAGTGGCTTTCGCAACCTGCGAGCCGGCGGCGCACGCGGTCCCGATCCCGGGCGGGACGCTCAGGAGCCGGGGACGGCCGCCAGCTTCGGCACCAGCTGCTCGATCGCGTACGGGATGCTCAGCACGGTGTTGAACGAGATCGCGGCGCCCACCGGCGGATTCTCGTAGGTGATGAACAGATCCCGCTTCTCCGCCGACACCTTCAGCTTCCGATACACCGGATCGGCCCGCACCCGGGTCTCGGCGCCGACGTCGGAGTTCAGCCACACCAGGCGGTCGGCGTCGAACAGGTCGAATCGCTCCGACGTGACCTCGACGACGTTGTTCTCCGGTTTACTCAGCGCCTTGACCGGCTCGAACGGCCGGAAGCCCAGCTCGGTCATGAAGATCATCTTCGGGTCGGTCGTGGTGAACGCGGAGAACTTGCCCGCCTCGAAGGTGTCGGCGACGACCATCGTCAGCTTCGCGAATTCGGGGTGTTCCGCCCGCGCCTGCGCGAAGCGGCTGTCGATCCCGGCGATCAGTTCGTCGGCCTTGCGCGGAAGCCCCAGCGCGCGGCCGACCATCCGGGTCGTCTCCTGCCACGGCGCCGCGTAGTCCGCGTACTTCGGCGGCTGCGCGACGACCGGCGCGAGCTGCGTGAGCTTGTCGTACTGCTCCTTCTTCATCCCGCTGTACTGGGCGAGGATCAGATCCGGCTTCAGCGCGGCGATCTTCTCGAAGTTGAAGTCGTCGCGCTCGCCGACGATCTCCGGCGCCTTGTCCCCCCAGCGCGCCTGGGTCCACGGCCACTTGCCGTAGGGCCGCTCCTTGAACCAGTCGACGGCGCCGACCGGCCGGATCCCGAGCGCCAGCACGGCGTCGTGGTCGGACAGGCCGAGCGTGACGATCCGCGACGGCTGCTTCTCGACCGTCGTCGACCCGTACTTGTGCTCGACGGTCACCGGGAAGGTGCCGCGAGCCTCCGGCGGCACCAGGGTTTCGTCGGCCGATCGCGAAGAACCGCAACCCGCCACCAGCAACGACATCATCAGCGCGGTCAGGAACGCCTTGACCCGCACCCCAGGAACAGACATGCGGGTAAGGCTAGCCTGCCCAAAGTCCTAAAGGGACGCGGTGAGACCACGGGCACGCAGGACCGAACGTTCCAGCGGGCGGAACACCAGCAGTTCGATACCGACGCCGACCAGCAGGATCAGGAAGATCGCCGAGATCACGCGCTCGACGCTGTTGAGAGACGATCCTTGGTTCAGGTACGCGCCGAGCCCGACGCCCAGTTGAGGCGAGAGGGCGATCAACTCCGCCGCCATCAGAGACCGCCAAGAGAACGCCCATCCTTGCTTGAGCCCGGAGAGGAACCCAGGCAACGCAGCAGGGAGGAGGATGAGCCTGGCGGACGTCAACCGGGTGGCCCCCATGGCTTGACCGACCCGGGGAAGCATCGGCGGGATCTGATCGATCCCGGAGACCAGTCCGTTGGCGATCGAGGGCACCGAGCCGAGAAGCACGACGAAGTAGATCGCGGCGTCATTGATCCCGAACCAGAGGATCGCGGCCGGCACCCAGGCGACCGACGGCAGGCTTTGCAGGCCGGTGAGCAAGGGCCCGATCGCGGCTCGGACCACCCGGACCTTCGCCACCAGCAGCCCCAGTGGCGTACCGATCAGGACACCGGTCATGAAGCCGAGCGCGGCACGATGCACCGAGGTCCACACGAAGCCGAGCACCTGGCCGTCCACGACGATGCCCCAGAACTCGTCCCACACGGAAAGCGGCGCGGGCAGCTGCGCCTCCGGCCAGAACGCCGCGGCCCACAAGATCTGCCATATGACGATCAGGACGGCGAGAGCGCCGAGTGGCGGCAGAAAGCCCCAAGCGAGTCGCTTCCAGATACCCGGACGACGCTCTCCGGCTGGTGCGTCGAGTGCGTCCAGCCCCGAACCGACGGCATCGAGATCTTCTCCGTCGTCTTTCCGCGAGCTCAAGTCCCGGCCAGCCGAATCAAGCCGCGGCATGGGTGCTGATCACTTCCCGTAGCTGCCCGGTGATCTCTTCGGTCAGCTCCTCCGTGTCCACAAGCGGCACATCCGCCCATTCGCGCACGACCCGGCCCGGTCGGGACGAGAGCAGTACGACCCGCTGGCCGAGCCGGACGGCCTCGCGGACGTCGTGGGTCACGAACAGCACCGAGGTTCCGGTGCTTCGGTAGACGCGCAGCAGCTCACCCTGCAGGACGTCGCGGGTGATGGCATCGAGCGCGGCGAACGGCTCGTCCATCAGCAGCAGAGACTGCTCGGGGTCGCCACCGACCCGCAGGGTCGCGGCCAATGCCCTGGCGAGCGCGACGCGCTGCCGCATACCGCCGGAAAGCTCGTGCGGGCGTTTGTCACCCGCACCACCGAGGCGGACGAGTTCGAGCAGCTCGGTCGCCTTCTCGCGCCGTTCGGCCCTGCCGAAGCCGGCGAAGCGCAGCGGGAGTTCGACGTTGCGGGCAGCCGTCAGCCACGGCATCAGCGCGGCCTCCTGGAACATGACCGCGGGACGGGACGTGTTCAGGGTGATCGTCCCCGCCGACGGCGAGTCGAGTCCGGCCACCAGGTTGAGCAGTGTGCTCTTGCCGCACCCGGACGCACCGAGCAGGCAAACGAATTCACCGGGCGCGACGGATAGATCGACGCCGTCCAAGGCGACGACCTCGCGCCCCGCCGGGCCGAACGCCTTTCCCACATTGTCGAGCCGCACGGCCGTAACGCCGGTGATTTCGCTCCGGCCGACAGGAAGGGTCGTAGTCATCACTGGCCACCTATTCGGGTCACTTGGTCAGTTCGGGAGCGCCGACAACAGGGAGGTTCTTCGCCTTGAGCACTTCGTTAAGCGGACCGAAGTCGGCGAAACCCTTCAGCGCGACCGCTTCCTTGACAACTCCAGCCGTCACGGAGTCCTTCGCAAGCTGGGGGAAGGCCGCGGCGACAGGGTCCGGGTTCAACTCGATCGCGGAAAAGGCCCGGTCCAGTACCGCCTCACTCAGCGCACTGCCCGCAAGCTCCTTGAGAGCGCCGTTGACCACGGTCTTCGCTTCCGCTGGGTTGGCCTTCGCCCAGTCGATCGCCGCCAATTCGCCCTTCAGCAAGGCGCGGACCGTATCGGGGTGCCGCTGCAGGAACTCCCCGCGGACGATGACGACGGTGCTCGGGAACCGGCCGTCCGGCCACAAGGTCTTCTCGTCGATCAATACCTTTGCCCCGGCGTCGACCACCAGTCGCGAAGCCCAAGGTTCGGGTAGCCAGCCACCGTCGACTTCGCCCTTCTTGAAGGCGTCGAAAGACTTGGGGTTGTCCATTGTGGTGATCTTGACCTGCTCGGTCAGACCTTTCCCGGCGAGAAACTTCTTAAGTGCGACATCCTGGGTGTTGGCCAGCTGGGGCGTGGTCAGGTTCTTCCCCTTCAGCTGCCCGACGTCGGCGATCTCCGGTTTGACGACCAGCTGCGCGCCTCCCGTGACCGCACCGGAGATCAGCTGGATGGCGCCTTTGGACTTGGTGAAGGCGTTGATCGCCGGTCCCGAGCCGATGAAAGCGATATCAAGAGAGCCGCCGAGCAGCGCGTTGACTTCCTCAGGCCCCGCGTTGAACGTCTGCGTGGTCAGCTTGGTCGCGCCGAGCTCCTGCTTGAAGAAGTCCTTCTTCACCCCGATCAGCGCTGGGGCATGCGTGACGTTGGGGAAGAAACCGACACGGACCTCGCTCGCGGCACCCTCGTTCGCGGCCGGACCGGCCGAGCTGTCGGCGCGGGAACACCCGGTGAGCACGCCTACGGCAGTCGCTACGGCCAGTGCCGCCAACAGGAAGCGGTTCTTGTGGTGGATGCGCACGGGGGCGTCGCCTTTCGGGGTCGATGTCGAGCCGAGGTTCGCACGATCGCCCACATGAGCGCATAGCCATCCATATCCCGGGAAACTCCGTGAGATTTCTTGACAAGCCACACCTCGCGGCAGTAGCCCACGAAAAGAGGGAAATTAACAAACAGTGTGACTCAGGTCATGGGAATTCACCTGATCGTCGAGATCTTTCTCAGTACGGTCGAGATGATCATCGGATCGACAAGGGGAGGAAAGAATGCGACGCGTTCTCTCGATGGTGGCAGCGGCCACAGCCGCTCTGGCATTGACCGCGCCGCCGGCGAGCGCCGACGACAACCCGGACTGGCACGGCAAATGCAGCACCCGGGTTTCACCGACCGAGGTCAACAACGCCGAAGGCTGGGTGAACGCCCAGGCCGACGGGAACAATTGGAAGATCGTCAACATCTACGCCAACCTGCGCAACGTGGGCGGGAAGATCACCGGCGATCACCAGATCGTCGTCAAGGTGTTCAACGGTCCAGGCGGTTCGATGGTCACCAGCCACACCTTCACGAACATCGCCAACAGCGACATCCCCCAGACCGCCGACGTGTACCCGGCGGTGTCGATCCCGAAGGGCCGGGTCGGTGTGCAGATCGTCGTGGCGACCAACCTGAACTCCTGGCCGAAGAACTGCAGCGGCGCGGGTCTGCTGTTCTAACCGGACGGATGGCGTTCACAGGCCACGTTCGCGGCCTCGAGGTCGCGGACGTGGCCGCCATCCGTTCGGGAAGCCTGTCGGTGTAACGGTTCGGGCCGAACGGACGAATCACGCTTAGTGGTGACGCACCCTCGGACCGTCGCGATGGCGGGCGTGCTGGCCGCCGGGATCGGCATGGGCGTCGTCGCGACGACCCTCAAGATCGCCGACGGCGGGCACACCGTGCTCGACACCACCCTGTCGTCCACGACGGGGTTCCTCTTCCTCCTCGCCGGCGCCGTCGCGCATGTGCGCCGCGCCTCGAACCCGATCGGCCTGCTCATCGCGCTGGCCGGGCTCGCGTTGTTCACCGAAGACCTCCAATTCGCCGACGATCCGCTGGTGCACACGGCGGGTTTGGCGCTGTCCGCCGCGTCCAGCCCGGTGATCGCGCATCTCGTGCTCGCCTTCCCCCACGGGAAACTCCGGTCCCGCGGGGAGCGGATGCTCGCGATCTCCGCGTACGCCGTGGTCTTCGGGTCGGCCGTCCTCGGCCTGCTGGTCAACGACGATCCGAAGAACCTCGCCGCGGTCGCCGCCTCGCCGGAGGCCGAGCACCTGGTCAAACGGCTGCTGGAACTCGTCGGCGCGCTGATCGGCGGCGGGGTCGTGGTGGTGCTGCTCTACCGCTGGCTCACCGGGCGGCTCCCACAGCGGCGGCTGCTCTCCCCCGTCCTCGCGATCGCCGTGGTCGGCGCGGTGAGCACCACGGTCGGCAGCGCGCTCGGCTCCGGGCATCCGTTCTCCGAACCGCTGCTGGACGTCTACCGGATCTCGTTCTGCCTGTGGCCGCTGACCTTCCTGATCGGGGTGCTGCGGGCGCGGGTCGGCAACGCGGAGATGATCCGGCTCCTGCTGGAACGCGACGGTTCCGGGCTGGCCGCGCTCGTGCAGGACGACGAGGTGTGGAAGGACAGCCGGTCGATCGACGCGCTCAACGCCGCCGCCGGGCTGGTACTGGACAACCAGCGGCTGGCCGCGGAACTGGAGGAGCGGCTCGTCGAGGTACAGGCCTCCCGTGCCCGCATCGTCGCCGCCGCCGACGACGAGCGGCGGCGGGTCGAGCGGGACCTGCACGACGGCGCGCAGCAACGCCTGGTCAGTGTCGTGCTGCTGCTGCGGATGGCGGAACGACGGCTCGGGGACGACCTCACCCCCGCCGTCGCGACCCTGTTGAGGAGCACGGTCGACGAACTGCAGGCCACCGTCACCGAACTGCGTGAACTCGCGCGTGGACTGCGGCCCCCGATCCTCACCGAGGCCGGGCTGATCCCCGCGGTCCGGTCACTGCTGGACCGGGTCCCGATCGCGGTCGACCTCGCGGGAGCGGACGTGCCGCGGCTCAGCGGCGCGGTCGAGGCGACGGCGTACTTCGTCGTCTCCGAAGCGGTCACCAACGCGTTGAAACACGCGCGGGCCGAGCAGGTCCGGGTGCGTATCCGCGTCGAGGAGGACGGCCTGCGGGTGGACGTCCACGACGACGGCACCGGGACGGCCGACATCGGCGGCGGTTCCGGGCTGCACGGCCTCCGCGACCGGGTCCGCGCGCTCGGCGGCGAACTGACCGTCGAGAGCGAACCCGGCTCGGGCACCACGGTTTCGGCCGTCATCCCGTTGGACGGCTAGGCCCGGCGTCCGCGGCGCGCGTGTCGCGGTCGGGCGCCCACGAACAGCGCCGCTAGGCCAGCCCGCGGATCGCGCGCGCGGGCGGCCGCACCCCCTGGATCGACGCGACCATCTCCAGCACCTGCCGGGTGCGCCGCACCTCGTGCACCCGGAACACCTTCGCGCCTTCGGCCACCGCCCAGGCCGTCGCGGCGAGCGTGCCGTCGACCCGCTCCGCGAGCTCCACACCGAGCGTCTCCCCGACGAAGTCCTTATTGGACAGTGCCATCAGCACCGGCCAGCCGGTGTCGGCCAGTTCCCGCGCGTGCCGCAGAAGCGCCAGGCTGTGCCAGGTGTTCTTGCCGAAATCGTGCGTCGGGTCGATCAGCACCCCTTCACGCGGGACGCCGAGCGCCACGACGGCTTCGGCGTGGGCCGTCGTCTCCGCGACGACGTCCGCGACGATGTCCGGATAGCGCACCCGGAACGGGCGGGTGCGCGGAACGGCGTTCCCGGTGTGCGAGCAGACGTAGCCGGTGCCGAACTCCGCGGCGATCTCGGCCAGTTTCGGATCGGCTCCCGCCCAGGTGTCGTTGATCAGGTCCGCACCGGCCTCCGCCGCGCGCCTGCCCACCTCGTGGCGCCAGGTGTCGACGCTGATCACCAGGTCGGGATGCAGTTCGCGGATCCGCTCGACGAACGGGACCACCCGTCGGATCTCTTCCTCGACGTCGACGTCCGCGCCGGGGCCCGCCTTGACCCCGCCGATGTCCACGATGTCGGCGCCCTCCTCGACCACCCTGGCGACGGCGGCGAGCGCGTCCGGATCCGAGAAGGTCGCGCCCTTGTCGTAGAACGAATCGGGGGTCCGGTTGACGATCGCCATGACCAGGGCGCGGTCCCTGGCGACGCGGCGCCCGCGGAAGGTCAGCTCGTTCACGCACCGATCGTAGGCGAGCGGGCGCCCCGGGAAGGAAAGTGCCGCCCAGCGGGACCGTCCCGGCGACCGGGAGCGCCCATTCGAGTGGCGTATCTGATATATGACGTAAGAGATCGGATCTCTCTTGACTCGCCGTCGAATACGCGGGTAGACGTTGTTCAGCCGGGATGGCGACGGACGGCGGATCGGCATCCCGGCCACTCATTCCCCTGCTTTCCCCGGCGCAGGAAGGACCTCGAATGGCACCGGATCCTCTTCGCGCGGCACGGCTTTCACGGCGCACCATGCTGGCGGGAACCGCGGGCGCCCTCGGCGCGCTCACCCTGCCCGGCGTGGCGACCGCGGCACCGGTGGACTGGTCGCGGGCGGTCGTCGACTCGACGATGAAGCGCCACACCCCGGCCACCCTCGGCGGTTGGGGCTACACCCGCGGCCTCTACCTCTACGGCCAGTACCTGGTGTACCGGCGCACCGGCGAGAAGTCCTACCTCGACTACATCCTCGCCTGGTACGACCGCTTCGTCACCGACAGCGGTATCTCCAATGGTTTCACCAACCTGGACGCGATGCGCTCCGGGCAGATGTTCCCGTTGCTGTACACCGAAACCGGGCAGGCGAAGTACAAGACCGCGGCGGAACAGCTGCGCGCCCGTTTCCCGTCCTATCCCCGGACGTCCGACGGCGGGATGTTCCACGCCACGAGCCGGGTCGGGCAACTGTGGGCGGACGGCGTCTACATGGCGCAGCCGTTCCTCGCGCTGTACGGCAAGACCTTCGGCGATGCCGGTTACTGCTACGAAGAGGCCGCGAAGAACGTCAGCGTCTACTTCGACCACCTCAAGGAACCAGCCAAGGGGCTGCTCTACCACGCCTACGACGAAGACGGCTCGGAACCGTGGGCTTCAGGCGCCGGACGGCATTCGAAGTACCACTGGGGGCGGGCGATCGGCTGGCTCGGGATGACGGCGATCGATCTCCTCGAAATCCTCCCCCGCGACCATCCGCGACGACGTCGTCTCGTGGACGTCGTCAAATTCCTCGCGGCAGGTTACACGCGCTGGCAGGACCGGGCTTCCGGCCGCTGGTTCCAGGTCGTCGACCGGGGTGGCGACAAGGACAACTGGCTGGAGACCTCGGCTTCGGCGATGTACACCTTCCTGCTCTCCCGCGCGGTGCAACGCGGCCACGTCGGCCCGGAGTACGGAGCTGTGGCCGCGAAGGGCTATCGCGGCGTCCTTTCCCAGGTTTCGACCGGTTCCGACGGATTGACCGATATCACGAATATTTCCGAAGGCACCAACGTCGGCGACACGGCGTATTACTACGCGCGTAAACGCAACACCAACGATTTCCACGGTCTCGGCGCGTTTCTCATCATGAATGAGCAACTCGCCCGCTGAGGTCGCCGCACCGGCCGAAGGGCGCCTTCCCCGCTTCCGACCTGGGGAAAGCGGCTTTCGGTCGTTTTCGTGGGCGGGTGCCGGGTATTGACCGGAGGCGCTAACATCGCGTGCTGCGACGCCCACTCCCAGGAGGGACGACCGGATGCGCGAGACGCCGCCCCCGGCTTCTTATACCCGGCTCGAACTCGGTGATACCGGAACGATCCCGGTCGGTGTGACGGTTTCCCCGCACATCTCACTGGTTTCGATGCTCGTCGAGGTCGTCGGCGGGTACGACCGCGGCCTGCCCGCCGCCTGGCGCCGTCAGGTGGGCTCGGCGATCCCCGAGCAGGGATACCGCGCGGCGAGCGCGCTCGCCCGCCGCGGCACCTCCGTGCAGCCGGATTTCATCGTCCCGATCAGCCCCGGCGAGGACTCTTCCGCCGCCGCACAGGCGGAGATGCTGCGCGAGCTTTCGGAAGCCGATGTCCTGAAAGGCCTGGAAGAGGTCTTCGGCGACCGGTTGCCCGCACAGTGGCGGCAGGCCGCCGACCAGCCGAGACGCTGGGCCGCCTCGCTCGCGGACGCCTTCACCGCGACCAGGCTGGCCACCGAGAACCTCTGGACCAAGGCCCGTCCCCTGCTCGACCGCGAGATCGAACGCATCGGCGTCGCCTCCGTCCGCGGCGGGACGGACGCGGTGCTCAGCCTGCTGCGGCCGCATTTCCGGTTCAGCAACGGATGTCTCCTGCTGCCCGACGCCGAACCGGCGCGGTACACCACCCGCGGCCGCAAGCTGATCCTCGTCCCGATGCTCGCGGGCAGCCGCTCGGTGGTGTCCAACTTCGACGAAGAGGACGCCATCTGGATCGGCTATCCGCTGCCGGGGCTCGACGGCCTGCTCGACGGCGGCCGGGCCGAACCGGCGCCCGGGGTCGACGGGCTCGACCTGGTCGTCGGCGCCCACCGCGCGAAACTGTTGCGGCACTTGGGAAAACCCGCCCGGATGGGCGAGATCGCGAATCTGCTTTCGTGTGCCGCGAGTACCGCGACCTACCACTGCGAACAGCTCGTTTCGGCGGGTTTGATCCAGCGGCACCGCGAGGGCCAGGTCGTCCTCGTGGTGCGGACTCCTCGCGGTGACGCGCTGGTGGACCTGCTCTCCTGACTCGTGAGTGGCAAGGACGGTTAGAACCGTCCTCAACACTCACGAGGCCCTAGACCCGCTGCAGCCCCGGCTTCCCCGCCTCGACGACGTAGGAACGGTCCGCGGCCAGTGTCACCTTCGAGAAGTCGTACTCGCTGGTGTCCGAAACCGTCATGAAGTCCGCCCGCATCTGCGTTTGCGACGCCGTCACCCGGACATAGCCGCGCTTTCCCCGGCAGTACTTGATGTGCGGGTTGTTCGACAGCCACGTCGACGTCGGATCGGTCGCGGTGTCGCTGTTGCTCGTGACCGAGGTCGTCACGAGTTCCGAACCGAACACCGGGTCGCTGTGGTTGAAGTAGTCGCGGCGCAGATCGGCCGCCCAGTGCCGGTGGACGTCGCCGGTCAGCACGATCGGGTTCGGCACCTTGCGGTCCACGATGCCCTTCGCGATCCGGTCGCGCGAGGCCTCGTAACCCTGCCAGGAATCGGGGCTCTCACACGTCGCCTTGTTGCCGTCGCCGTCACGGGTGGCGAAGAAGACCTGCTGACCGAGGAAGTCCCACTTCGCCGGGTGCGTCTCCAGCGCCTTCAACAGCCACGCTTCCTGTGTGGTGCCCAGGATGCTGCGCGACGTCGACCGCATGTCGGTGCACGACGGTCCGGCCGATCCGGACGGGTCCGGCACCTGCGCGTTGCGGTACTGCCGGGTGTCGAGCATATGGAACCGGGCGAGGTTCCCCCACGTGAACTGACGGTAGAGCCGGATCGACGCCCCGCTCGGCTTGGCGGTCGACCGGATCGGCATGTTCTCGTAGAACGCCTGGAAGCCGGCGGCCTTGCGGTCGGCCGTGGCCGGGCTGGTGGTGCCGTTCCAGTTGTTCATCACCTCGTGGTCGTCGAAGACCACGACCCACGGCGCCATCGCGTGCGCGTTCTGCAGGTCGGCGTCCGTCTTGTGCTGTGCGTGCCGGGCGCGGTACTGGGCGAGCGTCGTCACGTCCTCGGTGAAGGCCAGCCTGCGCGGGTTCCGGTCGGCGGCGGCGCGTCCCGACTTCCGCTCGTACATGTAGTCGCCGAGGAACAGCACCAGTTCCGGGTTGTCGGCGAGCATGCCCTTGTACGAGTGGTACCAGCCCTCCTCCCAGTGCTGGCAGGAGGAGAAGCAGTACTTCAGCTGATTCACCGCGGCACCGGCGGCGGGAGCGGTCCTGGTCCGGCCGACCGGCGAAATGTAGCCGCTGGTCTTGAACCGGTAGAAGTATTCGCGTCCCGGCTCGAGTCCGGCCGGTTCGATGTGCACGCTGTGCCCGGAAGCCCGGGCCGCGGTCGCGGTGCCCCGCTGCACGATCGAGGAGAACGCCTGGTCGTTCGCGAGTTCCCAGTCCACTGTGTACGAAGCGTCCGGCATCCCGCCGAAACCGTCGGGGTTCAGCGGGGCGGGCGCGAGCCGGGTCCACAGCACGACACTGTCCGGCAGCGGGTCACCCGAGGCGACACCGAGCTGGAACGGATCGTGGATGGCGGGCGCCGCCGCCAGCGTTCTCGCGTTCGCCCATGAGGGCACCGTCGACGACAACGCCGCCGCCGAAACCGCCGCGGCCCCACCGAGGAGTACCGCCCGCCGATTCACCTGGCCCATGAAAATTCAACCTTTCGAAGTGGGGAAAGAACGGGGAGGGTTTTCACGCGGCGTAATCGGTGATGCCGCCACTACAGGCTTCGAGCGCCGGATTGGCGGCGGCGTCGGCGACGCAGACCTTGTAATAGACCCACGATCCCTTCGCGACCGGCACGGCCTTGTCGACGTGGGTGCCGTTGCCGCCGGAGGCCCAGACGTAGAACGGGCCGGCGCCGCCCTTCAGCCAGTAGGCGACCACGGCGGACTTGCCGTCGGCGTTTTTGTCGTAGACGAGGAAATGAGCATCCGATGAACGGAACTGCCCCTCACCCGCGCAGACACCGGTGGAGCATTCGGCGCTGCCGGAGCCGACGCCGCAGTCGGGTGCGATCCGCTGATCCGAGCCGGTGTAGACGTAACTGTCCGAGATGTAGCCGCCGAGCGCGGGAACGTAGTCCCACAACGTCGTGGTGCCCAGCGGGCCGGTGACCGAGGTCCCGACCGTCTGGCAGTCGATGGTCACCGTGGCGCCGTTGGCCACCGTGCGCACCGCGGTCGCGGAGGTGCTCGGGGCGCGGCGGACGTTCAGCGGATCACCCGCCGTCTTCACGGTCCCGGTGGCCGCGGCCAGTGCGGGAGTGGCTCCGGCGAGGCCCATGGCACCCGCCGTCACCAGCACGAGAAAGAAACCGGCGAGCCGCCGGACACTTGAACGCTTCATGACCGCAGCGTCGACCGGCGTCGTACACATCACGTACAAACGCCGACGGCTGTCTGCACATGCATGCGAATGGATCTAGCCAACCATGGCGGGACGGCAATATTATCGGCGGATATGGGGCTCCTGCCGTATTGGCGGTTTAGGTGACTATTCTCGGGTTTCGCGTTCTCGGTCCGCTCGAAGTGGCGGTGGACGGGCAGGTGGTGCCGCTCGGCGGCCCCAAACCGCGTCTGCTGCTGGCCGCTCTCCTGCTCCAGCCCAACGTCGTCGTCTCCACCGAACTGCTGATCGAGGTCCTGTGGCCTTCGTCCGCTCCCCGTTCGGCGGCCGCGAACATCCGCACCTACGTCCATTCACTCCGCAAACGCCTCGCCGACCACGACCCCGCGCTCGGGGAACGCATCGGGAGCCGGGCGTCCGGATACATCCTCCAGGCCACGCCCGAGGAGATCGACCACATCCGCTTCGGCGAATTGGCCGCCCGCGCGCAGGACGCGCTCGGCCACGGCGAAGCCGGATCCGCTCTCGACCTGCTGGATCAAGCCGAAGCCCTGTGGCGGGGAGAAGTGCTCGAAGGCCTCCCCCACGACCACGGCTGGGGCGCGACCGTGGCGCGGCTGTCGGAATTGCGGCTGGCGGTGCAGGAACAGCGGCTGCGGGCGAGGATCGAACTCGGCCGGACCGCCGAGGCCGTCGCCGAACTGCGCGGCCTGGTCACCGAGCATCCCCTCCGCGAGGAACTCTGGCAGCAGCTGATCGTCGCGCTGCGGGCCGACGGCCGCACGGCCGACGCGATCGAGGCCTACGAAACGGCCGAGAAGGTGCTCGCCGAGGAGCTCGGCACCGAACCGGGCCCGCGGCTGAGGGAACTACGGGCCTCGCTCGTCCTCACGCCGTCCGCGACCCAGGAGGCGGTGTCCGCCGCGCTCACCCGGCCGATGGCGCCGGTCTGCCAGCTGCCGCTGGACCTGCCGGACTTCACCGGCCGCGACGACGTGGTCGGCGAACTCGTCGGCCTCTTCCGCGAGCGCCGCGCGCAGGGAACGCCGTCGGTCGCGGTGCTTTCGGGGGCGCCGGGGATCGGCAAGTCCTCCGTCGCGATCCGGGTGGCGCACGCGGTCCGGGACGACTTCCCGGACGGTCAGCTGCACGTCGACCTGGCCGGGACGTCGTCGTCGCCCCGGCCCCCGATGACCGTGCTCGCCGAACTTCTCCGCGCGTTGGGCGTCCCGGACGCGGGACTGCCGCGCGATCTTCCCGAACGCGCGGCGCTGCTGCGGTCCCGGCTGTCGACCATGCGGATGTGCGTGGTCCTCGACGACGCCGGCAGCGCGGCGCAGGTCCGGCCGCTGCTGCCCGGCGCGGGTTCGTGCGCGGTGCTGATCACCAGCCGGATCCGGATGCCGGATCTGGCCGGGGCCACCCCGGTCGACATCGAACTCCTCTCCGAAGCCGAGGCCGAAAAGCTGCTCGAAGGCATCGTCGGCGCCGAGAGGGTCGCCGCGGAACCGGAGTGCGCGAACGCGATCCTGCGCCACTGCGGGTATCTGCCGCTGGCGATCCGGGTCGCCGGGGCGAAGCTGACGCACCGGCCGGGCTGGACGTTGCGCCTGCTGGCGGACCGGCTGCGGGACGAGAGACGAAGATTGGACGAACTCCGCGTCGGCGACCTCGCGGTACGGGCGAGTGTCACCCTCAGCTACGACCTGCTGCCCATGTCGGCGGCGACCGCGTTCCGCGGCCTCGGCGGGCTCGGCTCGGTGCAGTTCCCCGGCTGGGTGGTCGCGGCCCTGCTCGGCCGCGAGCACGGGGACGACGTCCTCGACGTGCTGGTGGACGCCCATCTGGTCGAACTCGCCGGCTCGGACACCACCGGCGAGCCTCGCTACCGCCTGCACGACCTGTTACGGTGCTACGCCCTCGAACTCCGTGCGCAGGACGTCCCGGCGAAGGCGCACGACGCCACGAAACGGGTGCTGGAGGGGTATCTCGCGCTCGCGGTCGAGGCCGCGGACCGGCTGCCGATCCATTTCTTCGGCCTCTACCGGGACGACACCGCGGTCCAGCCCGCGCTCCCCCGGGGTACCGCGCGTCTGCTCGACGATCCGGCCGCGTGGTTCGCCGCCGAACGGCACACCTGTGTCGCCGCCGTCTCGCTGGCCGCCGACCTCGGCTTCGACGCGCTGGCCTGGCGGCTCGCCGCCGCGCTGGCGCCGTACTTCGACCAGCGCGGTCACCAGGACGACTGGATGCACACGCACGCCGTCGCGCTGGCCGCCGCCCGCCGGTCCGGCGAGGTCCGCGGTGAGGCGATCATCCAGCGCAACCTCGGGCAGATCCAGCTGTACCAGGACAGTTACGCCGAAGCCCTGATCGCCTTCGAGCAGTCGCAACTGCTGTTCGACAAGGTCGGCGACGCGCAGGGCGCGGCGATCGCGCTCGCCGGGCTCGGCACCGTGCTGCGGATCAAGGGCGAGGACACCGTCGCGCTGGAGCATTGTCACGCGGCGTTGGACCAGTTCTCGGCGGCGGGCGACCCGCACGGCGAGGCCGTCGCGCGGATCGCGATCGGCGCGGTGTGGCTGGCGCGGCGCCGGTTCGCCGAAGCGGAACGCTGGTTCACCGAAGCGCTCGACCAGTCCGCCCGGATCGGGGACCGGCATCGGGAGGCGCACGCGTTGAAGCGGCTCGCGATGCTTCGCCAGCATCAAGGCGACCTCGCGGGCGCCCGGGAGTGGGTCGACCGCGCCATCGCCCTGTTCAACGAGCTCGGCGACGACCACTGCGTCGGCTACGCGAACCAGAATCTCGGCGAGCTGTACCTGCACAGCGGCGATCTGGCGCACGCGCAACTGCTGCTGGTCAATTCGCTGAGCGTGCACCGGCGCAACGGGGACCGCCGGTCCGAGGCCGAGGTGTCGCAGCTGCTCGGGGAACTGCACGAGGCGCTGAGCCAGCCCGAGCGGTCACGCACGTATTCGGAGCGCGCGCTGGCGTTGTGGCGGGAACTCTCCGCGCGCCCGCAGGAATCCGCGCTCGCTTCGCGCCTTCAGGAGTCGGCCGAAGCGTCCTACAACGACTCCGCGAGCGCCTGACCTTTTCGCCAGTCGGCACCTGATCGCGATGTTCACGCACCGCGATCAGGTGCCGACTTGCGTTTGTATCGATCGTGTACAGGCCCCGGCGAAGCTCCCTTCGTAGCAACCGAGAGTGCTCGAAGGGAGACCGGAATGGTCCGGACCGTTAAGGCCCGCCGGGTGATGGCGGCCGTCCTGGCCGTGGGGGCGGTCACCGCCTTGGCCGCCAGCCCCGCGAACGCGGCGCCCGAAGGAAGCTGGCGCGCCGACCTGTCCACTGTGGACGGCGACGATGTCAATGTCCGCAGCGACGGTGGCGTGCTGAGCCTGGAAAACGCCGCCTGGCACAGAAAACCCGACTCCATCGGCAGCCAGGGCTACCTGCTGCTGGCCGAGCAGAAGCTCGGGAAGCCGGTCAACCGTGTCACCGCCCAGGTGACCGCCGACGCGCCGAAGGGCACCGAGGTCGAGGTCGACGTCCGCGGCAAGCTCAACGCCAACGACTGGACCGAGTGGACGCCCGCCAATGGCGACGCCGCCCAGCTGTCCGCTTCGGTCTCCACGGTCCAGGTCCGCGTCGGACTGCGCACGGTGAACAACGGCGTGACCGCGAAGGTCAGCGACGTCACCCTCCAGGGTGAGCTCGGCCCGCAGGTGAACGCGATCGGCGCGCTCGCGGCCCCGCTGACGTACAAGGTCTACGGCACCCGCGAGGGCCTCGTCGGCGGCACCACCGCCAACGGGCACGTGATCAAGTCCCGCGACCACTTCGTCGCGCTCCCCTCGGGCCGTGGACTGGCGCCCAAGAACACCGGCAACTACACCGTCCGGATCTGCCGCACCGACAACAGCCGCTGCGAATACGCGCCGGTGTGGGACGTCGGCCCGTGGAACACCAAGGACGACTACTGGAACCCGTCGGCCACCCGCCAGATGTGGAAGAACCTGCCGCAGGGCAAGCCCGAGGCGCAGGCCGCGTACCAGGACGGCTACAACGGCGGCAAGGACGAGTTCGGCCGCAAGGTGGCCAACCCGGCGGGGATCGACCTCGCGGACGGCACCTTCTGGGACGGCCTGAAGATGACGGACAACGGCTGGGTCAACGTCTCCTACCTGTGGACCGGCTCCGGCCCGACCGGCGTCGTCAGCACGGCGGGCGACCCGATGAACGTCCGCGCTTCGGCGAGCACCTCGGCGGCGATCAAGGGCCTCGCGGCGAACTACGCGAAGGTCAACATCGAATGCTACGTCGAGGGCGAGACCGTCACCGGCAAGTTCGGCACCAGCAACATCTGGGACCGGATCGGCCCGGGGCACTACATCTCCGACACCTACCTGCAGACCGGATCGGATCTGCCGGTGGCACCCAAGTGCTCGTGACGCACTCCTGATCGCGAAGGCCCGGCGTACCCCATAACGCCGGGCCTTCGCCCTTTCGTCCGCCATCGAGACTTGCGGTAGCCACGACCTGAGGGGGTCCGCATGAATCCGCCGGAAACGACCACGTCGCGCGAAAAGCTCTCCGGCACGGTGGTCACCGCCACCGACGCGACCGCGTTCGGCGGGCCACGGACGCCCGGATTCGTCATCGGTCTCGCGGCGACCGCACCGACACCGGAACTCTGCCGCATTCCAACAACCACGGCGGCTATCTGAACTTCATGAACGAATTCGACGAAGACCGCGTGCGCACGGCGTTCGGCACGGAGAAGTACGCGCGGCCGGCCGCCGTGTACGACCCGGACAACGTGTTCCGGCACAACGCGAACATCCGTCCCGCTGAGCGAGGCTTCTATTCACAACCATGAATGGTCTTCACAAGTCCGTAATCGTCGTGCGAAACTCCCGTGACGCATTTCCCACTGACGAATGGCGGGCATTGTGAGCGTTTCCCGGCGAACCCTGTTGACCACCGCTGCCGGTGCCGCCGTCGCGGCGACGACGATCACCCCGGCCGCCAATGCGGCCGAGGAAGCCACTGACAGCCTAAGGACTTTCCGCCGAACGGCCGACTACGCGGTGGCCAAACTACGGGCCGTCGCACCCGGCGTCACGGCCTTTCCGGAGATCACCCGATTCGAGAAATGGACCTATTCGCAGAACGGCGGCTGGATCGGCGGATTCTGGCCGGGTACTTTGTGGCTCGCCTCGATCTACAGCGGCGATCACCAATTCCGCACGCTCGCCATGGCGTCGGCGGAAAAACTCGCCCCGCGTCAGTACGAGACACGGGACCATGACCTCGGTTTCCTCTTCTACCCGTCTTGGGTGACCGGCTGGCGCCTCACCGGCGAGGAGAAGTGGCGCACCGGCGCGCTCAACGCCGCCGCGTCGCTCATCCAGCGCTACAACGAAAAGGGGAAGTTCATCCGGGCGTGGGGCGCGCTCGGCACCCCGGGCAACGCGGGCCGGGTCATCGTCGACACGATGATGAACCTGGACCTGCTGACCTTCGCGAGCAAGCAGACCGGAGACCGGAAGTACCTCGACATCGCCATCTCGCACGCGAAGACCACCGAGCGGGTCTTCGTGCGCCCGGACGGTTCGACGCCGCACGTCTTCGATTTCGACCCGGACACCGGCGCCGAGATCGGGCCGGGCACCGTGCAGGGTTACAGCCCGACGTCCTGCTGGTCGCGCGGTCAGGCCTGGGGGATCTACGGGTTCACCACGATGTACCGGCGCTCCGGGGACCCGCTGTTCCTGCGGACGGCGCAACGTCTGGCCGACTTCACGCTGCGCGCCCTGACTCCGGACAACGTGCCCGTGTGGGACTACCTCGCCCCGCAGGCGCCGCACGACGTCAAGGACTCCTCCGCCGGCGCCGTGATGGCGTGCGGGCTGCTCGATCTGGCGAAGGTCGCGAACCGGCCGCACTACCGCGAGGCGGCGATCCGGATCCTCACCGCGTTGTGCGACACGTGCCTGACCACGAAGTCCACCCGCGCCGAGGCGATCGTGGCGCGGGGAACGCGCAACCGCCGGGCCGAGGACGGCGTCGAGGTTTCGTTGCCGTACGGCGACTACTACCTGCTGGAGGGCATCCTGCGGGTGCTGATGCCGAAGGAGATCGACAAGGCGATCGATCTGTCGAGCGTCTGAGCCCGGCTTTCTGCGTGACCGCAGGGACGCCACGCGTGACTGGACGGACGACACGCGTGATCCGACGGACGACACGCGTGGCGTCCGTTCCGTCACGTGTGTCGTCCGTCCAGTCACGCGAAACCGCCGCTCACGACCAGCCGGACCCACCGCGGCTCCGTGTTGCGAAACCGGGCTCAGTGCGCGCCGTGGTGCGCGTGGACCTTCGCGTGCCCCAGCCCGCGCCCGATCATCCACTTGTTCACCGGCACGGTCAGCACGAACGCGACGGCAAGCGAGAACGCCAGCGAACCCCAGAACAGCACGCTCCCGAGCCCGGCCTCCATCGCACCCGGCACCACCAGCATGACCCCGTTGTCGACGATCTCCATGACCGCGATCGACACGGTGTCCGCGGCCAGCGCCACCTTGAGCGCGGCGCCGAACGCCAGCCCCGACTTCAGCACGCCGCGCATGGTCAGCGCGTAACCGAAGACGAAGGCGAGCGCCACCGCCAGGACGATCGTCGCCAGGTTGCCGAGGCCGAGCGCCGTACCGATGACCATGCCGAGGACCTCGCCGATCGCACAGCCGGTCAGGCAGTGCAGGGTCGCCGACGCCGCCATCGACCAGCTCGCTCCGTGCCGTGTGTCGTCCATACCTGAGACCATACCCCCCACCCGTATGAACTGCGCGGCGAACCGCGTATTCCGATCGCTCACCGTCACCCCCGTAGGCCGACTGGGTAATCGGCCCAGGTCGATGAACTCACTTCCGTAACCCTTTGCGCTCATCCGGTTGACCGGGGTAACCGGGGACCCCTAGTTTCGCCGGAGGTCTCCACCGCGCGTAGACCGATCGGCTGGTTCAGATGGTTCCGTGACTATGGGGTGGAGATGCGAGGGCCGACGAAGACGCTCGTCGTTGCCACTGTGCTCGCTTTGGGCATGGTGTTCGGGCTGGCCGGCTGTGACGGCGAAGAACCGGCGGGAACGGCGGCCAAACCGATCCGGATCGCGTTCGTGCCGAAGGTCGCCGGCATCCCGTACTTCGAGGCGATGAACACCGGCGGGCAGGCCGCGGCCAAGCAGCTCGGTGTCGAATGGTCCTCGACCGGTCCGGTCACGGTGGACCCCGCGGCGCAGGTCTCGATCGTCCGCGGCCTCGTCGACCAGCAGGTCGACGTCATCGCGATCGCGCCGAACGACCCGAGGGCGATCGCGCCCGCGATCGCCGACGCGCGGGCCAAGGGCGTCCATGTGATCACCTCGGACACCGACGCGCCCGGCACCGATCGGGAACTCTTCGTCAATCAGGCGACCCCGGAGGGCATCGGCAAGGCGCTCACCGACGCGCTGATGAAGAAGATGGGGAACGCGGGCAAGTACGCGATCGTCTCCTGCGGCGAGACCGCCGAGAACCTCAACGCGTGGATCGCCGTCCAGCGTGCCTATACCGCTACGGCGTACCCCCATGCCCAGCTCGTCGAGACGGTCTACGCCGGTGAGGACAAGGACAACGCCACCGCGCTGGCCAAACAGCTGATGACCAAGTACCCGGACCTCACCGGTCTGGTCGGCGAATGCACGACGTCCGCGCCCGGCGTCGCCGAAGCGGTCCGCTCGCAACAGAAGATCGGCCGCGTCTTCACCGTCGGCGTCGGGACACCGCAGGCGATCAAGCCGTACCTGCTGGACGGTTCCGCGTCGCTCTCGGTGCTGTGGAACGTCGAATCGCTCGGCTACCTCACCGCCTGGGCCGGCAAGCAGATCGCCGAGGGCAAACAGCTCGGCCCGTCGAACAAGGTCAACCTCGAACTCCCCGCGATCAAGTACGAGGAAGACAAGAAGACCCTCCTGCTGGGCGACCCGCTCCTGATCACACGCGAGAACGTGGACCAGTTCAAGTACTGACTCACCGGCCCCGCCGGACGGCACCGGCCGCCGCGCCACCACCGATGATCAGGACCAGCGCGGTCAACCCCCATCGCCGTTTCTCCTTCGTGCGGGCATGGGCATCGGTCTCCTCCGCCTCCTTCCGTTCCCGGGGCGCCGCCGAACGAGACGGCTTCGGCGCGGAAACGGGGGGCCGCGGCGCCACCTGAGGAGCGGAAGTGGGCGCCGGGCTCGACGACGGCGAGGGCGACGGGGAGGGGGTCGGCGTCGGACTCGGGCTCGGGCTCGGTGAAGAAGAAGGCGGCGCGGAAGTCGGAGAAGGCGTGGGGGTCGGCGAAGGCGTGGGAGTCGGCGTCGGTTCGGGTGGTTCGGGCTGGGGCGGCTCGGGCTTCGGCGGCGCCGGTGCGGTGAGACAGCCCGCGGCGTCCGAACCCGCCAGCGGCGGGCCCGAAAGCACCACGCTCACCTGCCCGCTCCGGTCCAGGCGGTAGAGCACGCTGCGCCCGCCGATCCGGTTCGCCGTGGCGTACAGGGCACCGTCGCGGCCGAGCACGACCGAGCCGTAGACGTCGGACGGCGGGAAACGCGCGTCTTCGGCTTCACGGACCTTGCCGGACTCCGGGTCGATGGTGATCACGGCGCCCTTTCCGCGCCAGGTGGTGGAAACGCCGTACAGCAAACCGTTGTGGTACGCGAAATCGTTGACGTCGTGGGCGAGCGTGATCGGCCGCAGGAACACCGTCCTGATCACCCGCAGGTACCGCTCCCCCGGCGACAAGTCCACTGTGTACAGTGTGCCGTTCCTGAGCAGGTACCAGGAATCCCCGCCGATCGCGCCGGCGGTCACCCCCGCGACGGGGCTCCACAGCGGCAGCCGGTTCCCGGCGCGGGTGATCGGGCCGAGGTCCCGGGTCTTCCCGTCGCGGTCGATCGTCACCGCGTGCGCGCCCCGGCTGAGCCCTTCGGCGACACCGAAGACCAGGTCCCGTTTCGCGGAGTAGCCGAGCGCGTTGAGCCGGTAGCCCGGCTCGGTCACCCGCGAGGTGGTCCCCGAACCGACGTCGAGCCAGCGCAGCTTCGACTTCCCGTACGACCCGGTCTCGGCCTGCACCACCAGACAGGACTCGGCGGCCCGCGCGGCCATCGGTGCCAGGAACGCCGACGCCCCCACCAACCCGGCGACGGCCATCGTCGCCGCCGCCCGGGTCACCCGGTCCACAGTGCTCACCGGCTCAAGAGATCCTCGCCAGCGCGGCGGTGAACGCGTCCGGCGGGATCCGCACCCCACCACCGAACGGGTTCTGCAGCTGGTAGATCGCGAACAGCAGCAACGTGACCGTGCCTGCCAGCGTGGACACGATCACCAGATGCGCGGCCAGCCTGGTGCCGCCGAACAGGTTGGGCAGCAGCGCCGAGACGAGGCTGCCGAGAATGAGCGCGAACCACACGACGCCACCGACCCGGCCGCCCACGACCGCGTTGAGCCGGTCCTGGCGGGCTTCGTAGACCTGCCAGAGCTGCGTGTTCGCCTCGGTCTTGCGCTCACGGAGCCAGTCGTCGTCCGTCGGTGCCTTGTCCACCGCCTTGCGCAATCGGTCGAGCTGTGTCCAGCCGAGGTCCGGGAGGGTCGTCTGGCCCCCGGCCATCAGCGGCCATTCCTTCCGCTCGACCGTGGTGATGTACTCGGTGCTCAGCTTCCGCACCTCGTCCTTGACCTCGGTCCCCAGCGAATCGGCGGCCCAGACGGCGGCGACCAGGCTGTCCGCCTCGTGGTAGGAGCCTTCGCGCGCCGCGCTCGCGGAGTCGAAGAGGGAGATCAGGATGAACGCGACCAGGACGGCGTGCAGGCCGCCGACGATGGTGAACACCTGGCCGGCGGCGTCGTTGTTGTCGGGCCGTCCTTCGTCCCAGCCGAACTTGCGGACGAGGTAGCCGACGAGTCCCGCGAGGGCCGCCGCGCCGACGACCCAGGCGATGCCGGTCAGGTAAATGCCCATTCGAGTCCTTCCAGGCGGAGACTGCTGAAACTAGTTCACGCTTCGACGAGCGGAAAAGACCGGTTGAATCAATTCATACCAGCGGCGGACGGACCCAAGTCGATCATCACCGGCTCGGCCCAATTTCCCACGACTCGAAACCATTTCCGATACGCGCCGGAAAGGCCCGTCACCGGTCGGAGAACACCTTTTCACGACCGAGTGAGCGGCCACCACGAGACGTCACCGACCTCGCTGCATACCGGCATTCCGCGCAGCTCGGGCACCCGATCGGCCGCCAGGGACCACGCGTCCGGCCCAGTCCGGCAAACAGGTGAACCTCTCCGTAGACCCGATCGAGCTGTTTGTCCGGGCATTACCCCTTGCTATGTTGACTTTGCGCCCGCCCCACTCGAATGGGTATCCACGAATTGCGAAAAACTGCAGTTCACCGGGTCGACTGAAAGGGAGTCCGTTGACGACCATCGAGACCCATGCCGTCGCCCGTCCCGCCGGCGAAGTACTGACCTGGAGCCGGAATATTCTCGACCCGGCGCTGCGGGAAGCCGTCGACGGACTGCCCGAGTCGATGCGGCTCATCGCCGGCTACCACTTCGGCTGGTGGGACGAACACGGCCGTCCGTCCACTTCGGACAGCGGGAAGGCGCTGCGGCCGGCGCTGGCGCTGCTGTCGGCGCGGGCGGTCGGCGGCGACGCCGGGATCGCCGTCCCGGTGGGCGTCGCGGTGGAGCTGGTGCACAACTTCTCCCTGCTGCACGACGACGTGATGGACTCCGACACCACGCGACGGCACCGCCCGACGGCCTGGACCGTTTTCGGCACCGGCGCGGCGATCCTCGCCGGGGACGCCTTGCTGTGCCGGGCCTTCGAGGTGCTGGCCCCGTTCGGGCAGACCGCGCTGCGGGTGCTCAGCACCGCCGTGATCGACCTGCTCGAAGGACAGAGCGCGGATCTGAAATTCGAGGAACGCGGTGACGTCGACACCGCCGAATGCGTTCGCATGGCCGAGGGGAAGACCGGCGCGTTGCTCGGGGCGTCGTGCACGCTCGGAGCACTGGCCGGAGAAGGGAGGCAGGATCAGGTCGACCGGCTGACCGAGTACGGGAGGGCACTCGGGCTGGCGTTCCAGCATATCGACGATCTCCTCGGGATCTGGGGAGATCCGGCGGTGACCGGGAAACCGGTCCACTCCGATCTCTCCAACCGGAAGAAGTCCCTGCCGGTGGTGGCCGCGCTCCACTCGGGGACGGACGCCGGGCGAGAACTGGATGCCTTGTACCGCAAGGAAAACCTCGACGCCGCGGAATTGCCCCACGCGGCGGAACTGGTGGAACGCGCGGGCGGCCGGGCGTGGAGCCAGGAGCAGGCCGACGCGCTCCTGACCGGCGCGCTGCACCATCTCGCCGTCTCGAACCCGGTGCCCGGCCCAGGCGCCGAGCTCGCGGCCCTCGCGAAACTGGTGGTGCGGCGACGATATTGAAGACGGGCACGGTCAGGCAGGGGTGGGCAGGGAAGAGCCCACCCCTGTCCCCTCAGGTCAGCGACCGGGGCGGGTCAAGCCCTGGTCACCGGCTCCACGGCTGAGAACGACCTCGTCGGTGGCCTTCAGCGCTTCCGCGCCCGCGTTCCCGGCCTTCCCGGCGGTCAGGTCGAGCAGCCGGATCGGCGGGCCGAGCCGGACCAGCGTCGGAATGTATTCGGCCTTGCCGACCTTCCAGCGTTCGCCGTCCCGCACGAACCGGAACCGCGCCGCGGCGCCCTGTTCGGTCGAACCCTTCGGCTCCGAATGCCGGGCGACACTGTTGCCGAGGCCGTAGGCGACCCATTTGCCGTTGATCTGCTCGAAGGGCTGCACGACGTGCGCGTGGTGGCCGATGATCAGGTCGATCGAGTCGTCGCCGAGGAGTTTCTTCGCCAGCGTGCGCTGTTCGGCGGTCGGGTCGTGCTGGTATTCGGTGCCCCAGTGCAGGCTCGCGAGGACGACCTGGGCGCCGGCCTTCCGCGCGGCCTTGGCCTCGGCGATCACGTCTTCGGCGTCGATCTGGTTGACCAGCCAGGGTTTGCCCGCGGGCACCTTGATCCCGTTGAACCCGTAGGAGAAGGAGATCTGGGCGACCTTGACCCCGTTGACGTCCACGATCAGCGGCTTCTTCGCCTCTTCGGCCGAACGCGCCGAACCGGTGTGCTTGATCCCCGCCTCGTCGAGTGCGTCGAGGGTACGGGTCGCGCCGTCCACGCCCTGGTCGATCGTGTGGTTCGAGGCGGTGGAGCAGTTGTCGTACCCGGTGTCCTTGAGCGCGACGGCGATCTCGGGCGGCGCACTGAACGACGGGTAGCCGCTGTACGGCCCGCCTTTCGGCGCGAGCGGGGTCTCGAGGTGGCAGATGCCGAGGTCGGCCCCGGAGATCAGCGGCTTGATCCCGGCCAGCAGCGGCCGGTAGTCGATCTTGCCGCCGCCGTCCTCCTTCGCCTGCTCGGTCAGCGCGGGGTGGATCAGCACGTCGCCGGTGGCGACCACGGTGAACGACCCGTCCGGCGCCTGGCTCGCCGGCGCCGCTTCGGACGCGGCGGGCGGCTTTTCCTCGGGGGCGCCGCTGCACGCGGAGAGCAGGACGGCGGCGCCGAGGAGGGCGGCGGTCTGGCGGACGCGGGAGCTGAACATCGATTCCCTCGATCAGGTGACAGTCCCTCCATCCTGCCTTACGCGCAGTAGGCGCGACACTCAACCAAAGTCAACAAGACCGATCGGACAAACTTCGGACAAGTTCCACAGGATCGATCGCGTTCCTGACCGGCGATTAGTCCGACCAGAGCCGCTGATCGTGACCGGATCGCGGCTTGACGTCACCCGTAGGAGTGTTTAGTAATACAAGTCACACTCTTCCGCTTCGTCCTGGGAGCATCCGATGTCCACAGCTTCGCACAGGTCCCTGCCCTGGCGCCTTGTTGGTTCTTGTTTGATTGCCGGTGTCGTCCTGACCGGCTGCTCCTCCGGGAAAGAGGCCGCCGCACCTCAGCAGCAGGCTCCCGCGAGCGGCAAGATCACCCTGTTCTACCTGCAGAAACAGGGCGACCAGCAGTACTTCGTCGAGCAGGCGCAGGGAGCACAGGAGAAGGCGAAGGAACTCGGCGTCGAGCTCAAGGTGGTCAACCTCGGACAGGACGCCAACAAGGCGATCACCGAACTCGACGCCGCGGTCGCCCAGGGCGCCAACGGCATCGCGATCGTCGTCCCGGACCAGGCGATCGGTCCGCAGGTACTCGACAAGGCCAAGAGCGCGGGCATCCCGATCATCGCCTCCGACGACGTGATCAAGGACGGCGCCGGGACGAAGTCGCCGTTCGTCGGCTTCAACGGCTCCCAGATGGGCGATTCGGTCGGCAAGGAGGCCGCGAAGCTGTTCAAGGCGGCGGGCTGGACCGCGGCGGACACCAAGATCATCAGTGCCTACAAGCAGGATCTGACGGTCTGCTCGGATCGGGTCACCGCCGCGAAGGCCGCCTTCGACAAGGAGGCCGGCGCGCAGGTGCCGGTGATCGAGGTCGGCACCGACAACACCCCGGTCGACGCGCAGAACCGCACCGGCGCGGTGATCGGCTCGAATCCGGGCGTCAAGCACTGGGTGGTCTGGGGCTGCAACGACGAGAACGAGACCGGCGCCGTCACCGCGCTCGCGAACTCCGGCGTCCCCGCGGCCGACATCATCGGCGTCGGCCTCGGCGCATACCTGACCTGCAAGGACTGGGCGGCGGGCAAGGACACCGGCAACAAGGCGGCACTGTTCATCTCCGGCGCCGAAGTCGGCCGCACGGCGATCCAGCTGCTCGTGGACAAGGTGAAGAACTCGAAGGAACTTCCCCCGGAGACGATCGCGAAGACCCAGATCGTCACCAAGGACAACTACAAACAGGCCGGCGTCAACTGCATCTGATCCCGCGTGGAGGCGGATCCATGGCCATACCCGAACCCGCGGCGGTGCTGACCGCCGAAGGGATCAGCAAACGGTTCTCCGGGGTGACCGCGCTCGACGGCGTCACCCTGGACTTCCGGCCCGGCGAAGTCCTCGCGCTGATGGGCGAGAACGGTGCCGGCAAATCCACCCTGCTCCGGGTGCTCTCCGGCGACCACGGCCCCGACGACGGGCACCTGCTGATCGACGGTGCCCCCGTGACGTTCGACAGCCCGCGGGCCGCGATGGCCGCCGGGATCCGGGTGATCTACCAGGAGCCGGAGATCATCCCGCACGTTTCGGTGGCGGAGAACGTCTTCGTCGGCGAGCTGCCCGCGCGGGGACGGCTGGTCAATCGCCGGACCCTGCACCGGATGACACAAGAAGCCTTGCGGGGGTACGGGTTCGAAGGGGTGCTGCGGCCGGAGACGCTCGGGAGCAGGCTGTCACCCGCGCAACGGCAGCTGGTCGAGATCCTGCGGGTGCTCACCGCCACGTCGCCGCCGAAGGTGATCGCGTTCGACGAGCCGACGTCGTCGCTGTCCGAGCACGAGGTCGACGCGTTGTTCGCGCTGATCCGGCGCCTGCGCGACAACGGGGTCGCGGTCGTCTACGTCTCCCACCGGATGAAGGAGATCTTCCAGCTCGCCGACCGGGTCGCCGTGCTGCGCGACGGCAGCCTGATCGGCGTCGAGGACGCCGCCTCCACCGACGAGAACCTGTTGGTGCGCATGATGATCGGTCGTGATCTGTCCACTTTGGAGCGCCGGACCACGCAGGCGGCCGGCCGCGTGGTGCTGCGGCTCGACCGGGTCAGCACCGACGACGTCACCGACATCTCGCTCGAGGTCCGCGCCGGAGAGGTCGTCTGCCTCGCGGGGCTGGTCGGTGCCGGGCGTTCGGAACTCGCGCACGCGATCGTCGGCGATCTGCCCGTGCGTTCGGGAACCGTCGAACTCGACGGGAAACCGTTGCGTGCCCGCACTCCCGGCGACGCGGTGAAGGCAGGGATCGGGTTCGCGCCGGAGGAACGCAAGACCGACGCGTTGCTGATGCAGCGATCGGTGCGGGACAACGTGTCCATCGCCGTCCTGGACCGGCTGCGCCGGTTCCGGGTGGTGCGGCGGGCCAAGGAACGCGAACTCGTCGCCGAATACGTACGCGAACTGAGCGTGCGGACGCCGTCGATGGAGCAGGAGGTCCGCAAGCTCTCCGGCGGCAACCAGCAGAAGACGGTGCTCGCGCGCTGGCTCGCGCGGCGCCCGAAACTGCTGATCCTCGACGAGCCGACCCGCGGTGTCGACGTCGGCGCGAAGGCCGAGATCTACCGGATCATCGACGGTCTCGCCGCCGAAGGTATCGCGCTGCTGGTGATCTCGTCGGATCTGCCCGAGGTGCTGAGCCTCGCCGACCGGATCGTCGTACTGCGCGCGGGCCGGGTCGCCGGCGCGCTCGGCCGTGACGACGCGACCGAAGAAGCCGTGCTGACCCTGGCCATCCCCGAATCCGAAGACACCGAGGAGATCGCCTCGTGACCACCATCGCCCAACCGGTGTCCCCGTTCCGCCGGACGGTGACCGCGATCGGCGTGCAGAACTCGAGCCTGCTGCTCACCCTGATCGCGCTGGTGATCCTGATGAGCTCGCTGAACGAGAACTTCTTCCGCACCAACAACCTGCTGCTGATCGGCAGCGCGATCACCATCATGGGCCTGCTGTCGCTGGTGCAGACCCTGGTGATCATCCTCGGCGCACTGGACATCTCGGTCGGCTCGATGGCAGGGCTCGCGTCGGTGGTGTCGGCGATGGTGTTCACCTCGACCGGGAGTTCCGCGGTCGGCACCCTCGCCGCGATCGGTGTCGGTGTGGTGTGCGGCCTGGTCAACGGCATGATCATCATCTTCGGCCGGGTCAACCCGGTGGTCGCGACGCTGGCGATGCTGGCGACGTACAAGGGCATCGCGCAGGTGATCTCGGACGGCAAGGCGCAGGGCTACACCGGCGCCGACGACCTGTTCATCTTCCTCGCCAAGGGTTCGATCGCGGGACTGCCTACCCTGGTGTGGGTGTTCCTGCTCGTCGCGGCGGTGCTGCATTTCCTGTTGCGCTACACCGACATCGGCCGCAACATCTACGCCATCGGCGGCAACGACACCGCCGCGCGCCTTGCCGGGATCAACATCAACCGCTACATCATCGGCGTCTACGCGCTGGTCGGCGTCGTCGCGGCGATCGCGGGGCTGCTGATCACCGCGCGCACCGGCTCCGGGCAGCCCACGTCCGGCTCCGAGGGGCTCGAACTGCTGGCCGTCACCGGCGCCGCGCTCGGCGGCACGATGCTCAAGGGCGGCAAGGGATCCATCGTCAGCACCGTACTGGCGGTGATCATCCTCGGCGTGCTCAACAACGGGATGTCCGGGCTCGGCGTCAACCCGTTCTGGCAGAACATGGCCACCGGGACCCTGCTCGTCGTGGCCGTCGTGCTGCAGCAGGTCCGCGGCGGGGAACGCCGGGTCGGTCTGCCGGTATGACCCGGCATGCCCGGATCGTCGACGAGCTGGGCAGGCTGATCGTTTCCGGTGCCTTCGGGGCGGGGCGGCCGATCGTGCCCGAAGACATCGGGCGCCGGTTCTCCGCGTCGCGCACGGTGGTGCGGGAAGCGTTGCGGGTGCTGGAATCGAAGGGCATGGTCGTGGCGCGGCCGCGGGTCGGCACCTGGACGCGGCCGCCGGAGCATTGGGACGCGATCGATCCGGACGTGATCGCCTGGCGGGTCGAGGGGCCCGAGCGCGTCCGGCAGCTGGCGGAACTGCGCGAACTGCGGCGGGCGATCGAGCCGCAGGCCGCGAGAATGGCGGCGTGGCATCGCCGCCCGGACGAACTCGCGGTTCTCGTCGCGGCGTACGGGTTGCTGGAGGAGTCCACTGACGTCCGGGCTTTCCGGGAGGCCGACAGTGCCTTCCACGCGGCCCTGCTTCGCGCGTCCGGCAATCCCCTGATCGCGCGCCTGCACGTCCCGGTCGTCGCGGCGCTGGACGAGGTTCCCGGCGACGAAGTGCTGTCCGCGCATTCGCTCGTCCTGGCGGCGGTGCTCGGGAAGGACGCCGACGGGGCGGAATCGGCGTCGCGGCGCTTACTGGACATCGTGGCGCCTGATCGCCGAGTATCGCTGCCATGACCGCGTACTCCAGGCTGGGCCTGATCGGTTTCGTCGTCGTGACGTTCTGGGTGACCGCCGCCTGCGGTTCGTCGCCCGACAGAACGACGGCGGACGGCACGGCCGGGGCGATCGCGAACGCGATGACCGACGGCGACAACCCCGCCCTGCTGGCGTTGACCTGCCCGCGCACCCCGGACAAACCGGCCGCTCCCGACGAGCTGGTCTCCGGCGAGACACCGGTCACCGTCGGCAGTGTGGACCGGAAAGGGCAGGCCGCCATGGCCGTCCTGAACGACCAACGGAACGAGAAACGCTCGTACGGCGCGCTTCTGGTGGAAGGCGACGACGGGAACTGGTGCATCTTCGGTTTCCGAAACTGCCCGCGCGAGGTCAAGGTGACGAGCGCGAACTTCGTGACGGTCTGCCGCACCTGATCTCGCGTGAGTTCCGTGTTCAAGCCAGGCAGTCGCCGGGTTCGCCCCGGCGCAACGCCGGATCCTCCTGCGGGAACGTTCGCGCCACGCCCGGCCCGCTGGATCGCGTCTCGAACCGGACGGTCACCCGCCCGTGCCCGGCGCCCTGCACCCAGCCGGTGCCGAACTCGTCGTGCACGACGTCGTCCCCGGGCCGCCAGCTCGACGAGACCACGGGCGCCGGCGCCGGTGCCCGCTCGACCACGGGCGTTTCCGAAACCGGGACCGAAAGCGTGAACAGCGGATCCTGATGCGGTACCGAAAGCCCGGACAACGCGACACCGGCCAGCCGCACGCCGCCGAATTCGGCCGGGTCGATCAGCAGCCGTTCCGCCATCGCGGCGAGCTGGTCGAATTCGTCGGTGGACGAGGCCATCGTCTCCGAACGCGTCACCGTGCTGAAATCGGTGTGCCGCAGTTTCACCACCACCGTCCGCGCGACCCGGCCGGCGTTGACGAGCCGCCGGTGCGCGTGCACGGCCAGGTCGCGGACCTCGCGCCGCAGGCTCGGCAGGTCGATCAGGTCCCGGTCGAACGTCGTCTCCGCGCTGACCTGCTTGAGCTCCGCGCGGTCGGATACCGGCCGGTCGTCGACGCCGGTCGCCAGCCGCCGCAGGTCCCGCCCGACCACACTGCCCAAAGTGGACACCGCGTCGGCGTCGGAGAGCGCGGTCAGCTGCCCCAGGGTCCGGACGCCGATCGCGCGCAGTTTCCCCTCCGCCACCGGGCCGATCCCCCACAGCACCCTGGTCGGCAGCGGGGCGAGGAAGTCGCGTTCGGTGCCCTGGTCGACGACGAGCAGCCCGTCCGGTTTCGCCAGATCCGAAGCGACCTTCGCGACCTGTTTCCCCGACGCCGCCCCGATCGACGCGACCAGGCCGACGTCGGAGCGGATGTGCTCCCGCAGGCGCGCACCGAACTCCCGCACGTCGTCCGACGACGCCCCGGCCAGTGACGGCGGTTCCGCGAACGCCTCGTCGAGGGAGATGCGTTCCAGCACGGGCGCGTACGTGGCGACGAGGTCGAACACCCGGGTGCTCAGCAGTTCGTACAGTTTGAACCGCGGCGGCAGGATGACCCCGTTGGGCGGTAGCAGCCGCCGGGCCTGCGACATCGGCATCGCCGATTTGATCCCGTGTTCCCGCGCCTGGTAACTCGCCCCGGCGACCACGCCGCGCGGGCCCGCACCGCCGACCAGGACCGGACGGTGCGCCAGGGTCGGCCGGGTCAGCTGTTCACAGGAGGCGTAGAACGCGTCCATGTCGAGGTGGATGACCCACCGGTCATGCCCGCCCATCGCCCGGCACCTCGAGAAGACGGTGCAGGGCCTTCGTGTACTCCTCGAACGCGGCCCGGCCACGCGTGGTCAGCTCGACGAGCGTCACCGGCGTGCGATGTTCGAAGGCCTTGGTGATCCCGACGTAGCCGGCGTCCTCGAGTTTGCGCAGATGTGTCGACAGGTTGCCCGGTGTCATGTCCAGCAGTTGCTGCAACCGCGGGAAGGTGATGCTGTCGCCAGGTCCCAGGCTCGACAGGGCCACGGTGACCCGCAGCCGCGCCTGCGCGTGGATCACCGGGTCGAGCTGGGGCAGCCCGTCCTCACTCATCGCGCCCGTACCAGGAAGACCAGGGACGCCACCAGGAAGCCACCGCCGCCCGCGACGCTCAGCACGAGGAAGTTGTACGGTCCCCCGGCCAGCACGCTCGCCGCGCCGCAGGCGATGATCCACACGCCGAGGCCGTACTGCAGTTTGCTCTGCCACAGCATTCCGCCGGCGAGGTACATCAGCCCGGTCAGCATGAGCGAGGTCCCCGACCACAGCAACGGGACCAGGTCGGCGTCGAGGCCGAGCCGGATCAGCGCGGTGTTCACCACCGTCAGCCCGCCGAACGCGATCATCCAGCTCCACCCGTACATCGCCCCGACGATCCGGGACGGGCCGCGGACGCCGCGACCCGAGCGGATGCCGTAGATCGCCGAGTACGTCATGGCCCCGGCGAAGCCGACGACGGTGAGCACGGCGGCGACCCACATCGGCATCAGGGCGGTCGGCGGGGCGGAGACGTAGATCAGCCCGAAACCGAACAGCCACACCAGACCCCAGACGGCGAGCAGCACGGCCGGATTCGGCCCGATCTCGCGCCGGGTCCGCTCCGACTGCGTGGCGATGAGCGCGAGCGACTCCTCGGGCGTCATCGGCCGCTCGTCGCCGTCCCGTTCATCCTCCACCACTTGGGAAAACTAACACGGGTTCACAGTCTCGCCGTGTCGAGCCGGAACCTCGCCATCACCACGAGCGCGGGCACCACCAGCCACGCCGCGAGCACTCCGACCGCGGTCACCAGTCCCGAACCGCCGAGCACCGGCGCGCGGCCGATCTCGCCGAGCCAGTACGTCGGCATGAGGTGCCCGGCGGTGTTCATCCAGCCGGGCAACACCTGCAGCGGGATCCACAGCCCGCCGAACATCCCCAGCGGCAGCATCAGCGCACCGGTCACGGCCTGGACGGTGTCGCCCTTGCCGAACAGGCCGATCATCAGGCCCAGCACGGCGAAGGGCAGCGTCCCGAGCCATAACGTGCCGAAGATCGTGAACCACTGGCCGGTTTCGAGCCGGATGCCGCGGATCATCCCGGCCGCGAAGATCACCAGCAGTACGGGCAAGGCGACGAACAGACCGGCCGACACCTTGACCATCAGGTAGCCGGGGGCCCGCATCGGCGTCAGCCGCAGGGTGCGCTGCCAGCCGTCGGTGCGTTCGGTGGCGACGCGCGTGCCGGTGAACAGCGCGGCGGTCATGGCGCCGTACGCGGCCATGTTCACCATGGTCACCGTCGCGGTCGAGATACCCGGGGCGATCTCTTGGGCGCCGAAGATCCCGCCGAACAACAGGAACATCGCCAACGGCATACCGATGGTGAACAACGCGAACTGCGGGCTGCGGACGATGCGCTTGATCTCCAGCGTCAGGTAGTTCAGGTTCATCTCAAGGCTCCTTCGGCCGCATCGGCGGTGAGCGCGATGAAGGCTTCTTCCAGTCCCACAGCGGTGATCTCGATGTTCGCGGCGAGCGGGAACTCGCGCAGCAGGCCGCGGATGGCGGCGTCGGAGTCGGCACAGCTCAATTCCGCGTGCCCGGCACGCAGCACGGCTCGCGAGACCCCGGGCAGCGCGGCGAGCGCGGCCTCGGTGGCTTCCGGGACGACCGCGCGCAGCACCCGCCCGGCGACCGCGGCCCGCACCTCGCCGACCGGACCGTCCGCGACGACCCGGCCGTGCCGCATGAGCACGACGCGGTCCGCGTAATCCTCGGCCTCGGCGAGGTAGTGCGTCGCGAAGAGGACGGTGCGGCCCGTCTCGGTGTACTCGCGCATGGACGCCCAGAACCGGCGCCGCCCGTCGACGTCCATGGCCGCGGTGGGTTCGTCGAGTACCAGGAGGTCCGGATCGCCGACCAGCGCGAGCGCGAACCGGACCCGCTGCTGCTCGCCGCCGGAGAGCTTCCCGCAGCGGCGGTTCGCGTACTCGGTGACGCCTGCCCGCTCGAGCACCTCGCGGACCGGCAGCGGATTCCGGTGCAGCGAGGCGAACAGGCCGACGAGTTCGGCGACCGTTGCGTCCCGCAGCAGCGTCCCGTTCTGCGCCATCGCGCCGACCATCCCCCGGTCCATCGCCTCGGCCGCGCCGAGCCCGGCGACCCGGACCTGCCCGGCGTCCGGCCTGCTCAGGCCCAGCAGCATGTCGATGGTGGTCGATTTGCCCGCGCCGTTCGGCCCGAGCAGCGCCACCACCTCCCCGGGCGCGACCCGCACACTGACGTCTTCGACGGCCAGGACGTCACCGAAGCGCTTGACCAGCCCTTCGAGGCTGAACGCGTCCGCCATGACTCTCCCCCTTCGAGCACTCTGAAATACAAAGCTCATTCGCACTTTGTAACACAAAGTCCCCTGCCTTCAAAACCCCAGAAGTCCGTGAAGGCCTCCTTGAGGGACTCTGGGTCCCTCAAGGAGGCCTTCACGGACTTGGGTTAGGCGGGCACCCGGGAGAGCGCCGCGTCGGGGGCCGAGGCCGTGGCCGAAGCGGCGGGTGCCGGAGGCGGCACCGGGAGCGGCAGCGGCGCGCATTCGACGTCGGCCGTACGCCCCGGCTTGCGGTCGGGCAGCGCGCCGGTCGCCAGGTAGTCGGCGATCCGGTTGTCGACGCAAGCGTTTCCGCGCGGGGTGATGGCGTGGCTCGTACCGCCCGGCTCACCGATCAGGCGAGCGCCGGGGAACCGGCTACGCACCTCGAGGCTGCCCTCGTACGGCGTCGCCGCGTCGAGCGTCTCACCGATCATCAGCACACTCGCCACCTTCGAGCCGTCGACCTTCACCGGCTTGGCGGGCTTCGCGGGCCAGTACAGGCAAGGCGCGTTGAACCAGGCGTTCTGCCACGTGAAGTACGGCGCCTTCTCATACGTGCGCCAGTTGTCGCGCTTCCACTGCTGCCAGCTCGGCGGCCACTTCACGTCCGTGCACTGGACGGCGAGGTAGACGGCGTACCCGTTGTCGTCGCCGCGGCCGCCGAAGGCCTCGAACAGCCCCTTCATCGTCTGCCAGTCGCCCTTGTTGACGAACTTCGCGAGCGCGTCGCCGAGCAGCGTCCAGCGCAGCTGGTAGTACGACGCCTGCTGGAAGACGTCGAGGAGTTCGTCCGGTCCGATGAAACCGCCCGCCGGGACGGCGGCCACCTTCTTCAGCTGCTCGTCGAACACCTGCTTCACCGCGGCCTGCGTCTTGCCGAGGTGATAGACGTCGTCGTGCTGTGCGACCCAGCCGAACCAGATGTTCAGGTTGACGTCGAAGGCCACGTCCTGGTTCAGGTTCGCCTGGTACCAGACGTTGCGGGGGTCCACAGTGGAATCGAGGACCATCCGCCGGACGTGCTGCGGGAACAGCGTCCCGTAGACCTGGCCGAGATAAGTGCCGTAGGAGTACCCGTAGAAGTTCAGCTGCTCCACGCGGAGCGCCTTGCGGATACTTTCCATGTCCTTGACCGTGTCGGTCGTCTTGATGTTGTCCAGCAGCGCGCGGCTGTTCTTCTCCGCGCACGCGTCGGCGTAGGACTTCGAGCGCTGCAGCCAGGTCTTCTCCAGCTGCCGCGTCGTCGGCACGTAGTTCGGCCGGTTGTAGTCCATGTAGTCCGGGATGCACGAAAGCGCGGGTTTGCTGGAACCGACGCCGCGCGGGTCGAAACCGACCCAGTCGTAGGCGTCGCCCGCGTGGTTCGGCACGCGTGTGCCGCGGGTGGCGAGCAGCAGCCCGGAACCGCCGGGGCCGCCGGGGTTGGTGAGCATGACGCCCTGGTACTGCGCCTCGGGTGTCTTGTGCTTGACGCGGCTGAGCGCGAGCTGGATCTTCCCCCCGCGCGGCCTCGAATAGTCCAGCGGAACGGACAGGTAACCGCATTCGGCGCCGGCGTTGATCAACGTCGGGTCGGTGCACGCTCCCCAGGTGATCGTCTCGACGGGCTGCGCCGCCTCCGCCGCGCCTGCGGGCGCGGTCACCGCGACCGAGGCGAGCGTGGCCGCGGTCAGCGCGGTGATGAGAACACGTCTCAAGGTTTCTCCCTTTCCCTCCAAAGGTGAAAGCCCCGAAACCCTATCCACGTCCATGACCTGCGGAAGCTTTCCGGCGAAGGTCCCTACCAACGGCGGGTCCCGATCGCGGCAAACCGGGCAACCGGTTAATCGGTTGGGCGGCCGCGCGGGACTCGCTAGGCTGTCGATCATGCTCTACTTCATCCGCCTGCGCACCGCCTGAGACGGCGTGACCGCAGGGCCGCCCGCGATCGGGTGGCCCCCTTTCTGCGCGCCGTCTGACGTCCCTTCACGGATTCAGGCAGGACATCATGCGGAACCAGCACATCGCCATGATCGGCTCCACCGCGCCGAGTCACATCTATCCCTCGTTGGCGATCATCCGTGAGCTGGTCGCTCGCGGGTACCGGGTCAGCTACGCCGTGGGCGAGCCGCTCACCGGGTTGATCGAACCGACCGGGGCCGAGGTCGTCGCGCATCCTTCGATCCTCCCGCTCGGCGATCAGTCGGCGTGGCCGGAGGATCCGGCGTCGCAGATGCGGGTCTTCCTCGACGAGGGCATCCAGGCGATGCCGGTGCTCACCGATTTCTACGACCAGAACCGCCCGGACCTGCTGCTGTACGACATCGGCGGGCTTCCGGCGCCGCTGCTGGCCAGGCGTTACGACGTTCCGGCGGTGCAGCTCTCCCCGACCTACGTCGCCTGGGAAGGCTACGAAGAGGACATGGGCGAGATGCTGACCGCGATCCGGACCTCACCGTCCGGAAAGGACTATTCCGCCACTTTCACCCGCTGGCTGAACGAGAACGGCATCGAGGCGGACGCCTGGGACTGGATCTCCCGTCCGCCGCAGGTGCTCGCGCTGCTGCCGAGGGCGATGCAGCCGAACGTCGACCGGGTGCCGTCGACGGTCCGGTTCGTCGGCCCGGCTTTGGACCCGGAACGCCTGGCCGATCGGAGCTGGACCCCACCGTCGAACGGCAGGAAGGTCCTCCTGATGTCGCTCGGCACGGCGTTCACCGACCAGCTCGACCTGTTCCGCGCCTGCGTGGACGGGTTCCGCGAGTCGGACTGGCACGTGGTCATCTCGATCGGCCAGACCGATCCGGCCGCGCTCGGGCCGCTGCCGGAGCACATCGAGGTCCATCAGTTCGTGCCGCAACTCGCTGTGCTGGAGGCCGCGTCGGCGTTCATCACGCACGCCGGTATGGGCGGCAGCACGGAATCGCTGTGGTACGGCGTGCCGACCGTCGCGATCCCGCTGGCCACCGACGGCTTCGGCAACGCGGCGAAACTGGCCGAACTCGGCGTCGGTGAGCGGCTTCCGGCCGACGAGGTGACGGCCTCGACGCTGCGTGCCGCCGTCGAGCGGGTGGCCGGTTCGCCCTCGGTGGCCGCTCGGCTGGCCGAGGTGCGAGCCGAGACTCGCGGGAACGGCGGCATCGAGCGGGCCGCGGATGCCGTGGAGTCCTTCCTCGCCTAACCCCTCGTGAGTGGTAAGGACGGTTAGAACCGTCCTTACCACTCACGAGACGTGACCCGGCACTTACGAGAGCTGGCCCCTGATCTCGTTCAGATAGTTGTAGATCGTGTACCGCGTGACGTCGAGTTCCCCGGCGAGGTGGTCCACCGAGTCCTTGATGAGGAAGAACCCCGCCTCGTCCAGTTCCCGGACCACGGCCGCCTTGTGCCGTTTCTTCATCAGGTCCACCGGGATCCCGGCCTTCGCCACCGCGCGCCCGACCAGGAACCGCTGCAGGCTGTCGACGTCCGGCGGGAACGTCTCGGGTTCGTGCCCGTTGGCCTTCGGCGCGCCGTCGGACAGCCGGTTGACGCACAGACAGCCGATCGCGACCCCGTCGGCGTCCCGCAGGAACAACGTCGACGACCGGATCGCGCGCCCGTCGGGGCCGTGGGTCTCGTAGTTCGTCAGATCCTGCGTGGTGCCGCGGCGGACCAGGCCCAGCAGCAGATCCGTCATCGGCCCGCCGACCGTCCGGCCGGTGAGGTCGCCCGCGATGGCGACGATCGAGTCCGGCAGCCTGCTCAGATCGTGCAGCAGGACTTCGTTGCCCGGCCCCAGCATCGCCGCGAGCGCGTGCACCGCCGGGACGAGCGCGGTGAGCAGATCGCCTGAGGCCGCGGATGCGACGACGGGTGTTTCGAACACACGAGCCGGTTTCTTCAGCCGTTCCAACGCCGAACGCACCTGTTCCGCCGCGCTCGCCGATGTGGACGCGTGCGGCGACAGCCGGACGTGCTCGGGCCGCACCGTCGCCGCGATCCCGGCGTTCGCCAGCGCGGAACCCACCTGTTCGGCCGCGTGCCCGGGCAGGGTGAAGGCGAGGATCCCGGCCCGCCGCTCGACGGCCGAAACCACCTCCCCGCCAACGGATTTCACGACCTCTTCGAGTTCGCCGACCCGTTCGGCGATGCGCCCGGCGATGGCGCCGACGCCCGCTTCCTCGACCAGCTCCAGCGCGGCCGCGAACGCCCCCGACGTGATCGGGCTCAGGTTCGAGATCGACCACGCGGCCGCGGTGTCGTCGGCCGGATGGATCTCGTCGTCGAACAGGCCAGGGTCGCGGGCGCCGGTCCAGCCGGAGAGGATCGGCTCCATCCGCTCCAGCGCGCGATCGGACAGCACGGCGAAACCGGTCCCCCAGCCCGCCCGCAGCCATTTCTGCCCGCCGACGACGAGCACGTCCGCGACCTCCCACGGCGCCTCGGTCACGCCGAAGCCCTGTATCCCGTCGACCACGAGGAGCCTGTCCCCCACCACCTCGCGGATGGCCGCCAGATCGGCGCGGTACCCGGTGCGGAAGTCGACCGCGCTCACGCTCACCAGCGACGTCTCCGGGGTCAGCGCCGCCTTGACCGCGTCCGCGGTGACGTTGCCCAGCGGCAGCCGTCGCACGGTCAGCCGTCCCGCCTGTTCCGCGCGGGCCCACGGATAGGTGTTGGCCGGGAACTCCGCCGCCGACACCAGCGCCTCGCCACCCGGCGCGTTGAACGCCGCCTGGAACAACCCGAGACTGGTGTGCGGCAACAGCACCGTGTGGTCGGTGTCGCTACCGGAAAGCCGCGCCGCGGCGGCCTTGGCCCTGGTCTCCTGCCGCATCAGGTCGTCCACAGTGGACGGACCGGCCTTCGTCGAGGCGTCGAGCAGGCTCGCCGTCGTGTCGAGCACGGCGTGCGACGGCGGGCCGAACCGGGCGAAGTCGAGGTACCCGGCGGGCTCGCCGAACTGCAGCAGGTACCGCGGCGAGATCCGCGTCATGCGAGGACCCTGGCCAGGAACTGCTTGGTCCGCTCGTGTTTCGGGGAGCTCAGGAGCTCCCCCGGCGGGCCGGTCTCGACGACCGTGCCGTCGGCCATGAACACCACCTCGTCCGCGGCCTCGGCCGCGAACCCCATCTCATGCGTCACCACGACCATCGTCATCCCCTCCGCGGCCAACGTACCCATCACCGCCAGCACCTCGCCCACGAGTTCCGGGTCGAGCGCCGACGTCGGCTCGTCGAACAGCATCAGCTTCGGTTTCATCGCGAGCGACCTGGCGATCGCGACCCGCTGCTGCTGCCCGCCCGAAAGCTGCGCCGGGTACGCGTCGGCGCGGTGCGCGAGGCCGACCCTGTCGAGCAGGTCGAGCGCCTGCTCCCGGGCTTCCTCCAGGGGGACGCCGAGCACGCGCACCGGCCCCTCGACGACGTTCTGCAGCGCCGTCCGGTGGCCGAACAGGTTGAAGCGCTGGAACACCATGCCGATGTCGCGCCGCTGCCGGGCGACCTCGCGTTCCTTCAGCTCGTACAGCTTGCCGTCGCGCAGCCGGAACCCGATCGGCTCGCCGTCGACCCAGACCTGTCCGGCGTCGATCGTCTCCAGATGGTTGACACAGCGCAGGAACGTGCTCTTCCCGGCGCCGGACGGGCCGAGCAGGCAGACCACCTGTCCTTTATGGACTTCGAGGTCGATCCCGCCCAGCACCTCGGTGTGACCGTAGCTCTTGCGGACGCCGACGGCCTTGAGCAGTGGCTCAGACACGTTCACTCCTCACCAGTGGCGCGGTGCGCAGGGCCTTGGCGGCGCGGGAGAACGCGCTCCGCGACCGGTCTTCGGAGTCGAAGGCGCGCTCCAGGTAATGCTGTCCCACCCCGGCGACGGTCACCACGACCATGTACCAGACGGCGGCGGCCAGCAGGGTCTCCATCACCAGCAGGTTGTTGGACGAGATGTTGTTGGCGGCGTGGATCAGTTCGGTCACACCGATCACCGACGCCATCGACGTCCCCTTGAGCATGTTGATGAAGTCGTTGCCGGTCGGCGGGATGATCACCCGCATCGCCTGCGGCAGCACCACGCGGCGCAGCGTCGCGCCCGGCGACATCCCGATCGACTTCGCCGCCTCGGTCTGTCCACTGTCGACACTGTTGAGCCCGGCGCGGACGATCTCCGCCATGTACGCGCTTTCGTTGAGCGCCAAGCCGAGCAGCGCGGCGGTGAACGCGGTGATCAGCACGTTGGTCTGCTCGTGCAGCAGGTAGCCGCCGAACGGCAGCGGGATCGAGATGAACTCGAAGACCAGCGCCAGGTTGTACCAGATCAGGATCTGCAGCAGCACCGGAAGACCGCGGAACAGCCAGATGTAGCCCGCCGCGAACCAGCGCGCCACCGGGTTCGCCGAACGGCGCATCAACGCGATCACGATCCCGATGACGATCGCCGATCCCTGCGCGATCACCGCGAGCAGCACGGTGTTGAGCAGGCCGACCGCCATCACGCGGTACCACAGGAACTCGGGGACCGAATCCCATTGGATCTGCGCGTTGCCGAGCGCGATCCCGAGCAGGATCAGCAGCACCAGGATGATCGCGGCGCTGATCCACCGGCCCCAGTGTTTGCGCCGGACGATCGGCAGCGGCTCAGCTTCCGCCATTGAGCTTCGCCTCCTTGAGCGCGCCCTGCTCCACGCCCCAGGCCTGAAGGATCTTGCCGTAGCCGCCGTCGGCGATCAGCGACTGCAGCGCCTTCTGGATCGACTCCGCGAGCGGCTTGTTCTCTTTGTTGACGCCGATTCCGTACGGCCCGCCGTTGATCGGCTCACCGGGCACGACCTCGAAGAACTTGCCCTCCCCCGCGGTCCGCGAGATGTAGACCGCGCTGGGCAGGTCGTTGAGGATGGCGGCGACCCGGCCGGTGCGGAGCTGGTTCTGGTTCTGGGTGTCGGAATCGGTCGCGGTGACGGTCAGCGCGGGCTTGCCGGCCTGCGCGCATTTGCCGTTCTGCTCTTCGGCGAACTTCTGGTGGCTCGTTCCCTGCACCACCGCGACGTTCTTGCCGCACAGCGTGTCCGGGCCGGAGATCTGGTCGGGGTTGCCCTTGCGGACCATGATCGTGATGCCGGACGAGAAGTAGTCGACGAAATCGATCTGCGCCTGGCGGGTCTTGGTGTCGTTCATCGCGGCCATCGTGAGGTCCACGCGGCCGGACTGGAGACTCGTGATCAGCGAACCGAACGCCATGTCCTGGTGGTGCACGGTGACGCCCAGCTTCTTGCCGATGGCCTTGGCGAGGTCGACCTCGTAGCCGATCGGGGTCTTGCCGTCGGCGGCGTAGAAGTTGTTGGGCGCGGACTGCAGGTTCGAGGCCAGGTGCAGCATCCCGGCCTGCGCGTACTTCGCGGGCAGGGTGCCGGCGACGGCGGCGTCCTTCTGGACGGACTCGATCAGCGCGGTCGTGTCCGGGATCGCGGCGGGCGCGCCCGGCGCCGCGGGTTCCTGGCCACCGGCGCCGTCGGGCCCGCCTCCGCAGGCAGCGGTGACGAGCGCGGCAAGGCCGGTGAGCACGGCCAAGCGCCAGGTTCGGTTCAGGGTGAGCGGCGTCGACGGCATGACGGACCTCCACGGGGGCTTCAGGTGGTCGCCGACGCTACAACTGGCTGTTGAAGTGGTCAACACACAGTTGAAATCCTGTCTCGCGGATGTCCGTTTCGCGCGTGAAGGCCCCCTTCGCCCGGCTGAGCCGAGGGAAGGGGGCCTTCACGCGAGTTCGGTCAGACCGCGATGTAGTTCCCCGAGAGGATGAGCAGGACCTGCAGGGTGATGCCGGTGCCGTAGTAGTCCTTGGCGTTCGGCGTCCAGGTCGTGATCGAGGTCCACAGCTTGTCGAGCCAGGCCTGGCTGCCCGGGTCGTTCATCGCCGCGATGGCGAACGACGCGGTGAAGCAGGGGTGCTGACCCGTCTGCCCCGGGATCTTGGCACCCGACAGCAGATAGCCGGTGGTGATCTTGGCCGGGTCGCCGCCGGTGTTCTGCTGGATCCAGGTGTTCATCTTCCGCACCTGCCCCTGCGCCGGGCTCCCCGACACGGTGATGCCGTCGACCCCGAGCCGCCACGGGTCGCGGCAGGCGTTGTAGCTGTACTTGTCGTCCCTGCCCTCGAGGAAGTCGAAGGGAGCGGGCTTCGGCGTGGAGTTGGTGTTGACCACGAAGTCGGGGATCAGGCCGGTCTTCGGCGCGTACTGCTGCTGCAGCTGCGTGACCGCCTTCTCCTGCCGGGTCCGGACCTGACCCCAGAACGAGTCACCGGTGACCTTTTCGAACGCGCGAAGGTGACCGGGCATCCAGTCCGAGGAACGCGAGCTGTTGATGTACTTGCCGCTGTCGGCCCAGTCCGCCAGCCGCATGAACTTGGTGGTGGGGTGCACCTCGCTGCGTTTGATCGCCTTGATGATCCGCAGCGCCTCGGCCTTGTAGTTCACCGAACCGCCACTGCCCCAGACCTTGTCGGCGAGCAGGAGGCCGTAGGCGATTTCGAGGTCGCCGTCGGTCGCCGAGTCGACGCCGTTGACGCTCGTGCAGCTCTCGTTCTGCTCGGCGGCGTGCAGATCCTTGTCGATCGACGAAGGGTGCGCCTTCACGAACTTCAGGATCCCGTCGAAGACCGTGCGCGCCTGCGAGTCCTTGCCCGCCATCATCGCCGCGATGGTCATCCCGTAGCCCTGACCCTCGGCCACGAAGGCGTGGTCGGCGTCCGGCGCCTTGACCGCGTACGTGCCCGCGCCGCACTTGGTGGTCAGGAAGTTCTTCTTCCAGTAGTCGTAGTACTTGGCGAGCGCCGCGTCCTGCGCCGACTGCGACACGGACGGACGCAGAACGCCCGGCAGATAAGGGGTCCCCTGAGTGGTCGCCGCGGTGGCGGGGGCGGTCGTGGCGACCAGCCCGGCGGTCAGCGCGGCCGCGGCCAGCACTGTCCGAACGGTCTTTCTCATGGCTCCTCCGGAAACGTCGTTGGTGGCGGCGGCGCGTTCCGAGAGTGACATCCGGATCGGGCAAAAACAAGAGAGTTAAGAAAGTTTCCTTACTATTACCTCAAAAGACGTCTTCGTGAACGGTGGCCTAGCGTAGGCCGCATGACGATCGACCTGAGCGCGCGCGGCGAAGCCTTCCGGGACTTCTGGACCGAGCGGCACCTCGCCACCCTGACCACGGTCCGCCCCGACGGGACCCCGCACGTCGTCGCGGTGGGGGTCACGGTGGACTTCGAGGCCGGGATCGCCCGGGTGATCACGTTCCGTTCGTCCAAGAAGGCCCGCCTGGTCAAGGAAGCGGGCGAACAGGGCATTCCGGTCGCCGCCTGCCAGCTCGACGGGCCCCGGTGGTCCACTTTGGAGGGACGCGCCGTGCTGCGCGAAGACCCGGAGTCGGTGCGCGACGCCGAAAACCGCTACGCCGCGCGCTACCGGCAGCCCAAGCCGAACCCGGAACGCGTGGTCATCGAGATCACCGTGAGCCGGGTGCTCGGCAACGCCTGAAGGACGCTTTCCCCGCATCTCACGCGGTGAAGGACGCTTTCGCCACGTCGCATGCGGGGAAAGCGTCCTTCAGCTCCCGCTCTGGCCGGCGAGCACCAGCCGGGTGTACTCGTCGAGGATGTCGCCGAGGTCGGTGAAACCGCCCGCCGAGGCCACCTGCTGATACCCGACCAGCATCGCCAGCCCGAGCGAGGTCACGACCTCGGCGCGGCGCCGGTCGGGGATCAGCTCGGCCACCACCCTCCCCACCGTCTTGACCCGGGCATCGTCGACGCGTTTCTGTGCCACGCGAACGGTTTCGTCGTTCGCCGCCCAGGCGCGGATGGCCGCCTCCGCGCGATGCCGGAGGCCGCGCGTCAGGCTCATCAGCGCGGCGAAATCCGCCTCCGGACCGCCGGAACCGAAGTCCAGTTCCCGCAGGATCCGCACCTGCCGCTGCGCCCAGAAGTCGAGCAGCGCGCCGACGAACCCGGGCCAGCCGCCGAAATGGTGGTAGAACGATCCGCTCGTCACGCCGAGGCGCCGGCCGAGCGCGCCGACGTTGAGCCCGGCGAACCCGGACTCGGCGAGGATGTCCAGCGCCGCGTCGAAGTACTTCTCAGGGCTGACGGTCGACGGCATCAGACGGCGCGCTCCCGCCCTTCCCAGTACGGCCGCCGCAGGGTGCGTTTCAAGATCTTGCCGGTCGCGTTGCGCGGCAACGCCTCCACGATCTCGACCGTGCGCGGGCATTTGTAGTGCGCCAGGCGTTCCCGGCAGTACTCGACGAGTTCTTCGCCGTCGACCCGCTCCCCCGGCGCCGGGGCGACCACCGCCTTGACCTGCTCGCCCCAGCGATCGTCGGGGATCCCGATCACGGCGACCTCGCCGACCGCGGGATGTTCGGCGATGACCCGCTCGACCTCGGGCGAATAGACGTTCTCGCCGCCGGTGATGATCATGTCCTTCACGCGGTCCTCGATGAAGACGAACCCGCCGTCGTCGACCCTGCCGACGTCGCCGCTGCGGACCCAGCCGTCGATGATCGTCTCGGCGGTCGCCTCGGGTTTGCCCAGATAGCCCGCCATCGCCTGGTCGGTGCGGAACCACAGCTCGCCGGGGGTGCCCGGTTCGGCGTCTTCGAGGGTCGCCGGGTCGACGACGCGCATCCCCACCGCGGGCAGCACCGTGCCCGCCGACGCCAGCCGCTCCGGCCGGGCGGGGTCGCGATGCGCGTCCGGGCCGAGCGTCGTCACCACCCCGGACAGCTCGGTCATGCCGTAGACCTGCACGAACCGGGTGTCCGGCCAGGCCTCGAGCGCCTTGCGCAGCAACGGGAGCGGCATCGGCGAAGCGCCGTAGCCCAGGTACTTCAACCGCGCGAACGCGGCGACGGCCCGCTCCCCCGCCTGCATGATGCCGGCGACCACCGCGGGCACCAGGAACGCGTGCGTGACCCCTTCGGCGAGCGCGCCAAGCAGCGACTTGCCGTCGGGCTCGCGCGTCATCGTCGTCGGCTGCCCGTAGTGGAAACCGATGATCGCGTAACAACTCCCGCCGACGTGGAACAGCGGCATCGCGACCAGGTTGCGATCGCCGTCGTCCATCGGGAACGCGGCCCCGGCGTTTCGGCTGTGCGACAGCAGGTTCCGGTGCGTCAGGACGGCGCCTTTGGGGAATCCGGTGGTACCGCTGGTGTAGATGATCAGCGCGCCGTCGTGCTCGTCGACCCCGGGTGACACCCCGGCCGGCGTCGCGTCGGCCAGGAAGTCCTCGTACTGATCGTCCTCTCCCCCGACGACGATCACGCGCTCGACCGACGGCAGCCGATCGCGCAGCGCCTCGACGGCGGGCAGCAGTTCCGGGCCGGCGAAGACGACCCGCGCGCCGCTGTCACCGAGGACGTACGCCAGCTCCTCCGGGGCGAGACGCCAGTTGACGACCGCGTTCGCCGCCCCGAGCGACGACGCGCCGAAGGTCACTTCCAGGCAGGCGGGCGTGTTCTTGTCGACGAAGGCGACCCTGTCACCGCTGCCGATTCCGGCGGCCGCGAGCGCGCCGGTGACGCGCCTCGCCCGCTCGTCGAGCTCGGCCCAGGTGAGCCGCCGCCCCTGGAACGAAAGGGCCTCCCGCTCGGGGATCGTCTTCGCCCAATACGCGAAAAGTTCACCGAGAAGCCGCACATCCGGACGCGCGTCGTCGGGCATGCCGGACCCCTTTCAGCTGGTCAGAGCCACCATAGAGTGCTCTATGGTGACTCGCCTGCCGTCAGGCGTCAAGCCACGAACAGGCTGAGCAGTCCCTCGACCGAACGCACGATCACCCGGGCGGCGGCGCGTTCGGCGTGCGCGGCGTCGGCTCGTTCCGCCTCGTTCCGCCACCGGACGAGCGCGCTTTCGGCCGCGGCGTGGATCTCCGCCGGATCCGCGTCCGGTTCGAGACCGAGCCGTTCGGTCGGCGCGAGTCCCTGCGCGCCGAGCAGCCGGACGGCCTCCTCGGCGGTCTCCCCGGACAACGCCGTGCGGCCACCGCGGATACCCGCGATGAGCCGCAGCTCCCGGAAGTCGTGCGCGGCCGCGGCGAAGCGTTCGACGCGGGCGGCCAGCCGATCACCGTGCGGGAGCGGTTCCGCGGCGAGAAGGCCTTCCAAGCGCACCACCGCCGTACGCGCCTTCAGTGCTTCGGCCCGCGCGACGAAACACCCCGCGAGCGTGTCCCTCAGGTCGCCGAGACCGCTGCGGTGCACGAGTTCCGCCGAGAGTTTCAGCCTGCTCTCGCAACCGGTGCGGATCAGGGTGATCGCCAGCCGGACGCCGTAGAGCCCGAACCGCGACACCAGGTGCTTCCGTGATTCCGGCGAGACCCGCACCGGGAACGGATCGCCCACAAAGGAATCCACGGACAGGAGATACCGCTCCAGTTCCGGCCGGGAGACCGACGCCAGCGCGCGCAGCACTTCGAATTCGTCGTCCCGCAACGCTCGTCCCGCGTAGCCGAGCTGCCCGGCGACCGCGATGACGCCCTGGAATCCCGCGCAATCCGGGTTCTCGCGCCAAGCCCGGCGGGCCAGCTGTTTCGCGGTGAGCAAGGCGTCGATCCGGCCCGCGCCGACCTCGTCCGCCCTGCCGAGCACGAGCACCGAGTTCACCGCCGTCTGCCGCGCGAACGCCGAACCGCCCACCGGCCGGGTGCCGGCGAGTTCGTCGGGTTCGAGATGGCGCACCAACCGCACCGTCGCGTCGACGTGCTCGGCGAAGGCCGGTGTGTCGAACAGATCGATCTCGCGCAAGGCCCGCGTCGGCCATTCCGCCAGCGCCGAGACCAAAGTGGACTTCCCGGTTCCCGGCGTGCCGATGAAGCCGACGCGCAGTGGTTCGTCCAGCCGCTCCAGGCATTCCCGCAGCATCTCCACCGCGTGCGGGCGCTCCCGGTAGTGCGCCGCGGCCTCGTTCAGCAGTTCCCGGACATCGAGCGAGGTCACGCCGACAGCTCCCGGATATCACGGGCGGTCGCGCCCAAAGCTCCCGCCTTCCGGTGCAGGGCGGCCAGCCGGTCGATCTCCTTCTTGACCCGCTGGGTACGCCGGTCCCGCTCGGCGGAGCCGGCGATGATCAGTTCCCGTTGCCGCGTCAGCTCTTCCGAGAGCTGGTCGGACAGCGCGGCGAAATGGTCGCGCAGGCGCCGCTGCACCTGGCGGACCTCGTCCTTGATCTCCTTGCTGAACCGGATGAACACGTCGTCGACGTGGCGCTGCGCCGCGGCCTTCGCCAGCGCTTGGCGGCGCTGCAACCGCATCCCGCCCTCGTCGCGGACGCTCTTGGTGGCGAACGCGACACCGGCGCCGAGCGACACCGGGTTGATCAACGGCAGTCCGGCGAGACTGGTGACCAGGCCGAACATGAGCACACCGCCGTAGGAACCGCGCAAGCCGGTGAAGAGTTTCTGCCCGATCTTGAACCGCTCGATCTTGGGGGCGCCGACCTCGGGAATCGAGTCCACTCCGGACCCGGTCAGCGGCAGTTCCGGGGCGTGGCCGTAATGCGGCCCGAAAGTCGAGGCGACGGCTTGCGCGATCCACGCCGACCGGTCGGACACCCAGTTGTAGTTCGTCTCGACGGCCTCGGCGAGGTTCTCTTCCAGCCAGGTCTGGAAATCCGGCCAGATCTGCACCGGGTCGCCTTCGTCGAAGGTGCGGTCGACATGCCGCACGATCACCCGGGTCCGCTCGCGCAGGTCGTATTCGGCGTCGGAGATCAGATCGGTGATCTCGTCGGACAACATGTTCTGCCAGCGGACGTTCTGCCGCCGCAGCTCCTCCGTGCGCCGTTGCGCCTGGTGCAGCAGGGTGACCTGATCGACGCCGTTGTCCTGCGAGACGGCGTTCAGCCGGGTCTGCAGCGTCTCGACCAGTTCGACCGCCGCCGCGCGCACACTCACCGCGGCGGCGAGCGCGCGGGTGCGTTCGATGGGGCGCGCGGCCTGTTCTCCCACCCAGTTCAGGAGTTCCGGGAAACCGGACTGTCCGTTCAGTGCGGCGTCACCGGCTTTCGCGGCGGCTTGACGCACCGTCGCGGACACGGGGAAGACGTCGGCGACGACACCGGTCTCCGACAGCGCGGCCCGATTGCGGGCGGCGAGCTCCCGCCAGTCCGGGCTCGCGTCGATCTTGGTCAGCGCCAGCACCAGCGCCGGGCACCAGGTCCGGATATGCCTCGCCAGCGCGAGTTCGGCGGGCTGGAGTTCCTGTGTCGCGTCGGAGACGAGGATCACCGCGTGCGCGTCGGCGAGGACGTCGAGGGTGGCCGCCGTACGCGGGGACCGCGGATCCCCGATCGCCGGGGTGTCCACGAGCACCAGCCCCGTGCCGAGGAGTTCGCGCGGCAGGCCGACTTCGACCCGGCGCAGCGAACCGGGCGGCCGGACCTCGAGTTCCCTGGCGAGATCGCCGACCGGCACGTTCTCCCTGGCATGCCCGACCAGGACGGCGGCGGGGTCGGCGGCGTACCCGATCTCCGTGGGAACGGCGGGCGTACTCGCGTCCCCGACCGCGCAGACCGGCGCGTTCAGCAGCGCGTTGAGCAGGTAACCCTTGCCCTGTTTGGGAAAACCGACCACCGCGATCCGGGTGCCCGGCGCCCGCTGGTCCCGTCTGCGGCGGAGCCGTTCGGCCAGGTCGGCGCGACCGTGGGCGGCACAGGCGTCCAAGGTCTCGTTGAGCACGTCGAGCCAGGCGGGGGCTGTCACGGGGATGCAGTGTTCCCTTAACCAAGCGCGGAATCAATGTGGCATGGGCCAACACGCCATGCGGGCCCCGCGACCTGCTGCGGTCGCGGGGCCCTGACACAGAGCTGAAAAATGTTCGGATCAGCCGATGTGGATGTCGTTGTTCGACGCGATGTCGCCGGCACCGAGGTTGATGTCGCCCACGTGGCCGATGTTGTTGGCCACACCGGAGACGACGTCGTGCACGTCGTTGACGCCCGCGTGGTTCGCGACGTCGTTCACGACGTTGTCGGTGACATCGGTCGCGACGTTGTCGGTCACGTCGCTCGCGACGTTGCCGTTGCCGATGTCGTGCGCCTTGCCCGCGATGTCGTGCACCTTGGTGGTGACGTCCGCGACGTCGACGTGACCGATGGTGCTGGTCAGGTCGCCGACCTCGGAGAGGAAGTTCGGGGCGTCGCCCGCGACACCGTCGGCGCGCGGCAGGTCGCTGGTCAGGTCGCCGACGGCCGGGACCGAGTCGACGGCGGGCAGGGCGCCGGCGTCCACGGCCGGAACGCCGTGGGCCACGTCGGTCGCGGTGTCGAGGGCACCGGTGGCGAGGTCGCCGGCCTGGCCGACGGAAGCGGCGTCGAGGCCACGCGAAAGGTCGTCGGTCAGCCCGAAGCTGCCGACGGTGTTCTGCGCGAGGGCGGTCACCCCGGCGGCGGCGTTCGACACGTCGGTCACGTCGGAGACGGCCGGCACGGCGGACAGGCCGGGGACGTCGACCGGGAGGTCGCCGACGGCGGGCACGGCCGGGACGGCGGGCAGGTCGCCCAGCTCCGGCAGGCCCGGAACGGCCGGGACACCCGGGAGACCGGCCTCGGGCAGGCCCGGCAGGGCGCCGGCACCGGGGACGGCGACCGGCAGGCCGGCGGTCAGCGCGGTGAGCTGGTCGATCGCGCCCTGGACACCGTCGGCGCACTCGCCGTCGGTGCCGTTGACGGCGTTCGTGACGCCGCCGAAGCCCGCCAGGTTGTCGGCGGTGGCCGCGGTGGCTCCGGTGAGGTCGGTGGCGGTGCCGACCGGGACGAAGTCGAGCACCAGCGGGACGACCTCGTGCACGTCGGCGGCGTTGATGTCGCCGAGGCCGGCGTCGGCCAGCACCTGCTGCGGGTCGTTGGCGAACGCCGCGCGGGCCGCGGTGTCGTTCAGCAGGTTCAGCGTGAAGTCGTGCAGGGTCTGGACGGAACCCATGAAAGGACTCTCCTGGAGGTGTAGGTCGGTGGGGCGCGCCCAGCGGCCGGAGGGCACGGCTGAGCGCAGGTCACCGAAGTTAGTGAGCCGGTGCCCATGGGCACATCGGGGATCACTCCTGGTCGTCGCTCACTCAGCCAATAGGGGATCGGTATGACATCGTTAGGGCGTTAGGGGCTTAACCGAGACGCACTCGGTTGGGTTTAATGCCAACCCTCACCCGGATGGGTCAAGCCGTTCAGGTGAGTGGCCCTATCTGGTCCTAGGGGCTGGTCAAGCGAAGGAGGATGCTCGTTGCCCTACGTCCTCGGCATCGATATCGCCTCGACCCGCACCACCGCCGCCACCTGCGTGAACTCCGGCGACGGCTGGAGCGTGCCCGAGCCGTCGTGGCTCGGCGCGCGGGGCCCGGCGGCGGCGTCGGCGGTGTTCCTCGACGACGACGGCTACCTGCTCACCGGGGACGCCGCGGTCGAGGCAGGCCGGTCCGCGCCCGCCCGCCTGCTCACCGGGTTCCACGAACGGGTCGGCGACGACGTCCCCGTGATCGTCGGCGGCGAGCGGTTCCCCGCCGAATCCCTCAGCGCGGTCCTCGTCGACGCGGCGGTGGATCAAGCGGCCGAACGCTTCGGTGAGAAACCGCACCACATCGTGCTCACCCATCCCGTCGGCTGGGGTTCGTTCCGCCGGGACCTGCTGCGCCGGGCACTGGCCGAGGCCGGATTCCCCCGTGCCGCGCTGGTGGCGGCGCCCGTCGCCGCGCTGCACGCGTACCTCGCCCCGCACGGCGACGTCACCGCCGGCGTCTGCGAATTCGGCCCGGACGGCGCGGTCGTCACGATCGCCGCCGCCACCGTCAACGGCTGGCAACCGATCAAAACGCTGGAAGGTGTCGACCCCGCCGAGGCCGTCGGCAAGGTCTTCGAACTCGCGCACGGCGCCGGGATACCGCCGCAGGCGCTGGCGGGCATCGTGCTCTGCGGCGAAGCGCCGCCGGTCCCCGGCCGGACACCGTGCCCCGTCTTCGCGTCGAGCGACCCGGTGCTGACGGTGGCGACCGGCGCGGCCAACATCGCCGCGCGACGTGACCTTCCTCAACCCGGCGGGGCGGGATCGCACGCCGTCGCGACCATCGAAACCACCCTGCTTCCCCGGGTCGACACGCCCGAAGAGCTCACCGAGCGGCCCGAACGGCCGCCGGTGGACATCACCCCCTTCCCCTTGCCAGAACGCACCGGGGCGGCGAAACTGCTCAGCCGACGCAAGCCCCTCGTCGCCGGAGCCGCGGTCGTGGTGCTCGCCGCGACCACCCTGCTGCTCACCCTGACCACTCGAGAAGCCACCGCAGACAAGGGTCCCGAAGCCCCTCCCGCCACTTCGAGCTCGTGCGCGCCGCCCACCCCCGGTGCCACGCCGTCCACTCCCGAAGGTCGCTGTTGAACGCACTGCTCGACAAGCCCGGCATCATCCATCCGGGTGCCCGGAGCCTGCTCGACGAGGTGACCACCGCCCCGGAACTCCCGGTGCGGGTCACCGTCGTCGCCCCCGGCGGGCACGGCAAGACCCACCTGCTCGGCCTGCTCGGACGCCACTACGCGGAGGCGGGGGTCGAAGCGCTGCTGGTCGACGACGCCGATCAGCTCGACGACGACGAGCTCGCGAAGATCAAGGCACAGGCCGAAGAAACCACGGCGCCCGTGGTGCTGGCGTTCCGGCCGGCGGCGCGGACGACGACCCTGCGCGTACTGGCCGATTCCTTCGGCCGGTCGGTGACCTTGGGCGCTTTCGGCGTCGACGACGTCCGGCGGCTCGTCGAGTACGCCGGCGGCGACGCGGCCACCGCGGCGGAGGTCCACGCGAGAACCGGTGGTGTGCCGGGACTCGTGGTGCGCACGGTCACCGGGCGGCTCGCGGATTTCCGCGGCGAACTGGAGCAGCTGGACGACGACGTGCACCGCTACCTGATCGCGGCGGAAGCGGGCGCGGGCCGGAACCTCGATCTCCTTGCCGCGCTCCTCAACCGCGATCGCGAAGGGCTGCCCGAAGTCTTCGACAGCGCCAGGGCGACCGGTCTCCTCGGTGAGGACGACGTCCTGCTGCCGATCGCGGCCGAAGCCATCCGGACCTGGGGTTCGCCGGGCCGACGGCTGACGGTGCTGCAGCGGCTGGTGGAACTCCAGCTGCGGGACGGGCTTCCGGTGCTCGACCTCGCCCGGTCGTTGCTGGGCACGGGAAGTTCGGGCGCGAGCGCGGCGGCGGCCTTCGAAGCGGCCGCACGCGAGGCGATGCCCGACGACACGAAACTCGCGGCGCGGTTCTACGAGGCCGCGTCCGAGGCCGGTGGGCGCGGCGCGGCGCTCACCGTCGGCTGGGCGCACGCCGCGGCGCTGGCCGGGGACCTCGACACCGCACTGCGGCTCGGTGACGGCATGCTCGGCAGCACGTCGGACACGGACGCCAGGGCCGCGGGCGCCGAAGTGGCCGCGACCGTGCTGGCGCATCGCGGCGAACTGGCGCACAGCGCCGAGCTGTACCAATGGTCCGGGCGGGCGGCGTCGAAGGCGTTCGCCGCGATCGCGTTGCTGGGCACCGGAAAACTCGAAGCCGCCCGGGGTGTGCTGGAAACCCCCGAAGTGCCGACCCTGTTCGCCGGAGCCGCCTCGCGGATGGCGCGGGCGATCACCGATTCGGTGTCGGGTTGCGGCACCGAAACACTTTCCGCCTTGCTGGGCGCGGCTTCGATGCTGGAATCGGCGGGCGCGCCCGCGCCGCTCCCGGACAGTCCGGCGGCCCTCGCGGCGTTGGTGGGCCTGCATTCCGGCGAACTCGCGCTGGCCGAGTCGGTGCTGAACCGCGCGGAGAACGGCCGGATCGGTGGCGACCTGCTCGCGAAGCGGCACCGGCTGCTGCTCGGCTGGGTCGCGATGACCGCGGGCGACCTCAAGACGGCCGCCGAGGCACTGATGCCGCCGGACGGCCTCGAAGCGCGCGACGAACTCTTCGCCGCCACCCTGCAGCTGGGTCTGGCACGGCGAGCGAGCGATCTTCCCGGCCTGCAACGCTCCTGGGACCGCGCGTATCAGGCGTCGATGCGCCAGCAACCGGACCTGTATTCGCTGCTGCCGCTGGGAGAACTCGCGATCGCGGCCGCACGGGGCGGCGCGAGCGCCAAATTGGCCGGACAGCTGGAACGGGCACACGCCGTGCTCGACGCGCTCGGCAACCCTCCACTGTGGACAGCGACCCTGCGCTGGCACGAACTGCACGCCGCCATCACCGTCGAGGACCACGCGTCGGCAGGGGAACATCTGGCCGCGCTGACCGATTTCGCCCCCTGCGGCCGCTATCCCGCGGCCCTCGCCGCCGCCGCGACCGGCTGGCTCGCGGTCTTGACCGGGAGTTTCGATCCGGAATCGATCACCGCGTCCGCGTCGGAACTGCACGAACTCGGGCTCTGCTGGGACGCCTCCCGGCTGGCCGGGCAGGCGGCGATCCGGACCTCCGACCGGAAGGCGATGGTCCAGCTGCTCGAAGCGGCCCGGCAGTTCCAAGGCCGGGCACCGGAACCCGTCGCGGCCACCGGACTGAACGCCTTGAGCGAACGGGAACTGGAAGTCGCCCGCCTCGTCGTCGGCGGGCTGACGTACAAGCAGGCCGGGAGCGAACTGTTCATCTCGGGGAAGACCGTGGAACACCATATGGCGCGGATCCGCGGGAAACTCGGGGCCGGGGACCGGCGGGAACTGCTGGCGATGCTGCGGGAGTTGCTCGCGGTTGGCGAGGGTTGAGCAGTTGAACGCCTTCTACCACCTGTGCTTCGTCGTCCGGGATATCGGACAGGCGACCGAGGACCTCACCCGCACTCTCGGGGTGACCTGGAGCCCGGTCCGTGCGGGCACCCTCGGGGACTGGGACTACGAAATCGTGTTCTCGACCGGCGGGCCGCCGTTCTTCGAGGTGATCCAAGGGCCCGCCGGCAGTCCGTGGGACGCGACCGGCGGATCCCGCTTCGACCACATCGGCTACTGGTCCAAGGACGTCGTGGCGGACAAACAGCGGCTGGCGGACCGGGGCGCGCCGATCGAGTTCGACTCCTGCCCCTACGGGCGCTCCTTCACCTACCATCGGCTCGACAGCATCGGGGCCAGGATCGAACTGGTCGATCTCGCGGTCCAACCGGGATTTCGCGACGCTTGGGCGCGAGACGCGGCGGCGATGCCGCCGCTCGACCTCGACGACCCGGCCGCCGGTCCGTGACGGAGGAGCCGTCCATGTCCGTCCGCTTGAGCGCGGTCATCAGGACGCCGAACGGATATCTGCTCGCCCTACGGCAAGACCTTCCCGACGGCACCAGTCGCCATCTTCTGCCCGGCCGGCGGGTCGGCGACAGCGATCGGCCGTTCGACGAGGCCTTGCGGCTCGCCCTCCGCGAGCAGGCGAACCTCGACACGACCATCGGCGCGCTCATCGACATCGACAAGACCGGCGTCGACGACGAATACGTGTTCGTCGCGCACATCGACGGTGACGCCTCGATCCCGGAGCGGCTTCCTCCAGCGCCGAGCGGGTGTTCCTGGGACTGCGTCGAGCCCACCCCGGCCGCCATCCACGACGCCGGCTTCACGCCCAAGGGGATCGGCTATCTCCTCGCCGGCCACCTGCGACACGGCAGGCAGCCGTGGGCACTGGCCGATATCCGATCACGCCCGCCTGCCGCCCGCCGCCACCACAAGGGTCGCTGAGCCGTCACGGCGTCGCGAGCTCGACCCTCCGGTTGCGCTGTCGGCCCGCCCGCGTGTCGTTGGTGTCGACCGGCTCCGACTCACCCCGCCCGGACGCGTGCAGCCGGCCTGCGAGCGACCCGTCCTCCGCGACGAGGACGGCGATCACGGCCTGTGCCCGTCGCTCCGAGAGTCTCTGGTTGTACTCGTCGGTCCCTCGGGAATCCGTGTGCCCCACGACGTTCGTCGAAGGCCTCGCCCGCAGCGCCGGCACCACGGCGGCCAACGCCGACCGGGCCTCGGGTCGCACGGTCGCCGAATTGAAGTCGAACAGCAGGTCGCCGGTGAGCACGAGGGGCGGCGCGGGCGCCGGGGGCGGAGGTGGTGGAGGCGTGGGCACCCACCGGTGCTGCACGCGCCAGTGCCACCACATGTACTGGGTCGCCTGGCCGCTCAGCACCGCCTGGTCGGCGAACCGCCCGAACGACGTCCGGCTCATCTCGTTCTGCATCCAGATGTTCACCGTCGCGGTCCCGGCGGTCTGGTCGATCGCGTCGACCGTCGCGCGCAGGACGAACGACCCGATCGCGCAAGTGTGCAGTTCCCATGTCTCGATCCGCGGGAGGAGCGGCCCGACGGGGCCCGCCAGCCCGCGCCCGACCTCCCCGGCCACGTACGGGATGAACGCGTTGCGGCAGGTCGTCGGATCCGTGCCAGGAGGGTGGGGCACGGAGTTCGACGCCGCGGCGGGATCGTGCCCCGTCATGCCGGAACTCCACCCCGGCGTCGTGCGGTGCCTGGTGTCCCACTCCGCCGCGTTCTGTTCGAGGTGGTTCAGGAGCCACGCCTGGCCGTCGATCACCGGCTGCCACCCGCGGACGAGCACGGTGTACGGGTCGCTCTCCTCCATGACCCACACCCGCGGGGACGACAACGGCGAGAAGTACTCGTCGAGGATCGGGCCGACCGTCGTCCGCTGCACCACGATAGGGGCCTCGGCGGACATCTGGGCTCGCTGGACGGTCGCCTGGCGCTGCTCCCCTTCCGGGGAGGCGTCTTCGCCATGGCACGGGCACTCGTCGGCCGGGGTCGAGCCGCACCGCTGCACGGAGGCCGCGGGATCGACGGCCAACGCCGCGACGCCGCCCGCCACCGCAGCGTTGCCCGCCGCGCGCTGCAGCCGCAGGAGCGACGCGGGACCAAGCGACGCCAGCGAGGAGCGGTTCCCGGGCAGCGCGGGAAGATGCGCTCGCGCCACCGGCCCGCGGGTGGCCAGGGGTTCGGTTCCGGCGTCGGTCTGCGATCGGGCGGTTCGCAACGGCATGGGCCGGCCTCTCGTATGGTCACTCCATGGTGGCACCGGCCTGGTTGCCGCGTCGGTACCCCTGCGGGCAGCCATCCGGGCGCGGGCACGGGCCATTCGGGCAGCGAAGTCCGACGTGAGCGGGGGCCGATCGCGAGACGCTGGCGGCTCGCGGGGCGTGGCAACTCGTCAGCTCGGTGCCCGCGGCGACGCTGGGCCAGATCGACAGCGTCCTGGGGCGAAGAACTTCATCACCAGGTACGGCATCATCGTGCTCGGGTGAGTGGCCCGATTCGACATCGGCGCAGTGATCGGCGGTGGTGGCCTCCGCTCCCTGGCGGCCCGATGCCGAGCCGGCTCCTGCGCCTCCGCGCTCAACCACCGGCATACTTCGGCAGTGAACGATTTTCCGCAGGACGTGGAGACGCGCTACCGGCGTCTGGCCGCACAACGGCACTGGTCGCTGGAGACTGAAGCCGCGTTCCGGGCAAGCGTCGCTTGGTATCGGGCGTTCGACGAAAGCTCCGAGCTTCGCCAGTACTACGAGTACGTGGACCATGAAGGCCTGGTCGACGAAGGAGCTCGCTGGCTGTGGGAAGCGATCACGGTCAACGACGAGGCAGTGGCCATCAAACAAATCGAGCTGGATTCGTCCGGAACTGCTCACCGCTACTGCTGGCGGAACATCGAAGATGACGCCGGCGGACTCACCGATCGAGCACTCGACCTCGCCGATCCCGGCTTCACACCGATTTCCCGTTCTGCGTTCTACGCGCTCTGGGACAGCAGCACCGGCAAGTGAAGCCGATACGAGTCAGGTGGGGTTGGTCGCGGCGACCGAGGCGACATGCGGCATGAGCGGACGTTCACTCGTCGCGATGGCGCGAAACGAGGTCGGTCAGTCGCGAATCACCCAGGAGATACGGGCACTGGCGCCTCACTGTGGCGTCCGCCTGCCCTCAGAGCCGGCACCCCGGGTGTCCTCTTCCCACGAGCTCAGCATCGGCCAGAGTATCGACGAGGTCGGCGTCGGAAGTTCCCCGCACATCCCGCTCGGGTACGTGTCGCGGCCGGCGACTCGAACGGAGGAAAGCTCGATCCGATAGAGCAGCCCTCGCCCGTCGAAACAGTCGAGCCAGCCCTCAGCCGTGCTCGTCGCCGATCACCGGCTCGCGCCGCCAACACTTCTCGGTCTTCCAGCAGTCCGGGGTAGTCGCCGCTCCCCTCCCCATTCACTCGGTGACCGCATCTCAACATGAACAAACGGTCGTCACTGGCCCGTTCACTCTCCGCGTAAATTCGATCACGATCTCGATCGCATTCGAACGCGCGTTCGACTATGATCATGGGCATGACCACAACTCTCGCTTATAACCCGAAAGCCGCTCGCTTTCTTGACGCCGCGTTCGACGAAGAGCTTTCCCTTCGACGAACGCAGGGGCGTCAGGTACGAGCGTTAGCCGACTTCGCCGCTCGCGGTGGATCACGAAGATCCGTGACCGAGGAGGTCGCCTTGCGCTTCTCGGTCACCCGCAATCACGCGTACCTGCTCGTCGAGACCTCGTGCGCTCTGGTCGCCCGCCTGCCGAACACGCTGGCGGCGTTGGATCGTGGCGATATCGACCTGTACAAGGCTTCCAAGGTCATGCAGCTGACCCGGGCAGTGTCGGACGAAGTCGCGGCGCAGGTCGACGCCTGGCTGACCAAACGTCTCGCCGATCGCGATCCCGGCGCGATCCGGGGCTCGGTGAGACACGCCGTGCAGAAATTCGATCCCGACGGCTATCGCGAACGAGCGGCGAAGAAACGCGCGTTGCGGCATATCTCGTTGGAACACGACGACGAGACCATGTCCACACTCTCAGGCCACCTTCCCACGGAAGTCGCCAGTTCCATCTACGCCTCAATGAGCCGCGCCGCGCGAGCCCGGCGGAACAAGGACAAATCCCGGACGCTCGACCAGCATCGCGCCGATATCTTCGCCGAACGACTGCTGGCGGAGAACGGCCGGGGAAAGCCCCGGGCCCATATCCATGTCTACGTCGATTTCTTGACACTCGTCGGTGCGCGCGATGATCCCGCGACACTCGCCGGGTACGGTCCCATTCCCGACTGGCTGGTCCGCGAAATCGCGTCCGACCCCGCATCGACCTGGTCTCGGCTGATCACCGACTCCGCCACAGGCCAGTTGCTCGAGGCGGGCGGCGACAAGTACCGATCACCGGCGTCCTTGGCCCGCTTGATCAAGGCGAGGGACCGCGAGTGCACCCAACCGGGCTGTCATCTGCCGGCCGAGGCCTCCGAGATCGACCATATCGTCGCGCGGGCTCGCGGCGGAAAGACCAATCATCACAACTGTCACGTCCACTGCAAGAACCACAACCTGCTCAAAGAGGAACCCGGGTGGTCGGCCGTGCCCACCGGCGACGGCGGAATGATCATCACCACGCCGAGCGGCCATACCTACGAGACGACGCCAGAGTCGTTCCACGAACCACGCACGGGCCCCGAGGACGATGAACCTCAGACCTGAGCACGGAAACGGATGGCCGCAGGGGCTTGCCAAAACGCCCCGACGCCTTCGCGGCCCGCCATGTCCGACGCCCGATGGCTGCGGACATCAGGCCCTTGTCCGCAATGCCTTCCAGGCCGCCCTGACCACCCGACGGGAAGGATCCTCGACCATCGACCTCACCGGCTCGACCGGAACCGCATCCAAAATCCGAAGTGCCCCAACGGCTTGAGCCCGCACCCTGGCCACGGGATGCCTCAGCAACGGATAGAGCAGTTGCCCGTCCTCTTCCCGCCCCGACTCGGCGAGCCCCGCGATGGCGCCGAGAGAAGGGTTCGCACCGGAAACCGCCGACCGGTACCAGTCGACAGCGTCGACACCCGTTCGGCGGGCAGCATCCCGTGCGAGCGCGCGGATCAGCGTGGAACTGTCGTCCAGCAGACCGGCGATTTCCTCCCAGTGGCCGAGGCGCGCGAGTCCGGTCAGTGCGCTGATCCGCACCTCGCCGTGGCGGCAGGCGGCCAGCTTGCGCAGGGCGTCCACGCGACCGGTCCACACGGCCTCGCGGGCGACGGCCTCACCGGCTCGGGCGCGGATGCTCTTGTCGGGATTCGTCAGGGCAAGCCGAATCAGCTCATCGAGTTTCAGATCACCACGCCGAGTTCTGACCTCGAACGCGAACCTCGACACCGCTGAGTTCACCGAGCACATCAGCTGTTCGAGCACCGCCACTGGGGCGTCGTACGCAGCCGCGTACAACTGCTGCACGCCGAAGCCCCCGCGACGACGGCGTCGAAGGTGAATCATCGTTTCGGCGGCGGGCCGTAAATACGTCGACGGATCATCGTGCAGCAGCCGGACGACACCCATGCGGGCGACGTCGCGGACCGGCGACGCCCAGTCCGTCATGCGCACCAGCAGGAACGGAAGCATCTCCGGGCGCGGGCTCGCCAGCATCCTCGTGACTGCCAGCTCCCGGATCCGGCCGTTGCCGTGCGAAGCGGCGATCGCGGTCGTCAACGGCCCGGCCTCACCTGTCATGAGTCGGTGACCGGCGTCGACCAAGGCCCGGTGATACCGGAAGTGCACGTCGAGAGTCGGGACGAGCGCAGGTGTCGCGGTGATCGTCGCGAAGGCGGCCGTGATTTCGGAGGCGTCGCCGGACTTGTCGGCGCGCACGAGCGCATCGACAAGCACGCCGACGTCGTGTCCCCGGCTCTCCAGAGTTTCCCGGAGTGCCTCGGCCACAGACTTCCTTTTCCCGAAGATCACCTGGTGATCCTCTCCCATCACCCGCCCACCGCGCTCATCCTTTTCGCGGGTAGACGCCCGGACGCAGGACGCGTAGGAACAAGAGAATGGCTGAGGAAAGGTCCAGACGAGTTTTCCTGTCCACGTCGGCCGCGCTCTCGGCGGCCGCCCTGTCATCGACGGCTCTCCCCCAGGCCGCCGGCGCCGAGGTCCCGGCCGTCACCGAAGAACCCGGCGAACGGCTCACCCCTCAACGACCCGACGCGGAACTCCGGGCGATCCTCCGGGAGATCGACGAGCACCGCATCGAGGCCACCGTACGCAGACTCGCGGCCTTCGGAACCCGGCACACGTTGTCCTCGCAGACCGATCCCGTCCGGGGAATCGGCGCCGCCCGCGACTGGATCCTCGCGGAGATGACGAAATCCGCCGAACGATCGGGCGGCCGGATGACGGTCCGGCTGCAGTCGTATCTGCAGCAGCCCGCTCCGCCCCGGATCCCGGTCGCGACCACGATCACCAACGTCGTCGCCACCTTGCGCGGCTCCACCACCCCGGAACGGGTTTACGTCGTGTCCGGCCACTACGACTCGCGGTGCTCTGATCCGCTCGACGCGACGAAGGACGCGCCGGGTGCCGACGACGACGCCTCCGGGGTGGCCGTCGCGATGGAGCTCGCCCGGGTGCTCGCCACTCGCCGTCCGGCCGCGACCATCGTGTTCGCCGCCGTCGCCGGTGAGGAACAGGGCCTGTTCGGCGCACGGCACATGGCCACGCTGTTCAAGACGGCGGGCACGAACGTGCAGGCGATGTTCACCAACGACATCGTCGGATCGAGCCGGGCGGACGACGGGACGCGGGATCCGCGCACGATCCGCTTGTTCGCCGAGGGCGTGCCGACGTCGGAAACGCCGGCGCAGGCCGACATCCGGCGCGCGGTCGGCGGGGAGAACGATTCGCCCTCCCGGCAGCTGGCGCGGTTCGTGCGGTCGGTCGCGGACAACGAAGCGACCGGCATGACCGTGCGGGTCATTTACCGGCGCGACCGCTACCTCCGGGGCGGCGACCACATCCCGTTCCTGGAGCAGGGATATCCGGCCGCGCGGTTCACCGAACCGCACGAGGACTACGCCCATCAGCACCAGGACGTCCGGGTGGAGAACGGCAAGCGGTTCGGCGATCTGCCCGAGTTCTGCGACTTCCCGTTCATCGCCAGGGTCGCGCGGGTCAACGCCGCGACGATGTGGTCGCTGGCGACCGCGCCCGGTACCCCGGAAGACGTCCGGATCCGGACGAACCGCCTCACGAACGAGACGGATCTGGTGTGGCGGCGCGGAACAGACCCCGACCTCGCCGGCTACGAGGTCGTCTGGCGGGAGACGACGGCGGCCGACTGGACGCACGTCGTCAGGGTCGGCGACACGACCGAGGCTAAGGTGGATCTGTCGAAGGACAATGTGTTCTTCGGTGTCCGCGCGGTCGGGAAGAACGGTCACCGCGGGCCGGTCGCGTTTCCGACACCCTCAAGTTGACGAGACCCTCAAGTTGATGACACTGAGCTGATGCCACGATGACAATCACCCCCGGCGACCTCGACGCCGCGATCACGAGTGTGGTCGGCGAACTCCGCCAGGCGTCGGGCCGTGACTGGTCGGCGGCACCGGGCACCGGCGAGCTGAACGCCTGGCGCACGGCCGAGCACCTCGGCGACTGCCTCATCTCCTATGCGGGCCTGTTGATCGCGCGGCCGTCGACACCGCGTTTCGTCTGCTTCGAATCCGTCGCCGACCAGGCCGCGACGCCGTCGGAGATGCTGGAGTTCGTCACGGTCGCCGGCGGCATCCTGGGTGCCACGCTCCGCACGGTGGCGCCGGAAGTCCGCGCGTACCACCCGAGCGGCCGTGCCGACCTCGAAGGTTTCGCCGGGATGGGCTGTGTCGAAGTCCTGGTCCACGGCGAGGACATGGCCAGGGGACTCCGGGTCACCCTCGATCCGCCGCGCGACGTCTGTTCGCGAGTGCTCGCGCGGATGTTCCCGGAAGTGGACGTCGCCGGCGTCGATCCCTGGACGGCGTTGCTGTGGGCGACGGACCGGACGGAGCTGCCGGGACGGCCGTCGCGCTCCGGCTGGCAATGGCGCGGCGCACCTCTGGACGACTGACCGCCTGGCCGGGCGGAGATGCATCAATCGCCCGTTCAGCGAGCCCTGAAGGCCACAACAGCGGCTTGAGCACCGTTCCGCCACGCCACGGCTGGCTCGTCGACCGGCCCGGCCTTCAAGGCCCGCAGGTGCCACGCGGCGGGAGGATGCCATTCCGCCGAAGGCGAATCGCCGAACAGCCGGGCCCGTTCCACCACGGCCGGGCCCAGCACCGGATCCGCCGCGGCCTGATCCCACCAGGCGCCCCAGGAGCCGTCATCGCTCTCGGACACCACGGTTTCCCCTTCCGGCATGTCGTCCACGTTGGCCACGAACCCGCCCGCCCGCACCAGCCCGGCGAGTTCGGCGTACAAGGCCGTCAATCGGTCCGGTGGCAGGTAGTGCAGCGCCATGACCGCCAGTACGGCGTCGTAGCCGCTGTCCGGCAACAAGGCGGTCCAGCCCGGATCACGCAGATCGGCCCGGACCACCTCCACCGAGGACGGGAGCGACGCACCGGCGATCGCCAGCATCACCGGGTCGAGATCGACCAGGGTGACCTCCGCCTCGGGCATACGCGCGAGCAGACGAGAGCAGAGAGTGCCCGTGCCGCCACCCACGTCCAGCACCCTCGGCGCCCGGCCGTCGCGGTGCGCCGCGATCAGGTCGATCATCCACTCGATGGCCTGCTCGCGTCCTGGCTGATATCCCGCCATGAGGCGATCCCAGCTGTCACTCCAGTCCCCAGTGCTCATATCGGCAATGATAATCGATATCAGCAATCGAGCAGTGCGTCACGGACCGTCTCCAGGCAGTGAGCGGGGTACGGCCGATCGGCGCAACTTGGCCACTGAAGCGTTTGCCGCCACGGAGTCCGGGAACTTTTCCGGTATGTCCAGATGGCGAACCACCAGCAGGAGCAACACCGCCGTGCGCGTCATCACCGGCATCGGCGCGCTGTTCGCTTTCATCGAGCTGCTGTACATGGTGATGGTGCTCGCGGGAGCCAACGCGGGCAACGGTTTCTACGTCTTCATCCAGGCGCTCGCCAGGCCGCTGGCGTTGTTCTGGCCGGGCCTCTTCCCGGTGAGTGACCCGAATCTCGCGGTCATCCTCGATTACGGCCTGGCCGCGGCGTTCTGGGTGATCCTGGCGGGTGTGATCGCCCGTTTCGCGGCCCGCTGACCCCCTGCGGCGGCGATCGGCGTCCCGTTCGGCGACACTGGACGGATGAGCGACGGCAGATGGTTCGACCTGAACCCGCTTCCCGAGCTGTTCGGCCTGGCCGCCGCCGGGCGGGCGCTGTTGCCGAACGTGCCCGTGACCCCGGCCGCGTTCCTGAAGACCGTGACCGAGCAGCTGGTCGGCCGGAGGCTGACGGCCAAGGTGGACGGGCACGACGTCGGTCTCACCCTGACCGGGATCGACTACCAGGCCGACAGCCTCAGCCTGGCCGCCACCGGCCGGGTCGGCGACGTGCGGATCGTCGTCGAGGACGTCGACTGGCCGGAAACCCCGCTGGAACGCATCACCGTGCTGGCGTCGAACGTCCGCCTACGCTCGCTCCCCTCCCCGGCCGCCATTCCCGAACAGGTGAAGATGGCGATCCGCGTATCCCCGGAAGTCCTCCAGTCACGCGTGGCCGAAGTCCGGCCGGGCATCATCGTGACCCCCGGCGACGACGGACATTTCCACATCCGCTGGGAAAAGCGGCCCCGCTGGGGACATCTCGCCCTGGAGTCCACTGTGGAGCACGACGCCGTCGTCCTCCGGCCGATGTCCGTCCACATCGGACGCCGCCGGTTCGGCCCGCCGTCCCGGCTCAAACCGATCGTGCTGCCGCTGCCCGAACTCCCGCAAGGGATCCGGCTCACGGCGGTCGAAGCGCACGACGGTCATCTGGTCCTGCACGCGCTCGCCGAGGAGTGGCCGGAGAAGCTGTCCACCATCCCGCTCGGCGACCTGCTTGGCTGGGTGACGACAGCGGTGACCACGTTGACCCTGCCGAGACTCGGCGGACGTTGACCGGCGATGGCCCTCGCCGCGGCGACGAGGGCCATCATCGGGTCAGCTGTGCAACGCGCCCTGCGCGACGCGCACCGCGGGCGCGGCCGGCTTCGCCGCGGTGGTTGCGGATTCCGCCTCGGTCACGGCGGACGACCGCACGAGACCGGCCGACTTCCCGCACACCTTCTTCTTCTCTTCCGAGGTCATCTTCTTGCCGACGGTCCTGGTCTGGCCGACGACACCGGGCGCCGGGCCCTCACCGCTGAAGTTCCAGACGTACCACTGGTGGTGGCCCCATCGGCGCTTGTCGTACCACATGTCGTAAGAGCCGTAGCCCACGCGCATCACCGGAGAGCGGTCCAGACCCGCCCAATAGCCCGGATTCACCTCGATCCGGGTCTCGACGCTCTCGCTGGTCTCCCAGCCCCACTCCTGGCCCCACGTGCGCTTGTAGGCGACCGTCCACTGCACGAGGAACTCGAAGCCCGCGCTCACGCTGAGCTCGTTCGACACCGTGTTCTTCCCGCTGCGGGTGTCGCGTTTCCCGATCACCTGGGTGATCTTGTTGGCACTGCAGTTGAAGACCGTGTCCACCCGCCCCCAGTCACCGTAGAAATCCTGACCGCGCTGGTCGACGTGGGCGTTGCAGGTCTTGGTGGCGCGGCCGCAGTCCTTGAGCAGTTCGGCGCGGGACGGCCCGCGCGAGTACACGACGGAGCTGCCGAGGTCGTTCATGTTCGACCCGTAGTTGGCGCTGTCGTTGGCGTACCACTCCTGACTGGCGCCCTGGTATTCGGCGTGCTCGTACATCGTGATGTAGCAGTTGTTGAAGGTCTTGAACGAGGAGATCCTGTCGTTCCAGGCACCGAGGAAGCCGACGGTCTGGTTGGTCCCCTCGACACACGGCGATCCGGTGACCGCGACGCTCGCGCCGCCGAAGTTCGCGTGTTCGTAGAGCACGCTGATCACCGTCGCGGACGCGCCGACCTCGCCCGCGGACGCCGCCGCGAGGGATTCCTCGGCGCTGCCGAAGCACCGGAACGCTCCGGTGGCCGTGTCGGCGACGCAGTGTTCGTCGCGCTGTCCGGCGTTCGCCGGGACACCGCCGGCGAGACACATCACCACAGCGGCCAGGAAGGCCGCCCCGAGTCTGTACTTGTGCACGTCTGAACTCCCTGTGGAAACGGAATACCGACCACGACCGGATCGGCCTCACGAGTCCACCACGGGGAAACCGGTTTGCCCATGCAGAACGACCGGCAGACTGTTTTTCGCTTACCACTGAACGGGACTACTGGGCCGATTCGCCGCGCTCGCGCAGGTATCGCGTGTGGTCGGCCTGCTGATGGACGTCGCCGGCGTAGAAGCGTTCCGCGATCCGGTGCGCCTCGGTCTCCAGCAGTTCCAGTTGCGCGAGGAGTTCCTCGGCGGGCCGCTTGGCGGCGAACCACCACGGCAGATTCAGGTAGGTCTCCACCGAAAGCGGCAGATCCGTTCGCGCCAACCGGGTGACGGCGTGCTGGACGTCCGGGTTCGCCGCCCACCGCTCCGGCCGTGAAAGCAGGTCGTCGAGTATCTCGGCGATCCGCCGCACACCGTCCACAGAGGACACGGGCATCCGCTGCGCCCGTTCGGTCACCTTGCCCACGAGCGATTCGAGGTCCGCCCGCAGCTGCCCGGCCTCGGCGACGGCGTCCGCCGAGACCAGCCGGACCCGTTCGGGCGGCGCGAGCAGGGCGAACACCGCGTACAGCCCGGCGACGACCAGCGGCCACAATCCGCCGACGACACCGGTCAGGTAGAGCACCAGCCCGATCAGCCCGCCGACGCAGCCGGCGAGGTTCTTCGTGGAGCCGAAGTACCCGATCACTGGTACCCGCGGATTTCCTGGAACACCTTGGGGAGCACGTCGCCTCGCGCGTCGAACACGTTGCCACCGGTGCGTTTCGCGACCTCGCCGAGTTCGGCGGAGTCGCCTTCGCCGAAGATCACGGTGAACACCGGGATCTGCCGCATCGCCTCGGGCAGCGACGGGAATCTCTGCTGGAAGTCCGAGAACTTGGCGCCGTTCGCGTTCTGCCCGTCGGTCATCAGCACGATCGAGGTGAACCGATCGGGGTCACGCGCGACCAAGGGGCCCATGATGTCGTACGCGCGCTGAAGGCTGTCGTAGATCGCCGTGCCGCCGTTCGCGTCGAGGCCCTCGGCGAAGCGCTTGATCTTGTCCAACGCGGGCTGTGGATCGCCTTCCGGGACGGTGAACGTCTCCGGGGTGCCCGGCACGGTGTCGAACGGCAGCATCGTGACCTCTTCGCGGCTGCGGAACCGGCGATACCGCCCGGTCAGCGAACCGTCGGCGCCGGTCAGCCCGATCAGCGCGGCGCGCAGCGACTCGATCCGGTCGCCCGACATGGAACCGGAGGTGTCGAGCACGTACAGCGTCCGCGACGGCCGCCGGATCTTGTCGAAGTAGGCGCCCAGCAACGCGTCGACCGCCTGCTGCGTCGCCGGGAACGGAAGCTCCACGAGGTCCTTCTGAGCGAACTGCCGCCCCAGCTGGACCCCGGGCACGACCGGACGGCGTTGCGTGGTCTCCATGATCTTGCGCTGGGTGTCCGGCGTCCGCAGCCGCTCGGCCAGCTTGCGGTGCGCGTCCCGCGCGTCGGAGTTCGCGCTCTGCACCAACGTCAGCGGATAGTCCGCGGTCACCACCCCGTCGGAGGGATACACCAGCGTCAGCGGTTCGGGGAGTTTCCCGCTCGCGTTCATCGACAGCAGGACGGACTCGTAGTTGATCAGCCCGTCGACCTTCTTGCCGGGATCCTGCCCGCTCGCCCGTCGCTGGTATGCCTCGGAAAGCCAGCCGGACGAGCCCGCCGACATCGCCTGCGCGCTGAAGAACTCGGTCAGTTTTGGGGTGACGGAGGCGATCTGCCGCGCGTCGATCGCGTTGCCCGCCCCCGCGAGCGCCGAAGCGACCCCGACGAGCGCCGAGAAACCGGAGTTCGACGCCGACGGATCGGTCATGCCGTAGGTGAAGGCCTTCTTCCCCGCCTGTTCGGCGATCTCGCCCCAGCCCACCGGCCGCCCGGTCCAGCCGAGCCGCTGCGCGGCCGACGCGGACAGCCCGAGCACCACCGGCGAGCTCATGATCTTCACCTGCTCGCCCAGCCGTTTCGCGGCCTCCGGAACCGCCGCCGGATACCGGTTCGACGAGAACCACACGGCGTCGTACTGGCCGTCCACCTTGCCGTTCGCCAGCGACTCGGTGCCTTCCAGTGTCCCGGTGAACTGGAATTTGACCTTGACCCCGCTGGCCGCGGCTTCCTGTTCCAGCAGCGGCTGCAGGTCGGCCAGCTCGCTACCCGCGAGCACCCGCAACGTGCCGGCTTCGGCCTCCCCCAGGCCCGTCCCGCCTTCACTCGAATCGCAGGAAACCAGTGACAGCGCGCAGATCGCCGCCACCGTGAGCACAGCCCAGCGTTTCACGATGCCCCCTCGGCCGCCGCCGTCTCGTGAGACCGGCGCAGATGGTCTTCGGCCCGCCGGATCTCCCCGGACAGCGCCTCCACGGTCGCCGCCATCGTCGAGACGGCCCCCGCCTTGAATTCGTCGATCGCGTCGATGCTCCGGTAGATCCGCTCGAACGACTCGCGGATCGTCGCCACCGCCACCGCCGGGTCACTGCCCGCGCGCTGGATCTCGGCGCTGCGCAGTTCCAGCATCTCCGCGTTGGCCCTGATCAGCCCGTCGGTGGTCGCCCGCACGGCCTGGACCTCGTCGAGGACGTCACGCTGCCCGGCGAGCGCCCCGCTCACCACGAGCGCGACCCGCAGCGCCGCGACCGTCGTCGACACCGCCCGCTCGATCCCGCGGATCAGCTCGTCGTTGTTGCGCCGCACCAGGTCCAGCGCCAGATAGCCCTGCGCGCTGACGGCGAGCTGGGTCAGCAGGTCCTGATGCCGTTGCCGGATCGGATGCAGTGCGTCGGCCCGCAGCGCCTTGGCCCGCGCGGGATCGGTGAAGTCGAAGATCCCGGCCTGGCGGTCGACGGCCGTGTCGACGGCCTCGGCGAACGCGGCCGCTTCCGACAGCTTGCCGAGCGTCGCCCACAGCCGTTCTCGTTCACCCTTGAGCGCGGCGTTGTCCCGTCGCAAGACGTCTTGCCGCGCGCGCAGGTCCAGTACGAGCGCGTTCACCGGCTCGTTGGCCGCGCGGTAGCGGTCCAGCGCCTTCTTCGCGCTGCCCGCGACCGGAATCAGCCCCATCAGCTTGCGGCCCGTGATCGGCAGCTTCGCCGGATCGATCTCCGCCACGGCGCGCCGGAGCCCGGCCAGACTCACGGTCGCCTGGTGTTGCGGCGACCCGATTTCCGAGAGCGCCCGCGTCGACCGGTCCAGCAGCGCACCGGCGACGGTCGCCGCCGCGCGCATGTCGGACTCCCCGACCGCGAGCAGTTCGTCCAGGACGCGCGTGAAGTCCGGCGACCGCACGTCGAGCGCTTCGAGCCGCCGGGCGAAATCTTCCGCGCGCTTCGTGACTTCAGCGTGCACCTCGGGCGCGAGGGTGACCAGGCCGGCGGCCCGCTCGGCCGGGATCGCCTCCACCGGTTCGGGTGGAGTGAGCGTGAAATCGTCCATCAGTACTGCTTCTTCACCGCGTCGAGCAGACGCTCCAGCGTTTCGTACGACGGCGGCTCGACGGCGTCCACCAGATCCGCGGGCACCGGCGCCTTTGCCGCGGCGACGACGTCGGCGAACAGGCGCGGGTCCCCGGTGCGGAAACCGAAGGTGGCGGCGAGTTTCCCCAGCTCCGGGTCGGTCGCGAGCAGCCTGCCGACCTGGTCGCCGTTCGGTTTCAGCGGTACGAGCGTGTGCTTGGAGTACACCGTCGGCGCCGTGTAGAGCAGGCGCATGTCCGGCCGGATCGAACCGTCGGCGCGCACCAGCCTGTCGACGAACTGCGACTCGTAGATCAGCGCCATCGGCGTCTTGCCCATCCCCGCGGCGAGATAGTCCTCGAACGGGCCCTCGGTGCTGTTCTGCGTGTAGCCCTGGTCGATGAACAGCTTCGACACCGCGGGCAGCACCTTCGCCTCGGCTTCCGGCGTGCTGACCACGTTGTTCCCGTTGGCGACGAAGGAAACGATCGACAGGTACATCGCCGCCGAGTTCGATTCGCGCGGGTCCGTGGTCGTGACCAGCACGTTCTTGCGAGCGGGGAACGCGGTGTTACCGGGAAGCTGGTCCCAGCGCGTGCCCTTCTGCGCGAGTTCGAGGTACTTCGCGATGTCGAGCACCTGGTACTCGCCGGCGCCCTTGCGCACGATCCCGTTGGCGCTCAGGAGATTCACGATCGGCTCGAAGGTCGCGACCGCCATCGGCGACTGGAACGGCGTGTGCACGCCGGTCACCTGATGGTCGCGCTGGATCCGTTGCGCGGCCGGCGACGAGGACGGGAACGCGAACTCGTACTTCCCGAGATCCATACTCGCGATCTGCCGCGAGCCCGCGGTGTCGACCTCGACCTTCAGCCCGTGTTCGGCGAACGCGTCCGCCACCCGCTTGTCGGAGAAGAAGGCGAGCTTCTCCGAACCGATGACCCCGCGCACCGTGGTCAGATCCGTGCCCTGCGCGGTGTTCTCGTCATCGCCCCGGCCCCAGACGATCACCGCGGCCACGGCCAGCAGCAGTACCACGGCCAGGCCGATCGACAGACGGCGTTTCACCGGCCCACCCCCTCGTTCACGGGCTCGATCTTTCAGCCCGTTCGACTCTTTTGACGCGCGGGCGGGCCATTTCGAAGTGAACGATCGATGAACGGAAGCCGTCGGTAGTTTCTGACTAAACGCTGGGGTGCAAGGGAAATCAGATCACGGACTGTTCCGAGACCGGCAGGCACACGGTGAACCGCGTGTCACCCGGCGCCGAATCGACCCGCAGGTCGCCCTGATGCCGTTCGACGACGATGCGCCAGGAGATGTCCAGGCCGAGCCCCGTCCCCTGCCCCACCGGTTTCGTGGTGAAGAACGGCTCGAAGATCCGCTGCCGCACCTCCGCCGGGATACCGGGCCCGGTGTCGCCGATCTCGACGTGCACGTGGTCGTCCACCCTGGACGTCCGCAGGGTCAGCGTGCCCTCGCCGCCCATGGCGCCGAGCGCGTTGTCGATGACGTTCGTCCACACCTGGTTCAGGTCGGCCGCGTACGCCGGGATCCTCGGGATCGTGTGGTCGTACTCCTTCACCACGCGGATCCCCGGCGCGATCTTGCCCGCCAGCATCACGAGGGTCGAGTCGAGGCCTTCGTGGACGTCGATCCACTGGTGCGGCGCGCGGTCCATCTGGGAGTACTGCTTGGCCTTGCCGACCAGCACCGAGATCCGGGTGGTCGAATCCTCGATCTCGCCCATCAGCATCTCGGTCTCGAGCGCGTACGCGAGCCAGCGCACGGCACCGTCGAGGAAGGTCTCGCCGACCGAGTCGAGCAGCCGGTCCAGATCCGGCACGGTCAGGCCGGCGCGGACGTAGATGTCGGCGAGATCCCAGCCCTGGTCGATGCCGTGGCCGTCGAACCAGTCGCCGATCTCGTCCTCGCGGTCGGCCTGCTGCATCGCGGTCAGCTTCGGCGCCGACGCGACCTGTTTGACCAGCTGCTCCTGGATGTCGAGCAACTGCTCCAGCAGCGTCGGGTCGACGTTCTTCTTCGCCAGCATCGCGAGCTTGTGCCGCATCCCAGCGACCCGCTCCCGCAGCGACGCCGTCGCGCGGACGGCGGCGGCCGCCGGGTTGTTGAGTTCGTGGGTCAGCCCGGCGGAAAGCTCGCCGAGCGCCAGCAGCCGCCGACGCGAACCGATGACGGTGTCGCTGTTGCGCCAGCCGAGGTACATGCCCTCCAGCAGATGTGTCGCCATCGGGAACCAGCGGCGGAACTCGGTGGCGAACTCGGCCGCGGGCAGGGTCAGGAAGGTGAGGTCGCTGACCGCGTGCACCGAAGCGCCGTACGTGTGCTCGGTCTCCTGGTGCACGAAGAACTGCGTCGCGCCGCAGTACGCGCCGCGCTGATCAGACCGGATCGTCTCGACCTCGGTGCCGCCGACGAGCCGCGTCATCCGCAGCGCGCCCGACAGCAGGAGATAGAAGCAGGTGGCCGGTTCACCCTCGCGCATGACCGTGGTGCCGCCGGTGTACTGCTCCAGCACCGCGTGTTCGTCGATCCAGTCGAGCTGCTCCTCGCTGAGGTGCTCGAAGAGGAAGAGCCCGCGCAGTTCTTCCCTGGGCAGAACGCTCATTGCTCCTCCAAGTACCGGTGGACCAGGGTGACCGCCATGGCGCCTTCGCCGACGGCCGACGCGACACGTTTCACCGACGCGGCCCGGACGTCGCCCGCCACGAACACGCCCGGGATGGACGACTCCAGATAGTGCGGGTCGCGGTCCAGCGGCCAGCCGGGCGGCGGGCCGCCGTCGGTGAGCAGATCGGGGCCGGTGCGCACGAAACCGTGGTCGTCCCGCTGGATCTCCGTGCCGAGCCAGTCGGTGCGCGGGGCCGCGCCGATGAAGATGAACAGATGCCCGGTGGGCACGGTTTCGGTCGCGCCGCCGTTCTCGCACAGGGTCAGCCGTTCGAGGTGGTCGTCGCCGTGCGCCTCGACCACGGTGGTCCGGGTGCGGACGTGGATGTTCTCGATCCCGGCGATCTGCTCGATCAGGTAGTGCGACATCGACGCTTCGAGCGACTGGCCGCGGACGAGGATGGTGACGTCGGCGGCGTGTTTGGAGAAGAACACGGCCGCCTGCCCCGCCGAGTTCGCGCCGCCGACGATGTAGACGTGCTCGCCCTTGCACTCGGGCGCCTCGGTCGCGGCCGAGCCGTAGTACACACCGCGACCGGCCAGCTCGGCGACGCCGGGAGCCTCCAGCGCCCGGTAGGTGACGCCGCTGGCCAGCACCACGGAATGCGCGGAGATCTCGGTCCCGTCGCCGAACATGACCACCCGCGCGGAGCCGCGGGCCTCCAGGCCCACGACGTCGCGGGCGGTGAGCACTTCGGCGCCGAACTTGAGCGCCTGCCGCCGCGCGCGGTCGGTGAGCTGCGCGCCGGAAACGCCGTCCGGGAAGCCCAGGTAGTTCTCGATGCGGGAGCTGGTGCCCGCCTGCCCGCCGGTCGCCTTGCGCTCGACGATGACCGTGCGCAGCCCCTCCGACGCGCCGTACACGGCCGCCCCGAGCCCGGCGGGCCCGCCGCCGATCACGATCAGGTCGTAGAACTCCTGGGTCGGCCGGGTGGAGAGGCCGACGGCGTCGGCGAGTTCGGGCCCGGACGGCTGGCGCAGCACCGTGCCGTCCGGGGTGACCAGCACCGGGATGTCGTGCGGCGCCGCGTCCGCCGCTTCGAGGATCCGGCGGCCCTCGTCGTCGTCGACGGAGAACCAGCGGTACGGCACCGCGTTGCGCGCCAGGAAGTCGCGCAGGTGGAACGACGGCGAGGAGTACCGGTGACCGATGAGCTTGATCTCGTCGACCGGCCTCTCCCCCACCGCCCGCCACGTCTCCACCAGCGCGTCGACGACCGGATAGAGCTTCTCCTCCGGCGGGTCCCACGGCTTGAGGAGGTAGTGGTCGACGTCGACGACGTTGATCGCCTGGATCGCGGCGTCGGTGTCGGCGTAGGCGGTCAGCAGCGCGCGACGGGCGTTCGGGAACAGGTCCATCGCCTTCTCGAGGAAGACGATGCCGTCCATCTGCGGCATCCGGTAGTCGGCGAGGATCGCGGCCACGGCGTCGCCGCGCAGCTTGATCTCGCGCAACGCGTCGAGGGCGTCGGCGCCGGAATCGGCCCGGATGATCCGGTAGTCCTTTCCGTACCTTCGGCGCAGGTCACGGGCGACCGAGCGGGATACGGCGGGATCGTCGTCGACGGTCAACAGGATCGGCTGGCTCACCGGATCAGCCTATTACGTTGGGGGCGTGCTGACCGAAGCCGAAGAAGTGATCCACGCCCGTACCGCCGTCGCGTGCGAGGCGGCCACCGCGGCGGGGCTTCCCGGCCGGTTCGAGGCCTGGCGTGAAGACGGCCTGCTGGCGGTCCTGGCCACCGCGCCGGACCTGCGGTTCCTGCGCACGATCTCCGGGATCACCGAGGAGAACCTGCCGCAAGCGGTCCGGTTCGCCGGGGCGTCGTGCTGGGACGGCGACCCGCCGGTACTCGTGCTCCCGGAGGGCTTGCACCCGCGGGACACCGGTCTCGTGCCTGCCGGTGTCCGTCCGATCGCGACACTTCCGCTCACCGAGCTCGCGGCTTCGGACGCTGGCGTCGACACCTCCCCCGACATCGACGTCTTCCTCCGCGTCCTGCTCGACGGGTACGAGAGCGGAGACGCCGTGACCGCGTTCATGGCCGCCGAGCACGCCGACCCGCGGATCCGGCTGTCGCTGCTGGTCGAGGACGGGGTGCCGATCTCCGCCGCGGCCCTGAGTTCGCACGGGCCCGGCGTCCTCCTCGGCGGCTCGGCCACCCCGCGGGCGCATCGCGGGAAGGGGGCCCAGGCACGGCTGCTCCTCCACGGCCTGGCCGCGGCCGCCCGCGAAGGTCACCGGTTCGCCGTCGCGACCGCGGTCGAAGGTTCGCCGAGCCTGTCGAATCTGCGCCGAGCCGGAGCCGAGGTCCACTCGCGGCAGGCCTTCAGGCTTGGGTGAGCTTCCGCAGCCGGAAGGCGAGGACGAGCAGCATCACGCCGTACAGCAGGGCGTAGATCCCGGCCAGCAGGGCGATCCCGTACGCGCCGGCGATCGGGTTGAACACGATCACGATGCCCGCGATCAGCGAAAGCGCGCCCGCCGCGATGAGGAACGCCTCACCCTCGATCTGCTTGCGCAGCCGGATCGCCGCGACGATCTCGACGATGCCCGTGAAGATCGCCCAGAAGCCGACCAGGATGGCCAGCACCAGCACCGTGATCCCGGGCCAGATCAGGACGAGGACACCGGCGATGATCCCGAACGCGCCGAGGACACCGTAGGCGGCGCGATGGGCGGCGTCGCCCGGCCGGAAGGCCTGCACGATGCCGCCGATGCCGTCGAAGATGGCGTAGATGCCGTAGAGGATCGCGAGGGCCAGGACGGTCGTTCCCGGCCAGATCAGCGCGAGAATGCCGAAGAGGACGGCGAAAGCCCCGCGCACGGCGGCGAGCGGCCAGGCCAGGCGGGGTTCGACGACGGTGAGACCGACGAGAGGCATGTCCCGAGTATCGGAGCGCCCGTGCGGCCGCGCGCGGCACGCCACCCGTTGGGGTGAGGCCTTTCCCGCCCGCCCGCCGGCAGGTGTTGCGAAAGCCACTTTCGCAACCTTCAACGTCGCGAAAGTGGCTTTCGCAACCTACCCGCGCCCCCACGGTGAGGCCGGTGCGCGCCGCGACCGCCATCACGGCGCGCACCGGGGTCATCAGGGATAGGCGACCAGATTGGCCACGTTCGATCCCGAGTTCGCGGGCCCACCCCGGTCGTTGATCACCCGGGCGATGGTCCCGTTGCCACCGAGGGAGACGGCGACCATGCTGCGGAACCGGACACCCGGATTGTTCGGCACCTCGATCGCGCGATCCGCCACCACACTCGGATTCACGTTGAAGTAGCAGTAGCTGCCGAGCCCATAGGCCTCGTGGTTCGTCACCGAGTTCGCCACCTTGTAGGCCGCGTAACCCCGCGTCGATCCGTTCATCCAGGCGGCCTGATTCGGTGGGTCGTAAGGCATTTCGTTCTGGTAGAAGTACGTCCTGCCGCGTTCGCCGGCCCAGATCGTCTGGTACTTCTGGTAATGCTCGACGAACAGGCCGTACATCGTGACGTCGTCACCGTTGACGATCAGGCCCGTGTCGGCGGTGTTGGTGTTCCACCCCACCCCGCTGCCGTGGTCGGCGCGCCAGATCCACAGGTGGTCGCCGATGACGTCGTCGCTGTTGACCACCAGGCTGTTCGTGGCCTTGCCGACACCCGCCCCGCCGATGCGGAAGAACACGTCGTGCAGTGAAATCGGGTTTGCCGCGTGGTCCTGCGCCGAGCCCGCCGGGCCGACCTCCATGAGCGTGTTCGAGTTCGTGGTGCCCGCGTCGATCAGCACGCCGGCGACCTTCACGCCGTCGACGTCGGCCACCGTCATCGCGGTGATGCCGTTGTCCGGGATCAGCGTCGCCAGGCCGAGTCCGAGCACGACGGTGTCCGGCCGGGTGACGCGCAGCGTCTCGTCGAGGTGGTAGACGCCCGGGGTGATCAGGAGGTCCTTGCCTTCGGCGAGGGCCGCGTTGAGCTGCGACGCCGTCGTGCCGGGCTTCGCGATGAAGAACCGGCTGATCGGCAACGAAGCCCCTGGCTGGCTCGCGCCCCAGGTGATCCCGGAGGCATTGGTGCGCTTGGCAGGCACGAAGACCTGATACGCGCCCGCCGCGTCGACGTAGAGGAACGGCTTCTCCCGCACGACCGGTGTCGTGTTCACCGTGGTGTACGGCGGATTGGGAAAACTGGCCGGCGGCGCGCCGCCGACTCCGGCGAACACCATGTTCCAGTTGGAGCCGCTCCAGCTCCCGAACTGCGAGTTGCGCGAGATCCACTGCTGCTGCGAGCCGGACCGCACCTGACCGTCGACCTTCACGTCGGACATCCACCCGCCGCTCGACCAGCCCCCGTCGTCGAGCTGCAGGTTGCCGCGGACGTGCATGCGGCGGTACGGCGCGGCCTGCGAAACGGCCCACCGATCGGTGCCACCGGCCGGATTGACGGACAGGTTTTCCGCGCCACGCCAGAAGTTCTGCGTCGCGTTGCCCTGGAACCAGTCGGCCTCCGCGTGCACCGCGCCGTTGATCGTCACGTTGTCGGGAGACAGGCCGAGCCCCAGCACCTGCGTGTAGAACCCGACGTTCACGTCGACGTTGTACGAGCCCGGCTTGAACAGCAGCGCCTTCCGGTTCGAGCCGAACTGGCTGGTCTCCTGCTGTGAGAACACGCTGTTCACCTGGGACTGGATCGCCGACTGCGACATCCCTGGGTCGAAGACGAGCACGTTCGGCCCGAGATCGGGGTTGGCGGTGCCGGAGACCGGGGTGAGCCGGAAGGACTGGGCGCCGGTGCCGTTGCAGGCGTACTGCTGGAGCTGGGTGCTGTCCTGCGTCGAGAGACCCGGGATGTCCAGGCACTTGCCACTGTTGCGGCTCACGAAGTGATAGGCCCCACCCGATTCCTCGACCGGCAGCCACTGCTGGTTGTTGCCGCCGCCGTAGGCCCACAGGTGGATCAGCCCGCCGTCGGCCGTCGACACCTCGGCGACGTCCCATACCTGCGCCGGGGCGTTACGCGTGTTGACCCGGTAGTAGCCGCCCGAGGTGGGCTGGAACTGCCACTGCTGGGAAAAGGTCTGGTTGCAGGCGTACTGCTGGACGACCGTCCCGTTCGCCGTCCCGGCGGCACGCGCGTCCACGCATTTCCCGCCGGTGGTCGACACCGTGTACCAGGTGTCGGGGACGATGGCCGCCTGCGCCGCCGGAGCCGCCACCAACAGCGCTCCGACCAGGGAAAACAGGGCTATCAGGGCTGCTCTGGCCCTCATCAGGATCTCCTCCGCGTCATTCGGGCAGGGCGAGCTGAGGCGGAGCCCAGTGGAGACGCGGCGTAGCGGGCGGGGACCTCGGCGTCACGATGGTCGAAAACGTAACGGCGGTCACACGCGGAGTCAATACACGGCTAAAAATAAGTCGCAAAGATGCAGGTAGGCGGCTTCCGAGGGTCCACTGGCCGCATAGAGTGACCCCCGCGTGAACCGGCTTCGCGGGCGGTGTAATGTATGTACACACGAGATGCGGAGAACGAATCCGCTCCGGGGCTATGGCGCAGCTGGTAGCGCACCTCACTGGCAGTGAGGGGGTCAGGGGTTCGAGTCCCCTTAGCTCCACAGTACGAAACCCTCCCGAATCAGCGGAATTTCCGCAGGTCAGGGAGGGTTTTTTCGTTACACCCTTCCGCCGGCGACGGCACGAACTCTCGGCGCGATGGCGCGAAGGTTCAGCGACGAGCCGTCTTCACGGGCGTCAGCCATTTCACGGTCGGGCCGGCGCCGATGCCGTGCAGCACCACGCTGCCGAGGACCAGGGTGACGGTGATGAGCAGGATGGTGTCGGCGACCGGCCCCTCGGGGAGGCGGTTGAAGGCGAGGAGCCCGAAGACGACCGACGTGGTGCCGCGCGGCCCGAGCATCCCGACCTGCAGACGTTCGCGATGGGTCAGTGCCGATCCGGCGAGAGAGAGGTGGACGGGAATGACGCGGACCACGGTGATCGCCGCGAAGCAGAACAGCGCGACCTGCCACGGGAGTCCGGAGGAGAACGCCAGAACGGCGCTCACGCCCACGACGAACCACAGCGTCATGGTCAACAGCGAGGTGAAGTCTTCCAGCAGGCGGAAGTCCTCGTCCAACGCACCGGCGCGCACGAGGTCGCGTCCTGCCGGGGAACGATGGATCTGCCTGGCCTTTGCCAACCGGTGAACGTAACGAAACGTGACGCCACAGACGAAAGAGGCCACGAACCCGTTGCCGTCGATGGCGACGGTGGCGGTGTAGGTCAGTAACGGCACCAGCAGCACCGCGACGCGCCCGGACTGTTCCGTGAGCCAGCGCGCGCGGTGGGCCGCGGTCAGCAGCAACGCCAGTCCCGCGCCGAACAGCACGCCGGCGATCAGGGCTTTGAGCGCGAACGGCAACACGGTCCCCAGCGCGTCCAGCGGTGTCCGTTGCTGAGTCCGGTCGCCGGCCAGTATCAGCGCGAAGAGAAACAAGGGAGAAACGATTCCGTCGTTGTAGCCGCTTTCCACGTTGAGCACACTGCGAACACGCGAGGGCAGGCCACGGTCGCGCACGACCCGTTCGGCGGGGGCGAAGTCGATCGGCACGACGACCCCGGCGAGCAACAGGAGCACCGGCCACGGCAGGCCGGGGAGCAGCAACCAGCCGAGCAGCATCGCCGCGACGAGGCTGATCGGCATCGCGATGAGCAGCACCCTGGCCACCAGGCCGGGCGAGCTGCCCCACAACCGTCCGCCGCGAACCTCGGTCGCGTCCACGAACAGCAACACCGCGAGGACGATCTCCGCCACGTACAGCATGGCTTCGGTGTTGAGCGCGATCGCGATGGAACTCTCGTTGACGAGGCCGATCACAACGCCCGCGGCGACCATGACGACCGGCGCGCCGAGGTTCCACCGGTCCAGCCGTGACGCCAAGAACGAACGGATCGCGATGGCGACCGCGACCATGAGCAAGAGCGAGTTCATGTGACCGTGCTTCGGATCGATTCCAATGTCGGCGGAAGCCTACCCGCCTGCACTGACCACTGTGGACTCACCAGTCCCGTCCACAGTGGTTCCTCACGTGCCCGATCGCCCGCCGGTCGGCGGGTACGGTCCCGCCACCCGGCTGGACGGTCCGACCGGTTCACGGGTGTCGCGAGGCCCGCCGTGCGACGGAAGATCGACGAGCCGACTCTGCGCCCCAGGTCGCGCTTCTTGGCCACGTGACCGAAGAAAACGGAGTTGTTTCACCGTGCGCACCCCGATCGACCGCTCGACCTGGCGAATGCTCGTGGGCTACGTCAAGCCACAGCGACGCACAGTCCTCTTTGGAGGGACACTCGTCTTGCTCGGTGGCCTCGCCGCCGCGGCCCAGCCCCTGGCGGCGAAGGCGTTGGTGGACCGGCTGGGCTCGAGTGACGGGATCACCGGTCTGCTTGCGCTGCTGGTCGGGCTCGCGCTGGCCGGTGCCGTGATCTCCGTGATCGGTGACTACCTGCTCGAACGGGCAGGCGAGTCGGTGGTGCTGGTCGCCAGGAAACGACTGGCCCGGCGGCTGATCTCGTTGCGTGTGCCCGCCGTGCGACGCGCCGAGCCCGGAGACCTGCTTTCCCGGTTCACCGGCGACACGACGTTGCTGCGCGAGGTGTGCACGCACGCGTTCGTCGCACTGGTCACCGGCACGGTGACGACCATCGTGATGGTCGCGATGATGGGCTTCATGGACCTCGCCCTGCTGGGCGTCACCTTGGCGGTGCTCCTGCTCGTCGGCCTGCTCGCCGCCGCCGGGATGCCGATGATCGAGAAGGCTTCCCACGCCGCCCAGAGCGCGGTCGGCGAGACCGGTGCGCGGCTGGAGCGGGTGCTCGGTGCCTTCCGCACCGTCAAGGCCGCCGGCGCCGAAACCAGGGAGATCGCCGCGATCGAACGCGGCGCCGAGGACGCCTGGCGTGCCGGTGTCCGTTCGGCGCGGTGGGAGTCGCTGGTGCACGGCGCGAACACCCTCGCGGTACAGGCCTCCTTCCTCGCCGTGCTCGGTATCGGTGGCGCGCGGGTGGCGACCGGTGCCATGTCACTGTCCTCTTTGGTGGCCTTCCTGCTGTTCCTGTTCTATTTGCACGAACCGATCGGGCAGCTGCTGCACGCGGGCAGCAGGCTGCAGATCGGGCTGGCCGCGATTCGCCGCCTGTCCGAGATCGAGGCGATGCCCGCCGAGCGGACTGGTACCGCCGATGTCGAGCCGGACACGGTCGGCCATCGAGGAGAAGGCCTCACCTTCGAGGACGTGCGGTTCCGGTACGAGCCGGACGGGCCGGAGGTCTTGTGTGGCGTGAGCGTCGACATCCCGGCGGTGGGCATGACGGCGTTCGTCGGTCCTTCCGGTGCGGGCAAATCCACGCTCTTCGGGTTGGTCGAGCGGTTCCACGAACCGGACTCCGGCCGGATCCTGCTGGACGGCCGCGACCTGGCAGGCTGGGATCTGGCGAGCCTGCGTGCGGACATCGGCTACGTCGAACAGGATGCCCCGCTGCTCTCCGGGACATTGCGGGACAACCTCGTCTACGGGAGGCCGGACGCCACCGAGGAGGAGATCCGCGACGCGGTGGCGCAGACCCGGCTGGATACGCTCGTCGACCGCCTTCCCGACGGGCTCGACACCGCCGTCGGACACCGCGGGAACTTCCTGTCCGGCGGTGAGCGGCAACGGGTCGCGCTCGCCCGAGCGCTGATCCGGCGTCCTCGCCTTCTGCTGCTCGACGAGATCACCTCACAACTGGACGCCGCGAACGAGATGGCGATCCGTGACGTGGTCACGACGGTGGCGAAGACGACGACCGTCATCGTCGTGGCGCATCGGCTGTCGACGGTCACGCAGGCTGACCGGATCGTGGTGCTGGACAACGGGATCGTGCGGGCGACCGGCACACACGACGAACTGCTCGCGAACGATCTGCTGTACGCCGGCTTCGCCGCCACCCAGCTGCTCACCGGTGAACGCGACGCATGATTCAGCCCATGGTGCGAAAGCCCATGACCGGGAAGTCAAGGCGGCGGGGCTGGTGTCCGTGAGGGCCTCCTTCCCTACTCTCAAGGTAGGGAAGGAGGCCCTCACGGACCTCCAGAACAGGACATTCGCCGGGAACTCCAGCGCCACCGCCTTTCCCAACAGCATCATCACACGTCGCGAAAGCCACTTTCGGGACATCACATGTCTCGAAAGTGGCTTTCGCGCCGCGCCGCAACTTGCCGACCTCGACACACCCGGTCGCCGATCAGGACGCCGAAACGGAATAGCTGTTCGCCGAGAAGTTCATGCCACCGCTGGACGACGTGATCTCGAAACCGAACTGGACCTCACCGACCGTCACGTCGCCGTACCAGCCGCGATTCTTGATCCAGTTCAGCACGGCCAGCACATCGACCGAACCCGCGTTCGTGTCGGAGGTGCGCAGGAAGGAGAACACCGCGTTGGCGCCGTTGCTCCCCCGGTAGACGTCCCAGGTGTGGCCACCGACGGATACCGTGGTCTCCTTCGAACCGATCGCGCCCACCGCGCCCTGTTTGTTCATCCACAGCATGATCTCGTAGGCGTTGTTGTTCGCCCAGATGTCGTACGCCGTCGCGTACGCGCCGCCACCCGGCCTGGAGACGTTGAAACTGCTGGAAAGGCTCCGCAGTCCGCTCAACTGGCGGCCGACGTTCTTCGCCGAATGCGGATACGACTTCACCCCGCCGGTGTTCGGGTGGTCCGCCCAGACACCGAAGTCGCTGTAGGAGTTCGCCCAGATCGATTGCGGGCCGGCGCCGCCGCCCCAGACGTTGTTGCGGACGGTGTAGCCGCCGTTCGACCAGGTCCCCCACTTGTCCGAAGAGCTCCAGGTGGCGGCCTGTGCCGTCCCGCCCGTCACCAGGACGGCGACCAGCGCCATGACGACACCGCCGATCGAGAATCGTGCTTGCCTGCGCATAGCCGGGTTCCTTCCGTGTCTTCGCCAGGGCCTTTACCGAAGGGAGAACGTGCTGATTCTCGAGCCGGACGTGAAGACGAGATAGACGTCGTGCCGTCCGCTCAGTCCGGACACCGTCGCGCTGGTGGTCGAGTACGTGTACTTGTCACCGGTACTGGCGATCCGCGCGGTTCCGGCGAGCCTGCCGCGCGGGCCGCCGAGCCGGATTTCGACGGTGGACGTTCCGGGTTCGGCGCGAGCCGTCCGGGCGGTGAATGTCCTTGCCCCGGAACGGAAGTCCACGTCGCTGAAGCGCAGCCAGTCTCCCGCGCCGACACCGACCGCGTCACCGCGGGCCTTGCTTTCGTCGACCAGTTCGACACCCGAGTAGTCGTCGAAGTCGATCGCCCTGGTGTCCCTGGTCAGGTCACGCGGCGGGATCCGCTCGCCTCGTACGGGGAGCGCGGAGCGCAGCCTGACGTCGGAAGCGGACGCCCCGACCATGACTTCGTGGACGGACGATTCCAGTACCCATTTGCCCCGGGTGACATCCCAATGCCTGAGGTCGGGCACCGACAGGCGCACCGTCTTGGTCTGCCCGGGTTCGAGGTTCACTCGCTGGAAGGCACGGAGCTGCCGATTCGGCTGCCTGTCACGGGAGACGACCTGGTGGGTGTAGAGCTGCACGACTTCGTCACCGGCGCGTTCGCCGGTGTTGGTCACCTTCACCGTCGCGTCGAACGTCCCTTGTGGACCCGGTTTGCCGAGGCGCAGGTCGCTGTAGCGGAAATCGGTGTAGGACAGGCCGTGCCCGAAGGCGTAGAGCGGGTCACCGGCGAAGTACTGGTAAGTGCTGCCGCGTTTCATGATGTCGTAGTCGAGGATGTCCGGGAGGTCGGCGTCCGAGCGGTACCAGGTCTGGGTGAGGCGGCCCGCGGGGTTCACGTCGCCGTACAGCACGTCGGCCAGTGCGTTGCCGGTCTCCTGGCCGGCGTGTGAGGTCCACAGGATCGCCGGGACGTTCTCCTGCTCCCAGCCCAGGGTCGTGGGATAACTGTTCTCGACCACCACGACGGTGTTCGGGTTCGCCTCGCGCACGGCCTTGATCAACTCGCTCTGGCTCTCCGCCAGTGCCATCGTGGTGCGGTCATGGTCTTCCCTGCCGTTGATGAACGGCATGCTGCCCACCACCACGACCGCCGTTTCGGCCGAACGCGCCGCCTTCACCGCACTGTCGATCCCCGAGGTGACCCGTTCCTTGCGGAACTTGGCCGCCCCGGCCGCGTTCGGCGAGCCCAAGGTGAGCGTGCCGTCGGCGGCGACGGTGAGATAGCTGTTCGGACCGTCCCAGTCGTTCGGGGTTTCGTAACCGGCGTACCTGATCACGACCGTGCCGTCCCCCGCGTCCTCCAGCTTGAACTGCTGGTGGACGAACCAGTCCCGCGGCTGTGGTGCCTGGTTGACGAACCGGCTGGTGGCGTCCGCGAGGTTCTGCCGCTCGACGTACTTGCCGTTGGCCACGCCGCGCAAGGTCAGCACGCCGTCGCCCCAGCCGAAGACGTCGAACTGTTCCGTGGCGCCGGCGCTGGTGGGACCGGTTTTGAGCACCGTGCCCGTCTCGCCCGCGCCGCCACTGAGGTACTTGCCGGTGACCGCGTCGCGCAAGGCGATCCTGTCCACGGCCTCGGTGTCGGTGACCCGCGCCCCAGCGCCGAGCCGCGCGCGGATCCCGTCCACCGGGGTCACCTTGTACGGCAGTCCGCCGGAGTACCAGTCGGTGTACAGGGTCTTCTCCAGCGGCCCGATGACCGCGACGCTCCGCTTCGGATCCAGCGGCAGGGTGCCGCGATCGTTCTTCAGCAGCACCATGGCCTCGCCCGCCGCCTCACGGGCGAGGCGCCGGTGCGCCGGGCTGTTGACCACGTCCTTGCCGATCTTGGCGTACGGGCCGCCGTCCGGGTCGAACTCGCCGAGCCGGAAGCGGACGCTCAGGACGTGCTTGACCGCCTTGTCGATGTCGGCTTCGGCGAGCAACCCCTTGGCCAGCGCGGAGGTGACGATCCTGATGGTGTTCGCGGGGTCCTGGTTGTCGACGGTGAAACCGTCGAGACCGGCTTTGAGCGCGGCCGCGAACGCCTCCTCGCTGGTGCCGAAGTACTTCTGTGAGCCGTTCAGGTTGTGCGGGCCGGCGGCGTCACTGACGTTGTAGAGCGTCTTGCCGGTCCAGGAGCGCACCACCTCGTCGAGATCGGGATTGACCGTCGCCGGCCGTCCGTTGACGAGGTTGTACGAGCTCATCACGCCGGTCGCCGCGGCGGCCGCGATCGCCGCTTTGAACGCCTGCTCGTCGTATTCCCGCAGGACCCGTGGACGCAGGTTGGACGACGTCGTCGTGCGGTCGACCTCGTTGTTGTTGGCCAAGTAGTGCTTCAGTACCGGAGCGGTCTTGAGGTAATGGGGATGCCCGCCGACCATTCCCTTTCCGTACGCCGTCGAAATCGCCCCGGTCAGCAAGGGATCTTCGGAGTACCCTTCCTCGTTGCGTCCCCACCGCGGGTCACGCAGCAGGTTCACCACCGGCGCCCACAATTGGAGACCCCAGAAACCGGGGTCCTGCGAGTGGTAACCCCGCGCCTCGTCACCGACGACCGATCCGACCCGTTCGATCAACGCCGGATTCCAGGTGGAAGCCAGCCCGATCGCCTGCGGGAAGACCGTGGCGTTCGCGGTCACGACGGTGCCGTTCGTCCGCTCCGTCGTCCAGCCGAGGCCGTGGAGCGCTTCGGTGCCCGTTTTGAACTCGGGTATCCCCAGTCGCGGTATCGCCGGCTGGAACTGGTGCAGCAACGAGACTTTCTCGGCAAGGGTCAGCCGCCGGACCAGATCGTCCACCCTCGCCGCCAGCGGAAGGCCGGGATCACGGAACGGGTGGTCGTCCGGCTCGTCCGCGACCGCCGGGGAAGCGAGTCCCAGCAGCAGGGCGACCGTGGTGGCGAACATACCCGTCCGGCGGAAGCGGAGGGAGAAAGCTGCTCTGCGCATGGGAACTCCGTCACTTATCGAAGCGCTTCGATGAACTTCGTGGAGGTGTCCGGGGCATTCGTGTGCAGTATCCGACGCAGTCGGATCGAACGAGAAGACCGAGTGTCGAAGCGATTCGATACCGCTGTCGCAGCGATGTTAGCGGACCAAGCAGAGGGAGACAATGGCTTCTCTCGGGGCTTCCGCGCCGTGCCACCATGGGATCCGTCTGGCATTCTCGGGCACAGTGGACAGTTTCCCGCCGGAAGGAATCCCGTTGACCTCTCAGCACGAACCCACCGGCCTCACCCTCGACCAGAAGGCGTCGCTGCTGTCCGGCCGGGACTTCTGGCACACCGAGGCGATCGAAGCCGCCGGGATCCCCTCGATCCTGCTCTCCGACGGCCCGCACGGCCTGCGACGACAGGACAGCGAGGCCGACAATCTCGGCGTGCACGACAGCGTGTCCGCCACCTGTTTCCCGCCGTCGGTCGCGGTGGGTTCCAGCTGGGACACCGAGGTCGCCGCGCGGATCGGCGCGGCCATCGGCAGGGAAGCCCGCGCGGCCGGGGTCTCGGTGGTGCTCGGCCCGGGGGTGAACATCAAGCGCTCCCCGTTGTGCGGCCGCAATTTCGAGTACTACTCCGAGGACCCGTTGCTGAGCGGGGTGCTCGCCGCCGCCTACGTGCGGGCCATGCAGGCCGAGGGCGTCGGCGCGTCGGTGAAGCATTTCGCGGCCAACAACCAGGAGACCGACCGGATGCGGGTCAGCGTGGAGGTCGACGAACGGACCCTGCGCGAGATCTACTTCCCGGCGTTCGAACGTGTCGTGACCGAAGCGCACTCGGCGACGGTGATGTGTTCCTACAACCGGGTCAACGGCGTCTACGCCGCCCAGAACCACCGTCTGCTCACCGGTGTCCTGCGCGACGAATGGGGTTTCGACGGTGCCGTCGTCTCGGACTGGGGCGCGGTGAACGACCGGGTGGCCGCGCTCGCGGCCGGGCTGGACCTCGAGATGCCGGGCACCGGCGGCAGTGGCGACGCCGAGATCGTGGCGGCCGTCCGGAGCGGTGAACTGGACGAATCCGTCGTCGACAGGAGTGTCCGGCGCGTTCTCGCTCTCACCGACCAGGTGATCCCCGCGAGCGGTGACGTCGACTACGACGAGCAGCACCGGATCGCGAAGGAGGTCGCCGCCGACTGCGCCGTCCTGCTGAAGAACGACCGGGACACGCTACCCCTGGCCGCACGGTCGGCGGTGGCGGTCGTCGGCGAGTTCGCCGCGAACCCCCGTTTCCAGGGCGGTGGCAGCTCCCACGTCAATCCGACCAGGGTCGATACCGCGCTCGACGCGATCCGGGCACTCGGGGAATCCGTGACCTACGCGAGCGACCTGGCCGACAAGGCCGTCGAAATCGCACAGGAGGCCGACGTCGCGGTGGTCTTCGCGGGCCTGGGCGAACGGGACGAATCCGAGGGTTTCGACCGGGACACGATCGATCTTCCCGCGGCGCAGGTGGGGCTCATCAGGGCGATCGCGGCGGTGAGCAGGCGCACCGTCGTCGTCCTGTCCCACGGCGGCGTGGTGTCGCTGGAGGGCTGGCACGACGACGTCGACGCCATTCTCGACGGCTGGCTACTGGGGCAGGCAGGCGGCGGCGCGCTCGCCGATCTCCTCTTCGGGGTCACCAGCCCGTCGGGGCATCTCGCCGAGAGCATCCCGTTGCGTTTGCAGGACAACCCCAGCTATCTCAACTTCCCCGGCGAGTCTGGCCACGTCCGGTACGGCGAGGGGGTCATGGTCGGCTATCGGTACTACGAGACCGCCGAGGTCGCGGTCCGCTACCCCTTCGGCCACGGCCTGTCCTACACGACCTTCGAGACCACCGGGCTGAGGGTCGTGGTGACGGGAGACGACTCCGCCACGGTCGCGGTGGACGTCACCAATTCCGGAACCCGCGCCGGTAAACACGTCGTCCAGGTCTACGTCGCCACCGGCGCCGCTCCCGTGCGCAGCCCGGCACGGGAGCTCCGCGCGTTCACCAAGATCTCCCTCGAACCGGGCGAGACCCGGACGGTCGAGCTCACCCTCGATCGCCGCGCTTTCGCCTGGTACGACATCGGGCTGAGCCGTTGGGTGGTCTCACCCGGCGATTACACCGTCCAGATCGGCCGGAGCGCGAGGCATATCGTCGCCGAAGCGTCCATCACGCTGGCGGGCGACGTCATCATCCCGGTGCTGTCGATCGACTCGACGGTCGAAGAGTGGTTCGGCCACCCGATCGTGGGTCCGGAGCTCGGCAAGTTGCTCGCCGGCCAGGGCAATCGGACCGAAAGCAGCGCGGACTGGCTGCGCATGGTCGCCTCGATGCCGATGCGCCAGTTCGCCAAACTCATGGCCTATCGCGGTGTCTCGCTGCCCACTGACTCGTTGCCCCGGTTGATCGAACTGAGCAAGGGCTGAGCCCGTCGAATCGATTCGACTCGCACTATCATCGGCTGATGGTCACCATCGCAGACGTCGCCAGGGCGGCCGGGGTCTCCCCGAGCACCGTGTCCTACGTGCTGTCCGGGCGGCGTTCGATCTCGGAGGACACCCGCCGTCGTGTCCAGCACAGCATCAGCGAACTCGGTTACCACCCGAACGCGGGCGCCCGCGCGCTGGCCAGCAGCCGCACCAACGTGCTCGCGCTCGTCGTCCCGCTGCGGACGGACCTGAACGTCCCGGTGGTCATGCAGTTCGTCGCGGCGACCGTCACCGAGGCACGCACCTACGACCACGACGTGCTCCTGCTGACCAAGAACGAGGGCCCGGACGGCCTGCGCCGCGTCGCCGCGTCCGCCATCGCGGACGCGCTGATCGTGATGGACGTCGAGACCTCCGAGCCACGTCTCCCGGTGCTGAGATCCCTGCACCGGCCGGTGGTGCTGATCGGGGTTCCTTCCGATCCCGGCGACCTGACCTGCGTCGATCTCGACTTCACCGCCGCCGGCTCCGCGAGCGTCACGCATCTGGCCGACCTAGGTCATCGCGAGATCGCGTTGATCGGCCCCTCCCCCGCGGTCTACAAACGAGGCACGAGCTACGCGGGACGCTTCCTGCGCGGCTTCCGCCAGACGGCCACGAAACGCAAGGTACGCGCCGGTTCTTTCCCGTGCGCGCCTTCCTACGACGCGCTGCGCGCCTGCCTCGACGACGTTTTCGCCGAACGTCCCGGCGTCACCGGGCTGGTGGTGCACAACGAGGCCATCCTCGGCCCGTTGCTGTCCGAACTGAACCGTCGCGGCAAGCGCGTGCCCCGGGACATCTCGGTACTGGCCGTCTGCCCGGAGGACATGGCCGAGGCGCAATCGGTCCAGCTCACGTCGATCGCCATCCCCGCCGCCGAACTCGGCAGCCTCGCCGTCGAGATGGCGATGCGGCGCCTCGACGACGGCGGCCAGGCCGAGGTCCGGCTGCTGTCGCCCCGCCTGACCGAACGGGGCAGCACCGGTCCGGCGCCTTCCTAGACCTGCCGGGACGGGGAGCGTGGTCGTGAGTGTTGGGGTCGTTCCATTCGAAGGGCAAGGCGAACGCGTCGGTGTCGCCGTGGCCCGCAGGGGTCGTGAGTGGCAATGATCGTTCTAACCCTCTTTGGCACTCACGACCCACTCCACACCGGGGTAGCCCGCAAGTCGGCCGGGCCCCAGGGCTGCCATCTCATCATGCTGCCGCCTGGCCGGACGGCACGTGTGATCAGACGGACGACTCGCGAACGCGGCCGGTCCGCGGGGAGTCGTCCGTCCGGGAGACGGCGCCGCGAATCGTCAACGCGCTCCCGGTCGCCACGATCGTCTCGTCACCCGAGGGAAAGGCCACCTGCCAGCCGTCGGGCGCGGAGTCGACGTCGATGTGGACGCTGTCGCCGTCCCGGCGGGTATGGAACGTCGAACCGCCGACGGGTGTGGTGATCCTGGCACCGTCTTCGAGCCGGTACAGCCTCAGCGTGACACCGTCGGCGTAGTCGTAGTCCGGCCGGTCGTCGACGGCGCCCAGCGGCAGGACGGTGCCGGGACGGACGAGCAGCGGGACGGTGAGCATGTCGCAGACGGTGGTCACCCACCGCGGCCCCTGGATCTCCTCGCCGGTGAAGAAGTCGGTCCAGACACCGTCCGGGACGTAGTAGGTCACTTCGCCCTCGTCCGAGAACACCGGGGCCACCAGGAGCGAGTCGCCGAGCATGTACTGCCGCTCCAGGTGGGCGCACGCCGGATCGGCGGGGAATTCCAGCGCCATCGCCCGCATCATCGGTATGCCCTCGGCCGCCGCCTGTGCCGCCGCATGCCACAGGTACGGCATCAGCCGTGCCTTGAGCTTGGAGAACACCCGCAGGACGTCGACGGCCTCCTCGTCGAACAGCCAGGGCACCCGGTAGGACGAACTGCCGTGCAACCGGCTGTGCGAAGACAGCATCCCGAAGGCGATCCAGCGTTTGAACAGCGCCGGATCCGGGGTGCCTTCGAAGCCGCCGATGTCGTGACTCCAGTACCCGAAACCGGACAGGCCGAGGGAAAGGCCGCCGCGCAGGCTCTCGGCCATCGACTCGTACGTCGATTCGCAGTCGCCGCCCCAATGCACCGGGAACTGCTGAGACCCCGTCGTGGCCGAGCGCGCGAACACCACGGCTTCGCCCTCCCCGCGCCGCTTGCGGAGCACGTCGAACACGGTCTGGTTGTAGAGATAGGTGTAGTAGTTGTGCATCCGTTCGGGATCGGATCCGTCGAAGTAGACGACGTCCGTCGGCACCCGCTCGCCGAAGTCGGTCTTGAAACAGTCCACGCCTTGTTCGAGCAGAGTGTCCAATTTGGACGCGTACCACGCGCGTGCGGCGGGGTTGGTGAAGTCGACCAGCGCCATTCCCGGCTGCCAGAGATCCCACTGCCACACGTCACCGTTCGGTTTCCGCAGCAGGTACCCACCGGCGACACCCTCGGCGAACAACGGTGACCGTTGCGCCACATACGGGTTGATCCACACCGAGATGCGCAGGTCCCGCGCTTTCAGCCGCTCCAGCATGCCGACGGGATCCGGGAACGTCCTCGGGTCCCATTCGAAGTCGCACCAGTTGAATTCGCGCATCCAGAAGCAGTCGAAATGGAACACGCTCAGCGGCAGATCGCGTTCGATCATGCCGTCGACGAACCCGGAGACGGTCTCCTCGTCGTAGGAGGTGGTGAACGACGTCGACAGCCACAGCCCGAAGGACCACACGGGCGGGAGCGCCGGTCTGCCGGTCAGCGCCGTGTACTTGCGCAGGATCTCCTTCGGGCTCGGCCCGTAGATGACGAAGTACTCGAGGGACTGGCCCACGACGCTGAACTGCACCCGCGACACCGCTTCGGAGGCGACCTCGAAGGACACGTGCCCCGGATGATCGACGAACACGCCGTAGCCGGCGTTGGTCAGATAGAACGGGACGTTCTTGTAGGCCTGTTCACTGCTCGTGCCGGCGTCGGCGTTCCAGATGTCGACGACCTGCCCGTTGCGCACCAGCGGCCCGAATCGCTCGCCGAGCCCGTAGACCTGGGTCCCCACCGAGAGGTCCAGCTGGTCACGGACATGATGCTCGCCGTCGAGACTCATGAAGCCCATACCCTTGGCCCCGCTGGTGGTGAGCACCTTGCCGTCCGCGACGAAGTCGACCTTCCACCCTTCGCCTCGGTGGAGCCGCGCCGACAACGCGCCCGCGGTGAGCGTGTGCCCGTCCTCGGAGACTTTCGCCTCCTCGTCGACGGTCGACAGCCCGAAGCGGGGTTCTCGCGGCAGCCCGCCCTCGAAATGCGTGACGCTCACGCCGATCACGTCCGGCATCGGCGAGGAGAACCCGACCGTCACCACCGGCCCCTTCAACAGGTCTCCGCGATGGCGGACGGGATGGGTCGGGGCGTGCACCACGATCCGGCCGTCCCCCGCGGTGAGGTCGTACACCTCCACCGGATGCGCCGCCTGTACCCCGTCGCGCAGTAGCCAATAGCCGTTGCTGAACTTCATTTGACCGCCCCTGCCGTGATGCCACGTGTCAACGTCCGCTGGAAGATCAGGAAGAAGGCGATCGCCGGGATGACCCCGAGCAACGCCGAGGCACTGGTCATGGTCGCGTCCATCATCCGCTGGCCCTGCAGCACACCCAGTGCGACCGGGACGGTCTGGGTGTCGTTGGAGATGAGCAGGATCAGCGGCAGGAAGAACTCGTTCCACGTCCAGATGAAGAAGAACACGAACAGCACGCCGAGCGTCGGCCTGCTGATCGGCACCACGACCCGCACCAGGGTCTGCCATTTGTTCGCCCCGTCGAGATAGGCGGCCTCGAGCAGTTCGTGCGGGAATCCGACGTAGGTCGAGGACAGCAGATAGGTGCCGAACGCGGCCTGGATGATCGTGAAGATGATGATCACGCCGAGCCGCGTGTCGTAAAGGCCGGTCTCGTTGGCGAGGAAGTACAGCGGGTACGCCAGCGCTTCCTGCGGCAGCGTGTTCGCGATGAGGAAGGCGACCAGGATCCACGTGCGGCCACGGACCCGGCCGATGCCCAGCGCGTACGCGTTCAGCACCGAGATCACCACCGCGAGCACCGCGACCGAACCGCTGATCACGAGGCTGTTGAGCAGTTTCTGCCCGAACCCGACCCGGACCCAGAAATCGATCAGCCCTTGCAGATACACCCCGTCCGGAAAGGACAGCGGTCCGTCCGCCGTGTATTCGGCCGGGGATTTCAGCGCGTTCAGCGCCACGACCAGGAACGGCGCCAGCATCACGACCGCGAGCACGATCAACGACCAGAGCGTCACCTGCCGTTTCACGTACGCTCACCCCGCTTCTGGACCCGGAGGAACACCGTGGTGAGCACGAGGATCAGCACCGTGAGCACGGTCGCAATCGCCGCGCCGTAGCCGACCTGCGTCTTCTCGAAGAAGTTCTGGAACGAGTAGTACGACGGCACGTTGGTGGACCCTCCCGGGCCGCCCCTGGTCAGCACGTAGATCGGCCCGAACACCTTCAGCGCGGCGATGGTGCAGGTCAGCAGGACCACGAACACCTCGGGCCGCAGCTGGGGCACCGTCACATGCCAGAACCGGCCCCACCACGACGCACCGTCCAGCTCCGCCGCCTCGTGCAGCGAAGGATCCGCTCGCTGCATCCCGGCCATGAAAATGACCACCGGGTAGCCGACCTGGATCCACACCATCACCCCCATCACGCTCCACAGCGCGACATCCGGGTCGCCCAGCCAGTTCTGGGCGAGCGAGCCGAGCCCGACGGCGGAGAGGACTTCGTTCACCGCGCCCTCGGGCGCCAGAAGCCAGCTCCACACGATGCCTGCCACCGCGATCGGCAGCACCTGCGGCAGATAGACACAGGCGCGCAGGATGGCGGCCGCCCGCGTCCCGAACCGCTTGGCCACGAAATCGAACAGCGCGGCCGCGATCACCAGCCCGGCCACGGCAGGCACGACGGCCATCGCCACCACGAGCCCGAGGTTGTGGCGGAACGACGCCCAGAAGACGTCGTCCGCGAACAGCCGCCGGTAGTTCTCCAGCCCTGTCCACTTCGGATCACCGGCACCGGACCACTGGGTGAAGCTGATGCCGATGTTCATCGCGAACGGCACCAGGATCACCGCGATCAGCAGCAGCGCGCCGGGGATCAGGAAGAACAGGTAGTTTCCCCGTCCCCTGGTCATTTGCCGACGTTCGCCAGATTCTCTTCGTAGGGCTTGGCGAGCTCGTCGAGCACCTGCGACGGCTGCGCGCTCGAGGTGATGAGTTTCTGCGTCGCCGAGACGTGGACGTCGTAGTACCCGGGCGCGGGCCAGTCGGGATAGAACGCCAGCTTGTCCTGTGTGGACAGAGCGGTGAAGTCCTCCACCAGATCCTTCAGCCTCGGCTCCGCCGGTGGCGTGGGACCGTTCACCACCGGGACGCCGCCTGCCTCACGCAGCTTGTCCTGAATGGGCTGGGACATCGTGATCGCGATGAAGTCGAGCGCGAGGTCGCGGTTCTTCGATCCCTTGGGGATGACCCACATGTTGCCCGCGGACCCCGAAGTCATCCCCGGCCACGGGACCGAACCCCACTGGAAGTCCTTGATGCTCTGGACCAGCCTGCCGTACCACCAGCTGCCGCTGATCATGATCGGGTATTTGCCCTGCATGAACGACATGCCCATACCCTCGGCGTCGACCCCGGCGGAATCCTTGCTGATGTACCCCTTCTTCACCCAGTCGGCGAAGGTCGTCGCGCCGTAGGTCCACGCGGCGTCGTGGAAGTCCACCTTGCCGGTGTAGCGCTGATAGCGGTCCACCCAGCCGCGGTCGGCCTTGGTCAGGGCCAGCTGGTACAGGACCTGGTGCGCCGGGTACTCCGAGCCGCCGACGGCCAGCGGGGTGATCCCGGCCGTGGTGAACTTGTCCATGGCGGCGGTCAGCTGCTCGATCGTCCTTGGCGGTTCGAGCCCCTGCCGCGCGAACATGTCCTTGTTGTAGAAGATCTTCACGTACTCGGCGTAATTCGGGACGCCGTACCAGTTGCCGGATCCCATGACGCCGTTCTCGTCGTAACGGGCTGTGGTCTGGAGCGCCGGGGTGAGCTGCTTGTCCCAGCCGCGTTTGGCGACCTCTTCGCTGATGTCGGTCAGCAAGCCCTGCTTGGAAAGCAGCCCCGCGGTGGCGTTGCCCTTGTTGTACTCCAAGACATCCGGCGCGTCTCCCGAATTGAGCACCATCGGCGCGGTCTTCTGGATCTGCTCGAACCCCTTCTCCTCGAAGGCGACCTTGACGCCGGGGTGGCTCGCTTCGAACTGCTTGATCGCCTCGGCCCAAGCCACCCCCATCGCACTGTCCGGCGCCTCGTAGTGCCACAGCTTCAACGTCTTCGGGTCGCCACTGCCGGATCCGGACCCGCAGCCCGCGATCGCCAGCACGGCGACCATCGCGGCGGCCAGTACTCGCTTGGACATCAAGGTTTCCTCCAGGAAAGTCTGGCGAGGGCCACCGGCGCGAACACGACGGGGCGCCTCCCCGAATCCGCGGTGATCCGATTGTCGAAGCGCTTCGATGACACGATAGAGCCGTGCGCCCGATCAGCACAACGGCTTGACCTGGCGCGACTCCGCCCTCTACTGTCACGCCCTTTTCGGGAGTATTTCGAAAACCTCCGCACCACCTTGACGCGCGAGGCGGCATCGTTCACAGTCCATTGGCACGCTCACTCGCACCACATCCGGCTGCCATCCCCTCGATCACCGCTCGTTCAGTGCCGATCTCCCCGCATGTTAGCGCTAACAGTCACCGAGGAAAGGAAGATGCCATGTCGATCGGGTCCGTGCGCACCTCCAGGTGGCGTCGCCGGTGGAAGTCGGGGCTCGCCGCCGCGGTGGTCGTGACGTCCGTCGGCGGGCTGCTCACCGCGGCCCCCACGCCGGCGGCTGCCGCCACAGTGGACACCACAGCCTGGTACGTCCTGGTGAACCGCAACAGCGGCAAGGCGCTCGACGTCAGCGGGGCGTCCGCCGCCGAAGGCGCCGGACTCGTCCAATGGACCCGCACGAACGCCACGAACCAGCAGTTCCGCTTCCTGGACGCCGGAGGCGGAGACTACCGGCTGCGCGCACGGCATTCCGGCAAGGTCGCCGACGTCCGGGAGGCCTCGACGGCCGACGGCGCCGCCGTGGTGCAGTGGACGGACAACGGCGGCACCAACCAGCGATTCAGGCTCGCCGACTCCGGCGACGGATACGTCCGGCTGCTCAACCGCAACAGCGGCAAGGCGGTCGAAGTGCAGGGCGGCTCGACCGCCGACGGCGCGAGCGTCGTGCAGTGGGGCGACTGGAACGGCGGCAACCAGCAGCGGCAGCTCGTCAAGGTCGCCGGAGGTACCGGGGCCTGCACACTGCCGTCGACGTACCGCTGGACGTCGACCGGCCCACTGGCGAACCCGAAGCCGGGGTGGGTCTCGCTCAAGGACTTCACCACGGTCGTCCACAACGGCAAGCACCTCGTCTACGGCACCACGCACGACACCGGCACGAGCTGGGGTTCGATGAGCTTCAGCCCCTTCACGAACTGGTCCGACATGGCCACCGCGACCCAGAACACGTTGTCCATCGGTGCCGTCGCACCCACCTTGTTCCATTTCGCCCCGAAGAACATCTGGGTACTCGCCTATCAATGGGGCGGGCCGACCTTCTCCTACCGCACATCGAACGACCCCACCAACCCCAACGGCTGGTCCGCGCCGCAGACGCTGTTCACGGGCCGCCTTCCCGTGGGGGCACCTCTCGACCAGACCATCATCGCCGACGACACGAACATGTACCTGTTCTTCGCCGACGACCTCGGCAACATCTACCGCGCCGTCATGCCCATCGGAAACTTCCCCGGGAGTTTCGGCTCGAACTACACGAAGATCATGAGCGACACGCCTGCCAACCTGTTCGAAGCGGTGGAGGTCTACAAGGTCCAGGGCCAGAACCAGTACCTCATGATCGTCGAGGCACAAGGGGCGAACGGACGCTACTTCCGGTCGTTCACCGCGACCGGCTTGGGCGGTTCGTGGACCCCGCAGGCGGCGACCGAAAGCAACCCGTTCGCGGGCAAAGCCAACAGTGGCGCCGCCTGGACCAACGACGTCAGCCACGGCGATCTGGTTCGCGCCAACCCGGATCAGACCAAATCCGTCGACCCCTGCAATCTGCAGATGCTCTACCAGGGTCGTGACCCCAAATCCGATGGCACGCCCTACGGCCTCCTGCCCTACCGGCCGGGCGTGCTGACCCTGCAGCGGTGAAACTCGTCGCGAAAGCCGCTTTCGCAACGTCGAAGGTCGGGAAAGCGGCTTTCGCGACGTCAGCCGACGAGCTCACTTCGGGCCGTGTCCCCCGTGCACCGCGAGCGGGAGCCACAGCCTGAGCCGGAAGCCACCGTCGGGCATCGATCCGGCGTGCAGCCTTCCGCCCAGCAGCGCGGCCCGTTCCTGCAAGCCGACGAGTCCGTGGCGGGCGCTGGGCAGGGCGAGGGTCGGTCTGGTGGGCCGGGAGTTGGTGACCGTGACGGTCAGATCCGTGTCGTCCCGGCTGAGGTCGATGGTGACGCGCGCGCCCGGCGCGTGCTTGCGGACGTTGGTCAGCGCCTCCTGGATGGTGCGATAGATGGCCCGCTGCACCGGCGGTTCGAGATCCCCGGAAGCGTCCCCCACGAGCCGGGCGTCGATCGCGCTGTTGTCGATGAGCCGGTGGAGGTCGGTCAGCATGGGCTGAGGGGTGAGCTCGGTCGCCGGTGTCCCGGAGGCACGCAGCAGATTCACCATATGGCGCAGCTCGTCCAGCGTGTTCACCGACAGCTGCCGGATGTTCTCCGCCGCCGCCTTCGACGCGGGGTCCGTGGTGCTGACCTTCATCGCGCCTGCCTGCACCGCGATGAGGCTCACCTGATGCGAGACGACGTCATGCATCTCGCGGGCCAGCTGGTTGCGTTCCTTGGCCAGGACCGCCTGGGCGTCCAGCCGCCGTTCGTGTTCCCTGGCCTCTTTCACTTCGTTCAGCCGCAGCGCCAGCTCGCGCCTGCTGTGCAGGAACCGGCCGAGAAGGATCGGCGCTCCCGCCGTCATGGTGAAGTAGATGACACCGAGCAGCATCTCCGTGTGCCAGAACTGCGGCGCCACATCGAGCAGCGGAAAGGCGAGGGTACCGGCGGTGACCAGCCAGCAACCCGTGAGCAGCCACCAGCTCCGGTATCGGGCGGCGACGGTGTACAACGCGGCCAACGCCGCGACTATCGCGCCGGGGAACACGACCGCCGGCAAGGTCGCCACCAAGGACACGATGTCCTGGAACCGCAGGTACAGCAGGCCACACAAGAAGGCGGCACCGGACAGCACGATCAGGATGATCAAGATATTCACGAGAACACTCCAAGGTAAGGCCACCCCGGCGGCGGGTGGGCGTTCTTGCCCTACCTGGGCCCGTTCTTGAACACCGAGTCCGCGAAGGCGAGCAGGTAGGGAAGGGCGGCGCGGGCCGTATGCCAGGTGTGGTTGTAGCCGCGCTGCGCGAGGACCACGGCGCCCTGCCCGCGGGCGTGGAGGGCGTCGGCGATGCGGTTCGCGGTGGCGATGTCCGCTGGGGCGCCGGTTCCGGCGGTGAGGATGGTGGCGACGGGATCCGGGAACGGCATGGTCGGCAGGTAGGTCCGCGGTGTGTTGGCGGCGACGAGTGCCGGGCCGGAGCCGAGCAACGCGTCGTTGGTGGTGGTGTCGTACGGCATGGTGAGCAGCAGCGCGGCGAACTCGCCGGTGTGGCGCAAGCCGATGTTCAACGCGGCGAAGGCGCCACCCGACATGCCGCCCAGCGCCCGGTGGGTGCGATCGGGGACGGTCCGGTAGTACCGGTCGATCGTGGTGACGACCGTTCGCGCCAGGTAGGTTTCCAGCCGGGGGCCACCAGGGAGGTCGAGACCGTCCAGATCTCGTCCGGGCTGCCCCGCGGTCAGGTCGACGGACACGACGATCATCAGCGATCGCCCGGTGCCGGTAGGCCATGCGCAGGGTTCCCGGCGCGTCACCGGCGCCGAGCCAGTCTTCCGGAGCGGCCGGGAAGCCGTGCACGAGGTAGGTGACGGGATAGCGCCGGTTGTCGTTGGCACGGTCGTGGTAGCCGGGTGGGAGCAGGACGTACGTCCGCCCCTCCGGTACGGCGTTGGCGGGATCGGCGATCGCGAGACGTTCGAGGATCGGCGCGTGAACGCCTTCGGGGGTGGCGAAACCGGCAGGCCGGGCGCGCGAATCGGCGGATCCGTCGTCGATCATCTCGCCGAGCGCACGCAGCGGTCCACCGCCACGCTGGAGCAAAAGCGCGAGATCTCGTGACGTCCGGATGTAGCCGACGTAGCTGTTGGTGGCGGTCACCGCGACGAGCAGGACACAGCACACCATGACCGCGATGGCGCTCCGGCGTGCTCTGGTCCGGCCGCGGAACCGGAACGCGAGCATCGCGGCCACGACGGCCAGCGACGCGAAAGTCCCCCAGATCCAAGGGGATTCGAGTGCCCCGGTCGCCTGTGCGTGTTCGACGACCTCACGAGGGAGCACTGGGATGGCGGCACCCATGGCGGCTCCTTCGGTCGGTAGCCTTCATAAGGGGCCCGGCGGCGACTCACGGAAGCTCGGGGAATGAGCCGCCGCCGGTTGTACCGACGGCTGCCGCTACGCGGGGACGACGACAGCAGCCATCGGTGGTTCTTCGCGGATCACCACTGATCGTCGCCGCCGTGGTCCATCCCGCCGTCCTGGCCGCCGTGGTGCTGTTGCTCGCCCGCGGCGGCCTCGTTCCCGCCGAAGGCTCCGGTGAGCCCGCCGAGCAGCAGCCCGCCACCGGCGACACCCGCCGCGGCCGCGGCGGCCGTCTTGAGGAACCCTCCTCCGCCCGGGCGGCCCTGCTGGCCTTCCCCGGTGTCGCGGCCACGGCCGAACATGCCCGAGAGGAATCCGCCGCCGGACTGCGCCGGAGGATGGCCATACGGATCCTGCTGTGCCCCATAGGGATCCCGGTGATTCCCATAAGGGTCTTGGTAAGGCATGGAACGCTCCAGCTCGGCGATGCGTGTCTTCGCGTTACGCAGGGCGTCCTCCTGCATCAGGACGGCGCCGACCAAGAGGTACATCGCGTCCGGCTGTCCGGCGATCTGCCTGGTGATCAGGTCGGCGACCTCCGGGTCCTTGTACACCGGCTGGGCCTGGCGAAGTCGTTCGGCGAGGCCGAGAACGAGCTGCCGGTCTTCGTGTTCCATGGGATCTCCCTTCGTCTGCTTCAATCCTGTGCGAAGCCGGAGAGATCCGGCATCGGTGACCCGGCCGGAAACACCCCGCCAGGTGGCTGCCCGTGGCCGACCGGTCAGGCGGTGCCGGTCCAGTAGAGCGGATTGACGCCCTGGTAAGCGATTTTGATCGTCACCTCGGCCGGGTTAGCCGGTAGCGCCACGACGAATCCGAAGGCGCGGTCCGCGCCAGGGAGGACATCGGCGGGGAGTTTGTCCCCGATGCCCTTGGCCGCGTCGGTGACGCTCACCGACGCGGCACCGTTCGTGGTCGCGGCGAAGGTGAAGGCCGAGGCCTCCAGCGCCTTTTGGGTCGTATTGCGAACGGTGATGGTGAACTTCGCGCCACGTGTCAGTTCTTTCGGCCGTTGCGGATCAGCGGGCAATTCGTGGCCCGCGGGTTTACCGACGGAAATGACACCGCGCTTTCCGGTCCGCTCCTCGCCGAATTTCATCACCTGTGGAGCCGCGCTCTTCGATGTGCTGCTCGAACTCGTGGAGGACGACTTGCTCGCCTGGCCTCCACATCCCGTCACGACGAGGCAGGTTGCCACGGCCACGGCGACTGCTGTGCGTCGCATGAATTCTCTCCCGGTTTCCGGAACATTTCCCGTGGCGACGGTAGGTGAATCCCCGAGCCGATTTCATCGGACCGGCGGCGGCTCCCTGCCATCCGACCGGCGGGGACTTCCAGCCGACCGGCCGGCCACGCTCGACACCTGCCGGATGGTCGGCGCGCCTCGGCATTGCGACGTTTTGAGTATGTCGCAGACAGAGTCCTCCCAGGGATCGCCGCCTTCCACACAGCCCGAACTCGCCGAACCCGCCGTCTCCGTGGAGGCCGGACCGTCGACGGCGCGGCTGATCGGGGTGGACCTGGCCCGCGCGCTCGCCGTATTCGGCATGTACGCCGTGCACCTCGGACCGGCGCCGACCGCCGTGAGCGGCTTCGGCGGATGGCTGCTCGGGTTGGCGGAAGGCCGGGCGTCGGCGCTTTTCGCCACCCTCGCGGGGTTCTCGCTGATGCTGATCGCCGGCAGGCTGGAGCCGAAGACCGGTTTGGCGGCACGGCAGGCCCGGGCCCGGATCGTGATCCGCGCCGTGATCCTGTTCGTGATGGGCACCCTGTTGGCGATGACCGACGCCGGAACCGTCGTCATCCTCGCTTACTACGGGGTCTACTTCCTGCTGGCGCTGCCTCTGCTACGGCTGCGGGCCAAGACCCTCGCGATCATCGCGGCCGTGCTCGCGGTCGTCACTCCACTGGCGAAGTTCGGCCTGACGGCTCTGGTGAGCGGGCCGATCACCGAGACCGTCAACGCCTATGACCCGCTCAAGCGGCTCAGTGAGGTCGGCGTACTGGACCTTCTCCTCAGCGGGCTTTACCCGACCATCACCTGGATGACGTTCGTGGTCGCCGGGATGGCGCTGGGACGGATGGACATCGGCTCCGGCGAGGTGCGGCGGCGGCTGGCCGCGATCGGCGCCGCGCTCGTCGCCTTCGGCTACGGAGTGCCTTGGCTGCTGACCAGGTTCATCGACGGCCTTCGGGAAGCCGCGGAGCAGCCATGGGGCCGTGGCGCCGAGAAGACGGGTTCGGCGGTCGTCGAATCCCTGGGCGAAGGCGCGAAGGCCATGGCCGAAGGCGGCCCGAAGGGTATGGACGGATCGGGCTGGGGGCTGTTGCTGGCCAGGCCGCACAGCTCCTCCACCTTCGACCTGGTCGGCAGTGTGGGCATCGCGATCATCGTGGTGGTGGGGGCGACGGTGCTGTTGACCAGGCTGTCGTGGCTGCCGCGGCGGCTGCTGGCTCCGGTCATCGCCGTCGGCACCATGTCGCTGACCCTCTACGTCGGCCACTTCCTGGTGGGCGGGCAGACCGGGGCACTCGGAAAGGGCCAGGGCGCCGGGAACGACTCCGCCATGGTGCTGTTCTGGTTCATCGTCGGGGCCACCGTCTTCGCCTGGCTCTGGTCGCGCTTCTTCCGCCGCGGACCGCTGGAGTACCTGCTCCACCTCGCCACCAAGGCGGCGAAATTCGTCCGGTGAGTCACCGGGGTCGTGAGTGGTGATGACGGTTCTAACCGTCATCACCACTCACGACCCCCTCAACCGAATCCCGTCACCACTTCGGAGTGTTCTTCATGAGTTTCGCGATTGTTCTGGCCGTCCTGGCCGCTCTCGCTTTCGGGACCGGCCTGCTCGTCACGCGTCTCCAGGCCGTGGCCAAGAAACGACGGCTGGACGAAGCGCTTTCCGAGGCGCGCCGCTGGGTGGAGCGGCTCGCCGGTCAGGTGCTGCATCTGACCGGGACCAACGCCGCGGCGAAGCAGGCCTTGGCGGACGCGTCGGAGCGGTACACCGCCGCCGGTTCACAGCTGGCCCTGGCCCGGACCATCGGACAGGCGGGTTTGGCCAAGGAGACCGCGTTGGAAGGCCTGTACTACATCCGCGCGGCACGAGTCGCGATGGCTTTGGATCCGGGTCCCGCGCTCCCGGCCGACGCCGAGCGCGCGCGGGCGGGCGCGGTCACGGAGCATCGCAAGGTCGAAGTCGAGGGTGCGACGTACGAAGCATCGCCGAGGCCCGGTCACGACACGCCGCACTACTACCCCGGTGGCCAGGTCGCTGGGCGTTCGGTGCCGGAGGGCTGGTACAACCGGCCGTGGTGGAAGCCGGCGCTGATCGGTGGCGCGTGGGGCGCCGGGGCGGCCGTGCTGTTCGGTTCGCTGTTCGCGGGAATGGCGGGTGTCGCGGCGGCGCAGGCCTGGCAAGACGGTTTCGAAGCGGGCGGTCAGGGCGTGTTCGCGCCGGACGACGTCGGTTTCGACGATCTGCCGGACTTCTGAACACGATGCGCGGGATCGTGGTGATGGCGCTTATTCTCTTCCCGGTGGTCCGGCGTGGTGTGTAGGAGTGGAATGTGATCCGGGTAGTGGTGGTCGACGACGAGGCGCTGGTCCGTTCGGGATTCCAGCTGATCCTGCGGGCCGCCGGTGACATCGACGTGGTGGCCACCGCGACCGGCGCGCAGGCGGTGCGCGAGATCGGGGTGCACAAGCCGGACGTCGTTCTGCTCGACATCCGGATGCCGGACGTCGACGGCCTGACCATCCTGCGGCAGCTGCGCGCCCTGCCCAATCCGCCTGTCGTGGCGATGCTGACCACGTTCGACTCGGACGAGTACATCGCGACCGCGCTCCGCTCCGGCGCCTCGGGTTTCCTGCTCAAGGACACCGAGCCGGAGCATCTCGCGCAGCTGGTGCGGACCTTGGCGAGCGGCGGGGTGGTGCTTTCGCCGAAGGTCACCCGGTCCGTTGTGGACGGATTCCTCGATTCGGGCGCCGACGCGAAAGCCGTCGACGGTGTGGCGCGGCTGTCCGACCGGGAGCGCGACGTCCTGGTGCTGATCGCCGAAGGACTGTCCAATGCGGACATCGGCGCCAGGGTGCATCTCAGCGTCGGCACGATCAAGGACCACGTCAGCGCGATCCTCACCAAGCTCAAGGTGAACAGCCGGGTCCAGGCGGCGCTCCTCGCGCAGCGTGCGGGGCTGTTGCGGGACCAGGACCGAAATCAGCCCTGAGCCGGCGGAAGGCGGAGCTGCACCCGGTATCCCCCGCCGGGTGTCGGCCCGGCCGCCAGTGTCCCGTCCAGCAGCTCGGCCCGCTCCCGCAGGCCGATCAAACCGTGTTGAGCGCTGGGCAGGGACAGCGTCGGCCTGGTCGACGGGCCGTTGGTGATCGTGACCCCCATGCCGTTCTCGTGGTGCCACAGGTGCACGGCGGCGGTGGCCCCCGGCGCGTGTTTACGCACGTTGGTCAGCGCTTCCTGAACCGTGCGGTAGACCGCCCGCTGTGTGGCGGCGTCCACATCGGACGGAAGCTCGCCTTCGATCGTCGTCTCGATACCGCTGTTGGCGATCAGCGACGGCAGCACGGCGAGCGTCGGCTGCGGGGCGAGATCCGTCGAGGCACCCCCGGACGCCCGCAGCAGCGTCACCATATGGCGAAGCTCATCGAGAGTGTCGACGCTGAGCCGTCGAATGGAGGACGCGACGTCCTTCGTGTCCGGGCCGGCCGGGGCGACCTGCAGCACCCCGGCCTGTACCGCGATGAGACTGACCTGGTGTGACACGACGTCATGCATCTCACGGGCCAGCTGAGCCCGCTCCTTGGCCAGGATCGTCTGTTCGATCAGCAGCCGCTCGTGATCGCGTGCCTCCGCGATCTCCTTGAGCCGTAACGTCAAATCCCTTCGCGCCTGCACAAGCTGACCGAGGACGGCGGGCGCGGCGCCCATCAACAGCGCGTAAAGCGCGTCGATCAGAATCGACCGCCCCGATTCCACGTCGATCTGGCCGTGCCAGGGCACGGCGTAGCCGAGGATCACGACCGCCGCGCACAACGTGACCAGGCGCCGGTCGCGGGTCTCGACCGCGACGCTGTACAGCGCGATCAGAACCGCGACGACCGAGAACGAGAACGCCAGCATCGGCAAAGTCAGCACGAAACCGACGTAGGGATACCGCCGCCGGATCAGCAGTGCGAGGATCGCGACACCGGCCGCCGCCTTGGCACTCAGGCCGGCCTGCTCGAGACCGAGCCACGCGTCCAGTATCGCCAGGCCGATCAAGGCCACGTCCACCGCCCACGAAGGGACGCGCCGCCGGGGCGTCACCTCGGCGCCTGATCGTTCATCCACCGGGCCATTATGGGCTTTCGGCTTCACGGAGGCGAAACTTCACCGTCGCGCTCGCGGTCCATCCGTCAGGTGGCTGGTTCTCCCCCGCCGGTCGGCTGGACTCTCCGGCCCACCATCCGGTTGTGGGTCCGGTTCCCGGCTCCGTCCATGGTGGACAGGTCATGCCGCATTTACCGTGAATGAGGAGGCTTCGCCCGCCACCGGCGAACGATCGAACGGGAGTATTCACTGTGCTGGACTGGGACCTGGTGCGCGGGGCCGTACCGGCCGTCGTCACCGTGGCCGGTCTGGTCGCCGGTGCCGTGCTGCTGTTCCGGCGGGATCGCCGGTGGTGGTCGCGGACGGTACCGATCGTCGCGGCCACGTGCTCGGTGATCCTGTTCCTGCTCTGGCTGGTCGTCGACGTCCTGTGGAAGCCCTTTCCCGACCCGGTGCCACGCGGCGTCGTCGCGTGGATCGGCGTCGCGCTGTTCGGGTTCGGGCTGGCCATCGGGTGGCAACGGCGAAGCGGATGGCCGCGGCGCGGTGTCAGCGTTCTCGCCTGCCTGGCGGTGGTGCTGGCCGCCGGAGCGAACATCAACGCGCACTACGGACAGTTCCCCAGCCTGCGGGCGGCCCTAGAACTGCCGCCTGCCAACGAGATCCCCTTCACGAGCCTGCACTCGGTGTCCGGGCCGTCCCTTCCGCGGGCACCGGGGCGGGCGCTGCTCGACGGCTGGCAGCCGCCTTCCACGATGCCGAAGAACGGTGTGGTCACCCAGGTCTCCATTCCCGCGGCGGCATCACACTTTCCGGTGACCCGGAACGCGTATCTCTATCTGCCGCCCGCCTACCGGGCCTCGCCTCGCCCCCTGCTGCCGGTGCTCGTCCTGCTCCACGGTCAGCCCGGCGGGCCGCGTGACTGGATCGACGGCGGTCAGGTCGCGACGATGATGGACCGGTTCGCCGCGGCACACAAGGGACTCGCTCCGGTCGTCGTGATGCCGGACGCCACCGGCAGCGGCTTCGCGAACCCGCTCTGCGTCGATTCGCGTCTCGGCCGCAGCGAGACCTACTTGACCGGGGATGTCCCCGGCTGGATCAAGAAAACCCTCCAAGTCGACCCGGACAGCACGAAATGGGCGGTAGCGGGCTATTCCTATGGTGGAACGTGCGCACTCCAACTGGCCTTGCGCAGGCCGATGGTGTTTCCCACCTTCGTGGACATCTCCGGCCAGGACGAACCGACCCTCGGCTCGCGGGCCAGAACCATCGACGAGGCCTTCGGCGGGGACGAGCAGGCGTTCCGCCGGTTCAACCCGGTCGACCTGCTCACCACCCACCGCTACCCCGGATCCGCGGGCGTCTTCACTGTCGGCAGGTCCGACTCGGTGTTCCTGCCGCAGCAGAAGCGTGTCTTCGAAGCCGCTCAGCGCAACGGGATCAAGGTCACCTGGCGTGAAACGCCGGGTACGCACAACTGGCAAGCATGGTCCGCCGGGCTGCGCGATTCACTCGCCTGGCTGGCAGGCCGGATGGGACTGGTCAAGCAGTGAAGGCATGGTTCGGCAAAGTCGCCCGTATTCCACTGGGCGTTCCTTTCACCTCCACGATGGTGGTGTTGCCTTGGCTGATCGGGCCGGCCACCGGGAGCCTGTGGTCCGGCCCGTCCGGCGCCATGCTGGACAAGGTCGGGTTCGGCTTCGACCAATGGCTGCGAGGTCAGTGGTGGACGCCGTTCACCTCGACGTTCTGGTCCGGCGGACTCGCCCAGTACGTCGGGAACACCATTCTCGTCGCGGTCTTGTGCGGCTTCGCCGAACGGCACTTGTCGACCGTGCGGACCGTGTCGATCTTTTTGCTCACGCAGCTGCTGGGAACTACGGCGACAGCGGTGATCGTCATCGGGTCGGGCGCCGACGAATGGTGGTCCGCCGATCTGCTGTCGGCGGTCGAAGTCGGCCCGTCCGCCGGCGCCATCGGGGTCGCCGTCGCCGCGACGTCGGCGCTGTCCACCGTCTGGCGGAGGCGCCTGCGCCTGATCCTCCTGCTGGCCGTGATCATGCCGGCCTTGTACGTCGGGTCCTTGATTCAGCTGTCACAGGTCTTCGCGGCTCTGATCGGGCTTACGCTCGGCATGCCGATCGAGCGCAAGCGCTTGGAGGAACCGTCACCGCCCTCCAGGGGTGAGGCCCGCCTCCTGGTGGCCTTGGCTGTTGCGGCGTCGGCGGTCGGTCCGCTGGTCGCCGCGGTGTCGCAGACCGCGAGCGGTCCCCTCTCGGTGCTCCAGTACCTCTTGGTCGGATCGCAACCGGATCTCGCCTTCGTGGATTCCACTTGCGCCGATCCCGGCGCGCTGGTGGAGTGCCGCAGGCTGCGCGCCGAGGTCCGGATGAGCGGGCTCGGCTCCGCCCTCATGTCGATCGTCCCGGTGGTTCTGCTGCTGGTTCTGGCCGAAGGCTTGCGCAGGGGCAGGAAATTCGCCTGGTGGGCCACGATGGCCTTGAACGTCGTACTCGTCGGCCTGGGCGCCGTCCTGTTGACTTCCTACACCGACGAGCCGTCGCCCCGGTCCACAGCGGACTGGGTGCAGACACTCGCCCCGCTGGTGCAGCCGGTCGCCATCCTCGTACTGCTGGTGGTGACCAGGGCGAAGTTCGACGTTTCGGCACCACGGGGCACCTACCGCAGATTCGCCGGTCTCGCCTCCAAGGCGCTGCTGATCTGTGCGGTCGTCTACGTCTGGGGCGCTTATCTGCTTCGCGACCGGTTCGAACCGACGGCGACGATCGGCGGAATCCTCGCCGACCTCCCGACCCGGTTCGCCCCGCCCGGTTACCTCGGCGCCATCGAAACGGCGGTGCTGCCCAACGGCAGGCTCGCGACGATGCTGCACCAGTGGATCGGCGTGATCTTCTGGCTCGTCGTGCTCACCGGCGGGCTGATCACGTTCAGGAAGGCCATCGTCGAACGACGCGCGGCCGACCGCGCCCGCGCCCGCGAACTGCTCGAGTCCCACGGCGGCACTTCGATGGCCCATATGATCACCTGGCCGGGCAACGACTACTGGTTCGCTCCGGACGGCCAGGCCGTCATCGCCTACCGCGTCATCTCCTCCGTCGCGCTCACCACGGGCGAGCCGGTCGGCGCACCGGCCGCGCGCGGTGCCGCCGCACAGGAGTTCTCCCGATTCTGCGTCCGCAACGGGTGGACACCGTGTTTCTACAGCATCACCGACGACCTCAGGCGAGACCTGCCGTCGTGGAATTCGGTTCAGGTCGCCGAAGAGACCGTCGTCCCGCTGAAAGGACTGGAATTCAAGGGAAAGAAGTGGCAGGACATCCGCACCGCGATGAACAAGGCGAAGAAGTCCGGGGTCACCGCCGAGTGGCTGTCCTATGCGGACGCCCCGCCGTGGATGTCCGGTCAGATCAAGGCCTTGTCCCGGGATTGGCTGGCCGACAAGGGACTGCCGGAAATGAGGTTCACCCTCGGCGGGCTTGACGAGCTCGCCGACTCCGACGTCCGTTGTCTTGTCGCGGTCGACGACGAGCGGCGTGTCCACGGCGTCACGAGCTGGCTTCCGGTCCGCGACGAAGGCCGGGTCGTGGCCTGGACACTGGACTTCATGCGCCGTGGGCCGGACGCGTTCCCCGGGGTGATGGAATTCCTGATCGCGTCCATGGTCGTCCGCTGTCGCGACGAAGGCTCCGAGTACCTGAGCCTGTCGGGCGCACCGCTCGCGCGGCTCGACCGAGGCGAGCGGACCGTGCTCCTGCAACGAATGCTCGACGTCGTCGGCAAGACGCTGGAACCCGTCTACGGATTCCGGTCGCTGCTGGCCTTCAAGGCCAAATTCCAGCCCACGTACCTCCCGCTGTACATGGCCTACCCGCGGGCGGCGGCGTTGCCGAGCGTCGGCAACGCCATCGCCAAGGCGTATCTGCCGAGGATCACGTTCAGGCAAGCGTTCCAGCTGATGGGCAAGGTGATCAGCCGCCGCTGAGGCGGCCTGCGGGCCGGCGCCACGGGCGCGGCGATGGAGCCATTGCGAAGCGCGTTCACCGTAGATCAGCTTCTCAGGGTCGGCGAGTTCAGTTCGCGGCCTTTCCGACGACGGGCTCTTCCGCTTGCCGGAAGGCGATCGCGGTGCCGAGCGCGGCCGCGGCCGGCACGAAGACATCTCCGGACGACGCCCGCACCAGTGGAATCCCGTTGTTCCGCACCAGCTTCTCCACCGCGGCCAGATCGCGGACGGCAACGGTGCACGAGACCAGGGCGGGAAGCGCCGGAGCCTGCTCGCCGGGAAACGGCGCCCATCCGGGGAAAGGTGACGACGCGCCGCCTCCGCCGGTGGAATGAAACGACTCTTCCGTCGTGTCGGGTACGAATGGTTCATGGAAAAGGTCGAAGTATGGCGAGGCGCCCATGGCGATCCGGAACCGTTGTTCGGGCCACTGCCCGGCATCCGCCAGGGCGACACCCTCGCTTACGAGTTCCGATTGCCGGACAGCTTCGTTCCCTGGCCTGGAGGTACGCTACTGGAACGCGTGTTCGTGTTGCTCGACCTCGGGGTGAGCATGTCGATGCCCGCCTGGCGTTCCACCGCCGGAATCGACCGCGTCGAATCCGGGCCGACCACCTGGTACGTAGACCTCGTGCACGTCTCGATCGCGGAGAAGTCGATCACCGTCCGGGATCTCTACGCCGATGTCCTGGTGCCCACCGACGGGCGCCATCAGCGTTTGTTCGATCTCGACGAGTTCGCCGACGCGATCGAAACCGGGCAACTCGACCTCGCCACCGCCGTCGACGGACTGCGCCGCTGGCAGCGTTTCCTCGACCGCCATCTGCACGCCACCCGCGACCCCAGCGACAAGTGGACCGACTTCCCGCCCCGGCGGCTGCGCGACCTGGCGGCGCTGCCCAGCCCGCTGGGACCGATCGTCACCGCACCGGGCTGATCGTCACGTCACCCGAGATCACCCTGCCGCCGGGGACGGCCGAGCCCGGCCGTGGGTGGAGATCCGGGTCGTAGCCCCGATCTCCACCCACGAGCCTGACGCTACTTGACCGTGACCGTGGCACTCGACCAGGACTTGCCGTCCGGGCTGGACGTGGTGACCGTGCGGGACTGGCCGGGCTTCAGGCCCTTGCTGTCCACCGAAACGTGCCCGCTGCCGGTTCGCTTGCCAGGCACCGGCTTCGCCTGCTTCTCCTTGCGGTCCTTGGCTTTCTCCGCCGAGCTCTGGTGCTTGCCGGACTTGAGCTTCTTCAGCTCACTCTTCACCTTGTCGAGCTCCCCCTTGGCCTTCTTGACCTCGTCCCCCGCCTGGTCGATGAGTTTCTTGGCCTTGTCCACCGAGCCATCGGCCTTCGCGACCGACTCGATGATCTTCTTCGAGCTGTCCTTCACGACGGGGGCGGGTTTCTCGACGACGATCACCCGGGGCGGGAGCTGGACGAGCCGCGGTTCAGGGCTGCCCTTGGCGACCGGCGCCTTGACCACGACGGTCCGTGTCTTCTGGCGCTGCACCTTCTTCACCGTCGCCGCGGGCTTGATCTTGGCCACCTTCTTGACCGGAGCCGGTTTCGCGGCCGGCGCCGCGGGGATCGCGGCGTGCGGCGCGGCCTGCTGGACGAGCGGGTTGACCGGGGCGGACGGCTGTTGCGGGGCGGCGACCGGTTTCGGTGCGGTGGCCGCGGCCGGGGCGGCGGACGCGGTCGCTTCGTCCGTGCCGTCGAAGGCACCGAAGGTCCACGCGCCGACGGCGGCGGTCGTCAGGCCCGCGACGCCGAGCACGCCTACACGCTTGATGTTCATGGGATACCTCGATTTCCTGTTGCCTGCCGTGACGTTCACAGCTGGGTTTCGTCTTCGTGACGGCGTTCGTAGAACTCCTCGGCCAGGGAGCGGCCCATCAGGCCACCGAAGATCCCGGCGGCCACCCCGACGGCGATACCGACGGGGGTGGCGATGACCAGTCCGGTGGTCACCCCGAAGACCAGTGACGCGGTCCCGCCGCCGAAGCCGGTGACCGCGCTCTTGCTGAGCGGCTTTTCTTCGTGCTCGAGGTAATAGTCGTACTCGGCTTGTTCGTCGTCTTCGGTGTCCGGAATGGACGGTCGCTGGTCCAGCCACGCTTCCCGCGGGATCACCAGATATCGGGGCCGCGGGGCGAGGGGGACGGAAAACTTCCGGAAGGCCGCCCACAGGGAAAGTGCCGGTCGTTCGGCGAGGGTCGTGGTCATGGCGCTCAATCCCGGTCACCGGTCATGATCTTGACCGGCTTGTCGTCGTCCTTCGGTTTCTTCACGCTCTCCCGGAGCTTTTTCAGCTCACCCTTGGCCTTTTTCAGGTCGTCCTTGGCCTTGTCCAGTGCCTTGTTCGCCCGCTCCACCGCTTCGTTCGCGGTGTCGACGGCTTTCGCCTTGTCCTGCAGCTGTTCGCGGATCGTGCGCGGAGCCTTCTCGGCGATCGCGGCGCGAACGACGAACTTCTTCTCCGGGGGAACGCTCGACAGTTTCGGCGCGGCCGTCTTCACCACGCGCGGTTTGACGACCGCCGCCTTCTTCACCACCGGAACCCGGTGGGTCACCTTCTTGACCGTCTGCGCGACCTTCACCGTGCGCTGCACCGGAACGGCCTGCTTGACGACCGGGGCGGCCACGGGCACCTTGGCCGGCACGACCGGGGCCGTCACCGACGCCGGAGGAGGAGTCACCTTCCGCGGCGCGGCCGGTTCGGCTCGCGGCTGGGGTTCGGGCCGGGGCACCGCCTGCTTCGGCGGGGCCGGGGCAGGCGTCGGCACCTGGACCTGCTGCGGTCTGGCCGCCTGCGCGGTGTCCTGCACCGGTTTCTCGTCGGGCCGGTCGTCCACCATCGCGTTCGCGGTGGAGGCACCGATGGCCGCGGTGGCGAGACCGGCGACGCCGTAGACGGCCGCCCGCCGGAGATTGTTCTTCTGCTTCATCCGTCCCACCTCGCTGTTCCGTGGCGTCGCTGCTGAGAAGCAGCGTGGCGCGCGACGGTTCAATCCCGGTACATCGGCGGTTCATCCGCACTCCCGTGATCGCGTTTCCCGCACTACTCTGCGGTCATGCGACCGGAGGACGGGGAAGCGCTCGGCAGCGGATCGGCCGGTGCCGTCTTCGCCGTGCCGACGGACGAAGGCGACGTCGCGGTCAAGGTGTTTCCCGGCAGGCTGTACCAGCGCACCCGCCTCCGGCTGGAACGCGAACTGGAGCGGCTTTCCGCGCTGGACGGCCAGGTCCTGGTGCCCGAAGCCATCGAGGAACTGCCCGACGGCCGGTGCGCGCTCCGCGGTGAACTCTGCGTCCGGTCACTGCTCGATCTGGTCGAGGACACCGGCCCGCTGCCGGTCGCGGACACGCTCGTCCTCGGCTCCGCGATCGCGTCGACGCTCGCGAGAGCGCATGAAGCCGGGATCTTCCACGGCAGGCTCACCCCCGCCAACGTGTTGTTCCGCGCGTCGGGTGAACCCGTGATCAACGACTTCGAACGCACCCTGCGGCCGGTGTTCGTCCGCGATCCGGACCACGGGAGCGACTTCCTCGCCCCGGAAGGCCCCCACGGTGAAGGCGCGGACCTCTACGGGCTCGGCGCCGTGCTCCACTTCGCGCTGACCGGTCTGCCGCCCGGGCCGGACCGGCCGGAACTGCACCGGGTGGACGCGCCGATCGACCTCCTCGCCCTCATCGAGAACCTCCTCACCGAAGACCCGGATTCCCGACCGGCCGGGCCGGCCGTGGCCGAAGAGATCCTCTCCGCGCTGACGCCTGAACAGTCCACTATGGACGAAGAACCGCCTGTCGTGGTGTCGGGCGGGCTCCAAGGATTCCCTCTCCTGACCATCGGGCCGGAACCGGTGTCGGCACCCGCACCCCGCAAGAGGTCCGCTTGGCCGGTGTTCACCATCGGTGCGGCGACCGTGCTCGCGGCCGTTGCCTGGTTACTCGTCCCTGGTTCGCCCGAACCGGCACCGCGGGCCGAGGCACAGCCGAGCCCGGCGAAGACGAGCACCAGTCCGAAACCCGCGCCGCGGGTGGAACTGGACGCGCCGATCGACCACGGCTCGATGGTCGAGCTGACCTGGCGGGCACCGGAGGGGTTCGACTCGGCCGTCGTCGTCGCGGACGGCACCGGTGAGGCCAAGACCACGATCGTCCGGCGGCAGCGGACGATGAAAGTCCCCGTCGCCCCTGGCCGGAAGTACTGCTTCCTGATCCAGATCACCGACGGCGGCGACGTGCGGGAGAGCGCGCCGCGTCCCATCCGGGGCGCGGTCTGCCGGAAGTGAGCCGGGCCCTGTTGTACCGTGGAGGGGTCCACGGTGGAGAGGGGATCCGGCCGTCCTATGAGCACCATCGTGCCCGGCCCCGGCGATACGGTGCTCAAGGTGTACCCGGGTTCGCTGGACCGGGAGACCCGGGCGGCACTGGACCGGGAACAGGCCGCGCTCTCCGGTATCGCGTCGATCCTCCCGGTGGAGGAGATCGGCAAGCTCGCCGACGGCCGGACGGCGTTGCGAATGCCGCGCTGTGACAGGTCCCTCGCCACCTTGACCGAACCTCTGCCGGTCCAGGACGCGCTGCTGATCGGTGAAACGGTCGCCCGGGCACTCGCGGCCGCGCACCGGTCGGGTGTGGTGCACGGTTCGGTGTCGCCGGGGAACGTCCTGATCCGGCGCACCGGCGAGCCCGTCGTCGCCGACTTCGGGGTGGCGCTCCGGCGACGGTTTCCTCGTGACCCGCTACACGGTCTCGAGTTCGCCGCACCGGAGACCGTGCGCGACCAGACCATGGACGAGCGGACCGATCGCTACGGCCTCGGCGCCGTCCTGTATCTCGCGCTGACCGGCGAGCCTCCACACAGGACGGTGGTCGGCGAACAACCAGGGACCCGGATCCACCGCGTGCTCACCGAGCCCGTCGCGCCCATCACCCGGCCGGAGGTCCCGGACGAACTCGTGGCGCTCGTCGGCGAACTGCTCGCCAAGGACCCCGATAGCCGACCCGAAGACCCGGAAGCCCGGCTGAAACACCTGCACCGGAAACTCACGGCGGCCCGAACCGGTATCCCGCTCGACCTGCCCGCGGAGCCGATCCTCGTGCTGGAGCCGTCCCGCCCGGAGCGGCCGCCGCCGGAAACCGCTGCCTCGAAGCGGAACTACGTCATCGCGGCCGCGGTCCTGGCCGGGATCTGCGGCGCCGTCGCCGTGCCCTGGCTCCTGTCCGGCGGCGGGGAGCCCCCTCCGGTGGCGCCGACAACGGCCGCTCCCTCGTCGAGCGGGGTCGCGATCGACCTGGCCCCTCCCGTCGATCACGAAACCTATGTCGAACTTTCGTGGACGTCGAACGCCGAACTGGACTTCGCGATCATCCTCGCCGAGGAGGGCCGGGCGGAGCCTCAGGTGATCTTGACGCAGCGGACCAGGCAGCGCCGGGTCGACGTCCGGCCGGGCCTGCGGTATTGCTTCCAGATCCAGGGCAGCAGCCCGCGGGGCACCTACGAGAGCGAGTTCCAGCCGCTCCGCGGTGCCGTCTGCAAGCGCTGAGCCGAGGCCGGTCCTGAGGTTGCGAAAGCCACTTTCGCAACCTTCAACGTTGCGAAAGTGGCTTTCGCAACGTGCCTCTCCCGGTGGTTTCGCGCGGCGGGAACAGGACGCGGGCGTTGACCGCCGCGCGCAGCCTCGCCGTCCAAGACCGCCGCCGGAGTCCTTTTCGGACGGTCCGCACCGCGGCCCACGCCTCGTTGGCGACCTCCGGAGCGGTTCCGGACCACAGCGCGGCGTCGACTGATCTCGCCAGCGAGTGCAGTCCCTCCACTGTGGACTGATCGCCGAGGACGCCCGCGGTGGCGGCCAGATCCCGTACGGTCATCCCGGCGGTCACCCGGAGACCGTGCGCCCGCAGCCGGTCCCTGGCCTCGGCCCAGGCACCGATCACGGCCGCCCGGCCTTCCTTGCGACGTCGCCGCCAGGCGCGGAACGCGGTCACCCCGGGAACGCCCGCGCCCCAGAGCACCAGCAGGACACCGAGCGCGACGCCGGCGATGATCGCCGGCGTCCGCCAGTCCCCCGCGCCCGAAGCGGTGTCCTCTTCGGACTCTCCGGGCGGCAGCGGCGGGTTCTCCAGTTTCTGTACCGGCGGCAGCTGGGTCCGCACCTCCGCCACCGCGGCGGCGATCCCTTTCGCGGCCCCGGATCCGCTCTGCTCGGCGGTGCCGGACGGGTCGAGCGGAACCCAGCCGACCTTGGCCACCGCGACCTCCGGCCACGCGATGATGTCGGCGTTGCGGACGACGTGCGCGCCGTCGGCTTCGGCCCGGTCCGGCGCGCGATAGCCGACGACGAGCCGGGCCGGGATTCCCTTCAGCCGGGCCAACACCACGTACGCGGCGGCGAACTGCTCGCTCGTGCCCCGTTTGTCACCGTCGATCAGGAACCGGCGCAGCTGTGGCCAGCCGTGTCCAGTCGGCAGATCGTCGCCCGTGGCGAGCCGGTAGTTTCCGGCGAGGTACCGCTCCAGCGCGACGGCGGTCTGGAACGACGGCCGCAGATCGGGCGGCAGCGCCCGGTCGGCGAGGTCGCCGATCTCCGGGGGTACCGTGCCGAGACCACCGAGACCACCCGGGAGCGCGGGATCCGTTCCGGCGCCCATCAGGTCATCCGGGCCGACCTGGGGCTCCCACCAGCCGAGGGTGTAGCGGGATCGCGGCGGCGTTTCCGTGGCGACGAGGGTTCCGCGTGTCTCGTCGACGAGCGCGTCGACACCGGTGACCGACGCGGGCGACGTCTGGCCGGGGAGCCACGGTCCGGACGGAGCCGTCATCTCGATCGTGGCCTGGCGCCTCGCGGCCGGGATGTCTTCTCCCGTACGGGGCGGGATTTCCGCGCCCAGGCGGCGGAAACCCCCACCGGGCAGCCAGTTCGAGCCGTCGAACTCGTCCAATACGGCCAGCGGCCAGCGCCGGGAGGCCGGGGTGTCCCCGGTGTAGCGGAACACCTGCGGCGACGGATTCTTGGTCCGGTAGGCGATCTCGGACAGCGGGCTCGCGACGGACTCTTCGGCGAGCGGGACGGATTCGTCGTCCTTCAAGGAGTACGCGGGTCGCGCGAGCGGATCGGCGACGGCCAGCGCGAGCGCGCCGACGACGCCGAGCACCACGGCGGGCATGACCAGCTTCAGCAGCCGGGGCAACGCGGTCCCCCCGCCGCCGACCAGCAAGAGTCCGGCGATGACCGCGTAACCGAGGCCCGTGGCCACGGCGGCGGCACCGGTCACCGCGACGTAGGCCTGGCTCAGCACCAGGACGAGCAGCCCCGGCACGAGGGCGATCAGTGGTCGTCGCAACCGGTGCAGCAGTTCGATCCCCAGTACGGCGGCGACCAGGACGGCCAGCGGAACGAACGAGATCAGTTCCGGTTCCGGCCGGGCGGGCCAGGTCGTCCGCAGGGTCAGCTGCCAGCCGTCGACGGCTCCGGCGGCGAGCACCGTGAAGGTCTCCCCCGTCGGGATCCCCGCCGCCGTCGTTCCCGGCAGCGCCGTCTCGATCACCGCGAGCAGGCCCGCCAGTACGGCGATCACCGGCCGCCACGGCACCGTTTTCGGGAACCGCCTGCCGAGTTCGGAGACGCCGTAGATCACCAGCACCACCGCGCCGATCGGCAGGAGCAGCGCGGTCACACCGAAGACCGGCGCGAAAAGCAGTCCTCCGATCGCCGCCGCGGCGAGCACGGCGACGTCCGCGATCCGCGGGGTCACGACACCAGCTCGTTCCACCGGTTCACCGCCTCGGCCGCGTCCGCCGCACTGACCCTGCGCGCACGGGGGACGCCCTCGACGCCGTGCACGCCGAGCCCGTCCATCCCGAGTCCGTGCGTGCCCACCCCGAGCACGTACACCGACGAGAAATGCGGCCGAACGGCCGCGAGCCCGCGCAGGTCCGGCCCGGCCCTGCCGGTCACGACGACCAGGCAGCCACCACGGACACCCTTGCGCGACAACGAAACCGGGATCATCGGCCGGTCGGCGGCCGGGTCCTGGCCGACCTCGCACAGCACGTCCAGCAACCTCCTCGCCGCCTGCGCGCCGCCGTAGGTCGTCAGATCCTCGCCGGTCGAGGTCAGCAGGCGGCAGCGGTGCCCGGCCATCGCCGCCGCGTTCACCAATGACGCCGCCAGCTCGGCGGCCTCCTCGAATTCGTTGTCCGACAACACCTTCGCCCGGGTGTCGAGCAGCAGCGTGAACCGCGGATGGTCGGGATCGACATAGTCCCTGACCATCAGCTGCCCCGTCCTGGCCGTGGCCTTCCAGTGCAGGTGACGGACCTCGTCCCCGACGACGTACTCGCGCACGTCCCGCAGATCCGCCGAACCGTGCAGCGAATCGTCGGTGGTCGGCCCGTCGTGGTGGTGGCGGGGATGCCCGGTCGCGAGCGCGCGCACGGGATGCAGCTTCGGGTAGACCCACAGCGTCGCGGTGTCACCGGCCGGAAGCGGCCGGCGGACCAGGCCGAGCGGATCGGCACGCTCCAGGATCAGCGGCCCGACCGTGAACCGCCCGCGCCGCCGTGTCGGCAGTTCGTAGTGGTAGGTCGCCTCACCGCCCGGTGACAGCGGGCGGACCGTGACGGCCAGTTCGGCGCCGTGTTCCCCGTGCTCCCGCGCCGTGAACCCGGCCTGCCGCCGCGTCCCCGGGTTCCCGACCAGCAGCCGGGCCATCGCCGGGCGTCCGCGTTCGACGCGGTCCGGGAACACGTCACGCCGTACCGCGACCCGCGGGCGCCGGATCGCCAGCACCACCCCGGCGAGCACCGCGCCCACCGCGGCTCCCGCGAGCACGCGCAGCAAGGGATATCCGGCCAGTTCGCCCGCGCCGTACAGCAGCACGGCGGCGACCAGCAGTCCGGTACCGCGTCCGGTGAGCCGCATCCTCATCCGCCGTCTTCGGCTCAGACCGCGTTGATCGCGGGCGCGGGCGTCGCCGCCAGCGCCTCGTCGACGACGTCGGCCGCGGACCGCTGGTTGAGCTCCGCGTCGGCGGTGAGCACCAGACGGTGGGCCAGCACCGGTTTCGCGATGAACTTGATGTCGTCCGGCGTCACGTAGTTACGGCCGTCGGTGGCCGCGATCCCTTGCGCCGCACGGACGAGGGCGATGCTCCCGCGCGGGCTCGCCCCGTACCGGACCGCCGCGTGCTCCCGGGTCGCCGCGGCCAGCCGCACCGCGTACGAGCAGATCGCGGGATCCAGGTAGGCGTCCCGCACCTGGTCGATGGCACGGCGCAGGGTCTCCAGGTCCACGACCGGGCCCAGCTCGTCCGGGCTGACCCGCGCGCAGTCGCTCATGAGCACCCGGACCTCGGAGTCGTGATCGGGGTAGCCGACGGAGATCCGCATCATGAACCGGTCGAGCTGCGCTTCGGGCAGGCGATAGGTGCCCTCCATCTCGATCGGGTTCTGCGTGGCGACCACCAGGAACGGATGCGGCACCTCGTGCGGCACCGAATCCACCGTCGCCCGCCGCTCCGACATCACCTCGAGCAACGCGGACTGGGTCTTGGGCGTACCGCGGTTGATCTCGTCCGCGAGGACGATGTTCGCGAAGATCCCGCCGGGGTGGAACTCGAACTTCTCGTTGTTCTGGTGGTAGACCATCACCCCGGTCACGTCACCGGGCAGCAGGTCCGGGGTGAACTGGATCCGGTTCCAGCTCCCGCCGATACTGCGCGCGAGACAGCGGGCCAGCGTCGTCTTCCCCAGGCCCGGGACGTCTTCGATCAGCAGATGGCCCTCGGACAGCAGAGCCGCGATCGCGAGCCGGACGACGTCCGGTTTGCCGCGCAGCACGCGCTGCACGTTCTCGGCGACCGCCTGGTAGACCCCGGTCGCGGCCGGCTGGTTCATCGTGCCCCCTGTTTCGTGCCCGTCATTTCCAGGTGATCGTCTTCGATATCTCGCTGTAGACCTTCGGTTGCAGCGTGACGGTGACCTCGTCCCCCTTGGCACCGGGATAGCGGAGGAGATCCGTGCCGGTGTTGTGCTGGCCGGTGAGCTTGATCGTGAGCTCCTTGCGAAAGCCGCCGGGCCCGGTGACGACGACGCGGAGCGTGGCGTTCCAGTTCGCGCTCTCGGTGATCGTCCTGGCCACCAGCCGCACCATCCCGTTCCGCTGCGTCACCTCGATGTCCGGCCGCCCCTTGGGCGTCGTCGGGTCGTCCCCCGCCGGGCCGTTGCCCGCGGCGCTCGTCGCCTCGACGTAGAACCGCAGTTCGGTGCCCACCAACAGGAAATCGGCCACATATTGCCGCGCCGACGCCGGGACGTTCGCCTCGCCGCAGTCCGGCGGGTCGTGCGGCTGGTCGATGCCCTCGCTGTCCGGGCACCAGTAGATCCGGTAGCCGGTGATCGGCGAGCCGTTCGCCGTCGCGGGTGTCCAGGTGACGAGCGCGCCGCCGTTGCCCTGCGGTTGCGCGGCGACGTTCCCGGGGGCGCTCGGCGGCTTCGGCACCGCCGGGGTCACCGGAGCCGAACTGGCACCGGGCCCCGTTCCCGCGCGGTTGATCGCGGCGACGGTGAAGACATAGGAGGCACCGTTGGCCAGCCCGGTGATCGAGGCCGTCCGCGCGCCGCCGCCGACCGTCCGCTCGCCGCCGGACCAGGTCACCCGGTAGCCGGTCACCGCGGCGCCGTTCGCGGCCGCGGCGTTCCACCGCACGGTCGCGGAGGCGTTGCCCGGCGTGGCCGTCACCGACCGCGGCGCGCCCGGCGGGCTCGCCGCGACGGGCGGTGGCTTCTTCGTGGTCTGCGGCGAGACGGGCCGGTCCGGTTTCCCGGACGGCGCGGGCGGCGGCTGGGGCTGTGTGACGGGTCCCCGCGTGTCCGGAGGGTTCTGGGGCGGCGGAGCCACCGGTTTCGGGTCCTGAGCGGGATCGGGAGCGCCGGTCACCGGGACCTCGTTCACCGCGCCGTCGTGCTCCACCACCAGCACGTGGGCACCGTCCACCCCGTCGACGTAGACCTTGGAGTCCTGGCCGCGCACCGGGGGCCTGCCGCCCTCGCCGGGGATCGGTTTCTTGTCCCGCTCCCGGCCGTCACGGTCGAAGGTGCGCAGTGTCTTGCTGGTGCGGTCGACCACCGCGACGGCGGTCCGCGAGGCGGCGACGCCCGCGTAATCACCCGGCGGAAGGCCGACGGTCACCGGGGCGGTCTTGGCCCGCGGCGCGGCGTCCACCAGATGCAGTCGCGACCCCTGCGGGTCGAGGATCGCCACCCTGCCCTCGACGTCGTTCGACGCCGCGACCGCGGTCTCCGGGACCTCGACGCCGAGCTTCACCGGATCGCCGAGGCCGGTGACGGCGACCGTCCGCGCGGTGTCGTCGGTGGTGTCCACGAACATCGCCGTGTCGCCGACGACGGTGAGGGAACCCTTGTGCCCCTGGGGAACCACGAACGGGCAGGACAGCCGCTCCGAACCGGGAGCCAGTTCGCACAGCAGCCCGGTGTCGACCCGGTGCAGCCAAAGCCGTCCGTCCGGGGTCGCGACCGGGGTCCCCAGCGGTCCCCCGGCCTTGACGGTGACGGCGCGGTCGCCGAAGCGGCTCACCGTCCCGGCTTCGCGGTAGACGGCGTACGGCCCGCCCCGGACTTCGAGGGTCACCGGACGTTCGGCGGCAGGCGCGGGGTGGCTGCCTTCGACCGACAACGTCGATTTGCCGAACTCGATGTTCTTCGAAGGGCCGACGACGTATCCCTGCGTCGGACCCTGCACCACCTGGCTGTCCTTGTCGGCGCCGGGGACGCTCACTTCGGCGTCCGCCCGCTTGCCCGACCCGTCGATGTGGAACGCCTTGCCGAGCGCCGAGTTGTAGATCCAGTGGCCGGTCTGGACCAGATCCAGACCGGGCAGCGGCTTCGAAGCGCCACCCACCGCGATGCCGACCACCGCGACACAGCCCGCGACGATCAACGCGATCGGAGCCCTTGCCCGCCAGCGCGCCCCGGCGGTCCCCTTACCTGCACGGATCACATCCGGCAGCGTAACGCGTTCGTTCGGTGTCATGGCCTATTCACCGGTCCCCATGGGCAGAGCGAGCTCGAAGATCGCCCCGCCCTCGTCACGGTTGTAGATACGCAGCGTGCCGCCGTGGATGTCGGCGACCCATTTGACGACGGCGAGACCGATCCCGGTCGATCCGCCGCCGCTGACGAAGCGTTCGAACAGTTCCGCCGCCCCATCCGGATCGACGCCCGGACCGCGGTCGGCGATGATCACCCTGCCGTCGAGCACGGTGACCTGGATGTCGGCCTCCTCGCCGGGAACGCGGCCGTGGTTCACCGCGTTCCCGATCAGGTTCGCGATCGCGCGCCGCAGCAACGTCGCGTCGCCCTCGACGCGGGTCGGCACCGACGTGACCGAGATCCGGGCACCGTCGGACGGCATGTCCTCGACGAGGATCTCGACCAGTTGATCGAGCATCAACGGCCCCATGGCCGGCTTCTCGACCCCGGCGGTGACCCGGGCACGGCGCGGCCAAAGATCGATGATGTCGCCCATCATCGAGGCGAGCCGGATCGTCCTCGGCAACATCTCGGCCTGCGCCGCCGGGTTCCGCGACGCCGTCTCGGCCAGCGCACGCAAACCGGCCACCGGCGTCTTCAGGTCGTGCACGACTCCGTCGAGGAGCTGGGAAACGCCGTCCAGCAACGACTTCTGCTGTTCCAGCGCCGCGGTCGCCGGCCGCATGGCGCGGCCCGCGATGAAATACCCGGCGGCGCCGAGCCCGAGCACCAGGAGCACGCAGCCGCCGATCACCAGCAGCGTCCACTCGTCGTGCTGCTCGCCGACGGCTTCGGCGTCGGCCACCACGACGACGGCGCCGACGATCTGCTCCGAGGAGTCCTTGATCGGATCGGCGGCGACATAGACGGACCGCCCGGCGGCCGTCCGCTCGTAGCCGGTCTTCGAGCGGTTCGTGCCGGTGGCCTCGGCCGCGAGCCGGTTCAGCAGCCCGTCGTCGACGGGGACGCACTCGCGCTTACCCCGGTACGGCTCGAAATGCGGGGCGGTGCCGGGCAGGACGGCGAACTGCGGGCACTGCTGGTTCACGGTGTCGGTGCCGATGTAGGCGGTGACGATCGCTCCGCCGTCCGCCGCGATCAGCCTGGCCAGCGTCGCGGAGACCTGGCGGACGTCGCTGTCGAGCCGCTGCCTGCCTTGATCGGCGTCCGCCTCGATCAGCAGCCACGCCAGCACCACCAGGCCGAGCGCGTTCATCGCGGTGAACAACAGCGTCAGCAGGCCGCGGAGCCGTCGCAGCCGCCCGGTCGAGGTCTCGGTGCCGGTGTCCGTCACGAGAGCCGGAACCCGACTCCGCGGACCGTCTCCACCGGATCGGGCTCGCCCAGTTTGCGGCGCAGCCGTTTGACGACGGCGTCGACGACGTTGGCCACGGGTTCGTTTTCGAGATCCCAGCAGTGCTCGACGAGGTCCGCCCGCGACACCGTCATCCCGGGGCGGGTCGCGAGGTATTCGAGGATCGCGAATTCGCGGTTGCTCAGGGAGAGCAGCACGCCGCCGCGCCGGACCTCACAGCGCGCGAAATCGACTTCGAGGTCGGCGTGGCGCAACACCGGCGGCCTGCTGTCCCGGCGACGGCACAGGTTCATCACACGCGCCAGCAGCTCCGCCATCACGAAGGGTTTGACCAGGTAGTCGTCCCCGCCGTGTTCGAATCCCTCGATCCGGGCGCTGCTCGAATCCAGCGCGGTCAGGAACAGCACCGGCACGGCCCAGCCCCGCCGCCTGCGCTCGTCGACGAAGCCGATGGCGTCGCCGTCGGGCAGCATCCGGTCGAAGACCGCGCAGTCGTGCGGCCCTCCGGCCGCTTCGAGCGCTTCGGCCGCGGCCGCCAGCGAACCGGCGGCGTCCACGGTGAACGAGGCGGCGCGCAACTCGGCGGACACGGCCATCCGGATGTCCTCGTCGTCCTCGACGACCAGCACCCTCGCGTTCATCGGCATCAGATCCTCGCACCAAAGAGGGAGGTCATGGGGTCACCGTGGGAGATTAGCGTCCCGGGCACCGCGGAACGGGCGATCACCCGGATACGGCCGTCCGGCGGCTCGGCTACCTTGGCCGGGTGCGGATCCTGGTCATCGAAGACGACGAAGCCCTCCGGTCGTCCGTGCACTCGTCCCTGCGTGCCGCCGGGTTCGCCGTCGACGCCGTCGGCGATCTCCGCCCCGCGGACGAAGCGCTGTTCGTCAACGCCTACGACTGTGTGGTGTTCGACCGGATGCTCCCCAGCGGGGACGCGCTGGACTACGTCGAACGGAAACGCGGCACCGGCTGGACCACCCCGGTGCTGTTCCTGACCGCGCTGGGCGATCCCGATCAGCGCGTCGCCGGTTTGCGGCGCGGCGGCGACGACTACCTCGAAAAGCCCTTCGCCATCGCGGAAATGGTGGCGCGGGTGCGCAGCCTCTGCCGCCGCGGCCGGGTCCCGCTGCCGTCGGTGCTGCGGGCCGCGGACCTCGAACTGGACACCGGCAGGCACGAGGTCCGGCGCGGCGGTGTCCTGCTGAGCCTGACCCGCACGGAGTTCGCCGTGCTGCGTTGCCTGCTGGAGAACGCGGGCCATCCGGTTTCCCGTGATCGGCTCATCAGGGCGGGCTGGGACGAGATGGCCGATCCGACGTCCAACGTTCTCGACGTCCTGCTGACGAGTCTCCGGCGGAAGCTGCTGAAGCCACCGTTGATCACCACGGTGCCGAAAGCCGGCTACCGCATCGGCTGACGTCGCCGTCCGGATGTCGTCGCTGAGCAACTCGCCACCTGTCTCCCGCTGGGCCGATACCACCGTCACGAGCGGTGAACCGTGCCGATGATGACGGACACCGGTTCACCGCCGGTTCATTCGAAGCACCTCGCCTTCGGTGCGGTCAGGCGGCCGCACGGCATCCGGTTTCGCGGCCCAGCAACGCGGTCCGGTGGGCATCGGTGAGGGCGGCTCCCGGTTCGACGCCGAGTTCCCGCACGATGATCGCGCGGGCCCGGCGGAACGCGGCGAGCGCTTCGCTGCGCTGACCCGTTTCGTTCAGCACCAGGACCAGCCGTGCCCAAACATGCTCGCGCAGGGGATCTTCGGCGATCAAACCGTGCAGGAGGGCGATCGCGTCGAGGTGCCTGCCCAGCGCGTGGCTGGCTTCGGCCAGGTCTTCGCGTATCTGCACGTGAAGGCGTTCCAGCCGGCCGACTTCGGCGAGGGCGTCCAGGGACCGAAGGCCCTCGAACGGCGTGCCGCGCCACAGATCCAGCGCGTCGGCGAGCAGCTTGGCCGCTCGCTCGTGGTCGCCGTCGCCGAGGGCGTCGCGGCCCTCCGCGGCGTTGCGGCCGACATGGTGGACGTCGGTCTCGTTGCCGTCGACGACGATCCGGTACGCACCGGGCCTGCTCTCGATCCGGGCCCTGTCCGCCGCGGGCGCCAGTGCGCGGCGCAGTCCGCAGATGTAGGACTTCAGGTTGCCCCTTGCCGAGGCCGGAGCGGTTCGGCCATGCCAGGCCGCGTCGATCAGCCGGTCCACGCCGACCCACTTGCCGCGGTCAAGCAGCAGCGCGGTCAGCACGGTGGCGGGCTTGCCCGGCTTGATCTCGAGTGCTGGGTGACCAGGTGCGTTGACCTCGATCGGGCCGAGGAGCTGGAAGAGCATCGGATGTCCCCCCGTGGCGTGCTTGTGCGGTCTGAGGACAGCTTGCCCGGCACGGTATTAGGATTTCATGACAGTCACCGGCCCGCACGGGACGACAGTGCCGATCACGTCGAGTTCGCCGTCGGCGATGGACTCGCCCGACGTCGCGGCCACCGGGTGGCGTTTCGCGCCGATCGGACCGGCGATCATCGAGCTCGGCACCACCACGATCGTCAACACTGTCGTGAGTGTCCATGGTCGTCGGAACGACACTTGTCACTCACGACCCGCGTTCGCGACGCGATCGGTGCCGCCTGGCGGTCCGGCCACCGGCGTGGGGTGGTTCCCCGACCGGCAAGTCGAGCATCTTTTTAGATCGACCGGATACCGAAGTACGATCATCCGGGTGACAGCTTCCCTGGTCACTTGCGATCCGCGTCGCCCGCACATTGTATGGGCGCGGATCAACCGGGCTTATCTCCTCGGACCCCGTCGCACCGTGCGAGAACAGGACCCATGACGAGGAGATCGCAAGCCCGCTCCTGAATGGTGAGATTTAGCGGAGGTGCTGCCGAGAAGGACCCAACCTCGCGTTTCCGTCTCTTTGCTCTTGACCTCCAGAGGGGAATACGACGCCGCATTGCTGAACTCGCTGTGCCGGATGACTTCGGTGAAGAACCAATCGGATCCGATGATGGCCAGAATCGCCGAACTGCCGGCGAGCGCCACCTTGAGCGATGGCGCATCAAGGAGCCTGAACGCATGGATTATCGAGTAACCCGTGACCCCGTATTCGTCATAGTTGATCTCTCCGGCATGCAGGGCGAGCCGAAGACGCATTTGTTCTTCGCACGGGTGAGCCGAATTATGCCTGGCCAATTCCAGCGCGAGCGCATGAGGCAGGCGTTCGACGAACAGGGCCTTCGGAGTCTCGGCACGGGCGAGGATCAAGATCCCGTCACCCCGGTCTTCACGGTGGCATGAAAGCCACGGGATTCCGACGCCTTCGAAGGCCGCTTGCATCGCCTTGTAGAGCCCGCGGCGGATGCGCACCCGGTTCGTGTTGCTGCGGTGGTGTTGCCCGAACCCTTCTATGTCGACCGCGACGATCGTGCAGTGGGCCGCGGCCAGGCCGACCGCGTCGCGAGCCGCGGGGTCGCCGACGTCGAGGCCCAGTGTCGCCGGCGGTGGTGGAGCGGCACTCGACATGATGGCTTCGGGCTCCGGGGTCGATCCGGACGACAGCGCGTAGCAGCCCACGGCGGACGGTTCAGGATGGGCATCGAACCCGTATTGACCAGGAGTTGACATCTGGTTCCTCCCCTTTGACATGCGGCATCGCTGTGGCGGCACCGCCGGGAAGCCAGGCGCCGAAAGGCTCGACGGGCCCTTGCGACCACGACATGCGGCTCGACCGACGGCTTGCCAGGTCGCTTCGAACGATAAGGTGGGGTTACACTGCCTGGCTACACTGCCCGGAGTATCGTGTGGTTACCGTAACCATGCACATGAACCAGCCCGTGCATGACGGCGACCGAACCCGAAGGGAGAAGAAGTGCCACCACCACCGTCTCCGGTGGTCGCAGCATGGGAGCTCGCTCTTCGACTCCGCGAACGCCGCGATCAGTTGAACGTCGACGTCAAGACCATCACCGACGCACTGGGCTTCTCGCGCAACTACTGGTCCGCCGTCGAAAACGAACGCAAAATCCTGTCCGAAGAGAACCTGGTCAGGCTACTGGCGCTTCTCGAGTTCGACGACAGCGAGCGACAGGAGCTCCTCGATTTGCGGCAAGTGGCCAAGGAACGGGGTTGGTGGACCAAGTATTCGAGCTTCCTCGGCAGCGAGATTCAACGCATGTTCGGCCTCGAACTGGGGGCTCAGGGTGTCCGCGAATACGAGAGCCTGATCATTCCCGGGCTGTTGCAGACCGCGGACTACGCGAGGGCGATCATGACACCCGCAGTCGTCGTTCGCCAAGTCGAGGTCGACCAACGTGTCGAGGTCCGCCTGCAGAGACAGCAGCGGCTCCTGAGTGAGAATCCACTTCAGGTCACGGCGATCATCAGCGAAGCCGCGCTCCGGCAGCAGATCGGCGGCCCGGCCACCTTGCGAGGCCAGCTTGACCACCTGGCGGACATGATCGAAGGTCATCCCGAAAGGATCAGGGTTCGTATTATTCCATTTACCGCGAGAGCATGCGGACTCTTCGGCGCATCCACGGTGCACATGATCGATTTCGAAAATCCGAGACTACCCACCGTCGCTTGGCAAGAGACGGTTACCACCTACGACATCATCGACGACCCAACGCAAGTCCGCGATATCACACTGACCTACAGTGACGCATTCGGGCAAGCTTTGGACGAGCGGCAATCACTAGAGATGATCCGCCAATACGCCAGGGACCTAGATTGAACGACGCCGAATTCTCATCGACAACGAAGGCACCGGGAGGCTGGTTCAAAAGCAGCTACTCGAACGCGACCGCCAGCTGCGTGGAAGTGCAGCTGCGAAACGATTCCATCTCCGTGCGCGACAGCAAAGATCGCACGGCGAACCCGCCGACGATCAAATTCAGCCCGGAAAGCTGGAACGCCTTTTTGAGTTCGCTCAAATAAGCTTCACGGCAGAGGAGCCCTTTGCCCGACAATGACGAAACACCGCCCACCTGGCAAGTTCGCCAAGGTAGGGCGGTTTTTTCGTGGGCCCCGGAACACCCGGCAGGCCGATCAGGCCGTCACGGAACACGCTGACACAGAACTGCGACATCGTTCGGACGCATTGACGACAGAGACGAAGCAGTCTCGACATCAGGCACCAGCGCAAAGCTCATTGAGAGGTACCGCACAGGACGGTCGCTCGAATGGGCACGGCCATGGCTGGACCGCGGATGATCGAGATGGAGATCAGAATGAGCGTAGGCACGTTGACAGCGAAGGATCTCGGGCGCGTTCATGTCGTCGGATGCGGCGGGGTCGGGATGAGCGGTCTCGCGGAGATACTGCTGCGCCGGGGTTTCACGGTGTCCGGCAGTGAACGAGGTGACCGGCCGCCGGTGGCGCGTCTGCGTGCGCTGGGTTGCCTTGTCCGCTCGGATCACGGAGAGTCCGCCGTGGACGATGCGGACACCGTCGTGTACTCCACGGCCATTCCCGACGATCACGTGGAACTCGTCGCCGCCAGGCGGCGCGGGTTGCGCGTGCTGCACCGCGCCGAGGCGCTCGCGGCCGTCATGGCCGGCTATCGGAGCGTGGCCGTCACGGGGACGCACGGCAAGACCAGCACCACCGGCATGTTGGTCACCGCGTTGCGCCACAGCGGGATCGATCCGTCCTTCGTGATCGGTGGCGACTTGGTCGGTCACGGGTCGGCCGCGCACGGGCGAAGCGATCTGTTCGTGGCCGAAGCCGACGAAAGCGATCGGTCGTTTCGCCACTACGACCCGAGATTCGCGGTCGTGACCAATATCGATTCCGATCATCTGGACACCTATGGCGACATGGCCGGTCTGCGGGCCGCGTTCCTCCGGTTCTGCGGTCAGGTCCAGCCGGGCGGTTTCGTGGTGACCAGTGCCGACGACCCGCATTGCCGCGCGCTCGCCGTGCACGCGCGGGCGCGGGGAACGACCGTGTACACCTACGGACAGCGTGAAGACGCGGACCTGCGGGTGTCGGGTCTGTCCTCGTCGGCGACCAGGACTCGCTATCGCGCGCGTCTCGACGGCACCCCGCTGGGCGAGGTCACCGTGCCGGTCCCCGGCGCGCACCTCGGGCTCGACTCGGCCGCCGCGTTGCTGACCGCCACCCGTTTGGGCGTCTCCGCGGAGAAGGCGATCGAGGGCTTGGGGATCTACCCGGGGGTGGGCAGGAGATTCGAACTCAAGGGATTCGCCGGTGGTGTGCGGGTTTACGACGATTACGCCGGCCACCACACGGCGCTGGCCGCCTCCCTGCGGACACTGCGGCACGTCGCGGGCAGCGGCAGGCTCATCGCCGTGTGCCAGCCCTGTGGCACCTACCGGACCCGGCGTTTCCGGACCGAAGCGGCCGCGGCGCTCGCCCTGGCCGACCAAGCGATCGTCATGGAGGTGTTCGACCGCACCGCGGCAGGCGAACAAGGTCACCACGGAGCTGAACTGGCACAAGCGATCCCCCTTGCGGCCGAGGCGAAGGCGTTCACGGGCGGCTGGTCCGAAACGATCGGGGAGGTCGTCCGCCGCGCGCGCCCCGGCGACCTCGTCGTGACGCTCGGGGCGGCCCCGATGTCGGCCATGGCCGGCCAAGTGCTCACCGCCCTTCGCGTTCGACGGCCGGGCGGCCACCGATGACGCGGGCCGGGCAGGCGAGTGCCCGGGACTTTCCCAACGCCTGCCGCTCGGGTCGCGCCCCTGTGGTGTGCGAAGTACGGCGTCCGGATCAGGCGATGCGCTCTGTTCGCAGAGGCTGTGCCGCGGTCAGCGTGGTGACCGAAAAGCGTTGGCGGCACGGCGGCCGCGAGGATCTCGCCGCGGTCCGCGCCGCGGTCGAGGTGCCGGTCCTGCTGCGGAACCCGGTCTTCTCCGAGCACCGGCTGTGGGCGGCCAGTGCCTGCGGCGCGGACGCGATCTCACTGGCGCAGGCGGCCCTGACCCCCGAACGGCTGGCCGAACTGCATGGGCTGGCCCTGCGGTCGAATATGACGCCGCTGCTGGAGGTGAGCGATGAACATGGCGCGCGGCTCGCTGCCGAACTGGGCGCGCGGGCGGTCTATCTCGACTTCGCCGACCCAGCGGCCCAAGCCAGGGCAGCGGCGCTGCTGCCGCCGACGACGGTCACGCTGGCCGAGGCGGGCGCCGAGGTGATCTTGCTCGGGGGAAGCGTGCTCGGTGATCTCGTGAGGAGCGAGCCGTGAAGGCGGACGAACGGACGGTCCTGGTGGCCGGTGCGGGCGTCACCGGCCGTGCGGTGGCCCGTGTCCTGAGCGCGGCCGGTGCCCAGGTCACCGTCACCGACGATGACGCCGGCCGGCTCGCCGCCCTCGCGGACATCCCCGGTGTCACGCTTGCCGTCGGGCTCACCGAACCACCGGAGGACATCGACCTGGTGGTCACCAGCACCGGCTGGCGGCTCGACAGCCCGCTTTTCGCCGCCGCCGCCGAGCGCGGGGTCGAGACGATCGGTGAGATCGAACTGGCCTGGCGCATGTCGGCCGAACTGTCCGATCCGCCGACCTGGCTGGTGGTCACCGGTACCAACGGCAAGACCACCACCGTGGGAATGCTGGAATCGATCCTGCGGGCGGCCGGCGTCGACGCGATCGCGTGCGGCAACATCGGGCTGCCGGTGGTGGAGGTGCTCGGGGCAGGCCATCGGGTTCTGGCCGTGGAACTGTCCAGTCATCAGTTGCATTGGTCGCCCTCGGTGCGCCCGGCGGTCGGTGCGCTGCTCAACCTCGCCGAGGACCACCTGGATTGGCACGGCGGCATGGCCGCATACAGCGCGGCCAAAGCACGCGCGCTGACCGGCGCCATCGCCGTCGGCGGAGTCGACGACGCCACGGTGGCAGATCTGCTGGCCGAGGCCCCCGCCGGCCGGAAGGTCGGGTTCACGCTCGGCGAACCCGCACCCGGTCAGCTCGGCATCCGCGACGGCGTGCTGGTGGACCGCGCCTTCGGCGTGGCCGAGCGACTCGTCGAGACCGCCGGAATCCACCCGGCAGGCCCGGCCGGATGGGCCGACGCGCTCGCCGCCGGCGCGGTCGCCCGCGCCTATGGCGTGCCGTCGCAGGCCGTCCGGGACGGCCTGACGCGGTTCCGGCCGGCGGCGCACCGCGGGGAGACGATCGCCGAGGTCGACGGCGTGCGATACGTCGACGACTCCAAGGCGACCAATCCGCACGCGGCGTCGATCTCCTTGCGCGCCCACGAACATGTGGTCTGGCTCGCCGGCGGTCAACTCAAAGGCGCATCGGTGGACGCGCTGATCGCCCAGACCGCCCACCGGCTCCGCGGAGCGGTGCTGATCGGCGCGGATCGAGACCTGTTCGCCGCGGCACTGGCACGACACGCGCCCGACACGCCGGTGCGGATGTCCGACGGGGACATGACCGCCGCGGTGCGAGCGGCGCGCACGATGGCGCGTCCCGGCGACGTGGTGCTGCTGGCTCCCGCGGCGGCGTCGCGGGACATGTTCGCGGACTACGCGCAGCGCGGCGAGATGTTTCAAGCCGCCGTCGGCGCGTTGACCGGCTGAGGCCGATGCCCGGTCCAGACGTCGCGAAAGCCACTTTCGCAACGTTGAAGGTTGCGAAAGTGGCTTTCGCGTCACGTCTGGCATCGCCGGAGCCCGCGACACGACCGGCCGCCCCGCCGGAAGTGTTGCGAAAGCCACTTTCGCAACGTTGAAGGTTGCGAAAGTGGCTTTCGCGTCACGTCACGTCACGTCTGCCTTGTCCACGCGGGCCGTCCAGGGTTTCGGAGCGGGGACGACGGTGGTGATCGCCTTGTGCACCAGCCATTCCAACGGGCCGCGCCGGATCCAGCGCCGCCAGAGTACCGACGCCACGAGCGTCACCAGCACGATCGCGCAGAAGTACACGAACGAGTAGGTCTGCGGACGGCCGATCGCCGATTGGTAGATGAAATGCCCCGCGTACCAGGTCATCGTCATGCCACCGGCCGCCGCCAGCGGCCACAGGAGCCGCCGCCAGATCCGCCGGTCCGTCAGCATCAGGAAACCGCCGAGCAAGGCCGACGCCACACCGATCATGAAAACGATCCCGACGACGCTGGTGGCGTACACGGAATTGGAGCCCGGCATCGCGAACACCTCTTGCCAGACCAGGTCATCCGGCGACCTCCGCTCGAGCAGCTCGTCGACGCCGAAAAGCTTCGAGGCCACCAGGGAGACGGTGACGGCGCCGAGTGCGACGCACGGCCCGGCGACCAGCATCTTGATCCGGACCGCGCGGCCGTGCAGGTCGAGCCTGCCGATGGCCAGCCCCGCCAGCACGAGCGGAATTCCGTAGACGAACTGGAAACCGCTTCCGACGGACACCAGTGTGACGAAGTATTCGCCCCAGCTGCCCGGACGCGCGAGCAACGCGAGACCGTCCGGAGTTTCGGACCGCATCCAGTCCATATGCGCCGACAGCACCCACATCGCATACGTGGTGACAAGCGGGATGGAAATGCCGGAGAGGATGAACAACGTCCTCGGCCGCAGACGTGTGAAGGGCAGCAGGAACACCAGCAGTACGGCATAGACGGCGATGACGGACGGAGCGAATTCGTCGATGCAGAGGCTGATCAACCAGAGCGTCACCGCGCGGACGATCACCCTCAGTACCGCCGTGCGCATCCTTTTCCCTTGGTAGGGCCGGGATCCGCCCGTCATCAGCGCCAACGAAACCCCGGCGAGGAGAACGAACAGGCTCATCGCCCGCGAGGAGGTCTCGACGTTCACCCAGTGCAGCAGCGCCGGACCGGTATCGCGGACCGGACCCGCACTGAACCAGCCGTTCACGCGGAAATGTTCGATGAACACACCGAGGAGCGCCAGTGCGCGCACGACGTCGATACCGAGCAGACGCCCCTTCGGTACACGGTGTCCCTGATCGTTCGTGTGCACTGTGGACACTGCGGGAGTGGTTGGGATCATGGTTGTCATGCTGCGGGCCGGACGTCCGAGGGCAGTGGAAATCGTGTCGCAGTTCTGTCGCAGAAATCCGCCGGGGTCGCCGCGCGCCGACGGCATATCCATAATGGACTGATGGTGTCGATTCTGTTGATCGAGGACGATCCGCTGGTCAGCCGCGGTCTTCAGCTGGCGCTGACCAAACACGGGCATGACGTGCGCGTCGCGGAGACCGGCGAGAAGGGGCTGGCGGAGTTCCGCGCGTCCTCGCCGGATCTGGTGGTGCTCGACGTGATGCTGCCCGGTATAGACGGATTCGAGGTGTGCCGCCGGGTCCGGGCGGACGGCCAGGTGCCGGTCATCATGCTCACCGCCCGCGGCGACGATTTCGACGTCGTCACCGGGCTGGCGGTCGGCGCGGACGACTATGTCGTCAAGCCGGCGCGTCCGGCGGTGCTCGACGCACGGATCCGTGCGGTGCTGCGGCGCGGCACCGGTGCCGACGACGACGTGCGGGTGTACGACGACCTGCGTATCGACGCCGCCGCGCTGACCGTGACCGTGCGCGGGGAGCCGCTGCGGTTGACCCCGACCGAACTGCGCCTGCTGCTGACCTTGTCGCGCACGCCCGGCCGGGTCTTCACCCGGACGCAGCTGCTGGAGGAGGTCTGGGAACACGACTATCTCGGCGACTCGCGGCTGGTCGACAACTGTGTGCAGCGGCTGCGGGCGAAGATCGAGACGGATCCAACCGACCCCGTCTACATCCAGACGGTGCGCGGGTTCGGCTACCGGTTCGGGCCGTTGTGACCGCGTGGCGGCCGTGGCCACGCGGGCTGCGGGCGCGGCTGCTCCTCGCCTTCGTGCTGACCACGGTGCTGGTGGCCGCGGCGGCGGGCGCGGCGAGCGCCGGGTCGGCGAGCAGCTCACTGGTCGACGCCACCCAGCAGCGGCTCACCAAGACCGTCACCGATCAGCTCGGCGCGCTCACGTCACAACTGGACTATCCGCCGGACCAGGACGCGCTCGACCGGCTGCGGTCGGCTTTGGGTCCGGACACCCTGGTGACCTACGCGGCCCTGCGGTCCGAAAACGGGGCCGCCTCCCGCCTGGCCACCGACGCGTTGCACACCGAGGTTCGGCTGCGGCAGCAGCTCGTCACCCAACGGCTGAGCGTCGACGGCGTCCCGTGGCTGGTGATCGGCACCCCCATCATGATCACCGCGCTGGACGGAACCCGCACCCCGTCGGGGATCGAGGTCTACTCCGCGCACGATCTCACCGGCGTGCGGCGGCAAACGGACGCACTGACCCGGGCGGCGGCGATCGCCGCCGCGGCCACGCTCCCGCTGTCGATCCTGCTCGCCCTGCTGGCCGCGGGCGGTGTCCTGCGCCCGGTCCGGCAGCTTCGCGACACCGCGCGCAGGCTGGCTCGCGGCGACCTCGGGGCGCGCACCGAACCGAAGGGCGCCGACGAACTGGCCGAACTCACCGCGACCGTCAACGACATGGCCGAGTCCGTGCAGATGTCGATGACCACGATGGAACGGATGCGCAACGACGCCAAAAGGTTCGCCGCGGACGTCTCCCACGAATTGCGCACCCCGCTCAGCACCCTCACCGCGGTGGTGGAAGTGCTCGCGACCACCGCGGACGGGATGGAGCCCGACGCCAGGGAATCCGCGCGACTGGCCATCACCGAAACCCACCGGCTCGTGAACCTCGTCGAAGATCTGATGGAGATTTCCCGGTTCGACGCCGGAACCGCCCGGCTCCGGCTGGAGGAGGTCGACGCCGCCGACGCCGTGCGCCGCTGCCTGCGTGCTCGCGCCTGGCTCGATGAGGTCGAACTCGAAGCACCGGAAGGAATCCGCCTGCTCGCCGACCGCCGCCGCTTCGACGTCATCGTCGCCAACCTCGTCGGCAACGCCCTGCGCCACGGCGCGCGACCCGTCCGGGTGCGGGTCTCCATGTCCGCCGCCACGGTCCGCGTCGAGGTGACCGACCACGGCCCGGGATTGTCCGAAGACGTGTTGCCGCACGTCTTCGATCGCTTCTACAAGGCCGATACCGGGCGTGCCCGTACCCCGGGCAGTGGGCTCGGCTTGGCGATCGCCAGGGAGAACGCCCGCGCGCACGGCGGCGACCTCGGCGCGGACGACATCCCGGGCGGCGGCGCCCGCTTCGTCCTCGAACTGCCCCGGAATCCGGAGGACAGGTGAAACTCCTACGAGCATTGGCCGTCTGCTTGCTGCTCACGGGCTGTGGCGTGAGCCCGGACGGGCCGACCCCCGGCGGTGACGCCCCGACCGGAGTCGCGCCCGGCGTGACGCTGTACTTCGTCGACGCGCAGCAGCGCTTGCGGCCCGATGAGCGCAAGAGCGGCAGACTGGGTTCGATCGCCGACGCGCTCGCACTGCTGTTCAGCGGAGCCGCTCCCGGCCAGGGCCTGCACACCGAGATCGCGTTGTCCGCGCTCCCCCGGGTCACGGTGACGACCGAACTCGAACTCATCCAGCTCACGCTTCCGTTGGCGCGCCGAGAGGTCTCACCGCTGGGGATCGACCAGATCGTCTGCACCGCGCTCGGCGTCCATGTACAGGGCGGCGGCGCGCGCACGGCCAAAGTACGGCTCGGGTTCACCATCGGGACCACCGAAGCGGACGCGTCGCGCACCTGCCCCTTGATCAAGTGAAACCCGGCGGCGGCGAGGTCGTGAACGGCGCGTTCACGGTGAACGCGCCCGTGACGACCAAACGGGGGTGGGGCC
>NZ_JBHXIB010000002.1:0-18022 GCF_042723975.1 Amycolatopsis sp. NPDC058340 | reverse complement strand
GCGCCCGCCGCCCCCCCCTCCCGCCCCCCGCACCGGCCAACCCCGGCCGCGCCGTGGGGGTCCCCGCCGGGTCCCCGGTCACCGCCCCGTTCACCACGAACCGGGTGTGGCGCCTCAGCTGAGGTAGAAGCCGCCGTCGTTGCGGAGGACCTTCGCCACGATCGGGAACCGGCGGCTGCCGTTCCACCAGTGGTAGACCGCGTGGTACTGGCCGTTGGCCGCCTGGAAGAAGTCCATCCCGCCCGGGCCGGGGTGGTTGCCGGGCAGCCCGCGGTAGGGGTTGAGGCCGCCGGTGCCGGTGTACCCGAAGTACGGCCGCTCGGCCCCGTTCTGCCGAGGGGTGCAGCGCGTCGACGGGATCGGGCCGGTGCCGCACCTGGCGATGCCGGTCGCGTACCGGACGCTGTCCCAGTTGTTACCGGAGTAGGCCAGGTACCAGTAACCGTCGGCGGACTTGAACATCGACGGGTTCTCGATCACGTGCGTGCCACCGCTCATCCGGATGGTCTCCCAGCCGATGTCGGTGCTCTTCAACGCGTCCCGGCGGGTGTCCCAGTCCGCCATGCCGTTGGACTGGGTGCGCACGATCGAGATGCCGGTCTCGGGGTACGAGGTGATCGCGTCGTCCCGGTAGGCGACGTACATGGAGCTGCCGGCGACGAACGGGTTCGCGTCGATGGCCCAGCGGCCGTTGCCCGGGCAGGCCCACTCGACGGGGTTCGTGAACGGGCCTCGCGCACTGCCCGAGACGGCGCGGCCGAGGCATTTCTGGCCGCTTCCCCGCTTGGACGCGGTGTAGTACATGAAGTAGGTGTCGCCGAAGCGGACGACGCCGGGCGCCCAGACGTTGCCCTCCGCCCAGCTGCCCGGCCCGTTGGGCAGCGCGTCGGCCGACGCGCAGGTGCCCACCCCGACGGTGTCGCCGGAGCCGTGCACGAGTACCGGCACGAACAGTTTGCCGGTCGCGCCGCACCGGGCGCCGACACCGTCGCCGACCGTGGTGCCGTACGTGACGTATCTGCCGTCCTTCGCCAGGACGGTGTCCGGGTCGGCGAGCGGGAACGTCGACTCGGCGGCCGCGGCCGAGACGTCGTCGGCCGCGGCCGTCGTTCCGGCCGCCACCACGGCGGTCGTGGCGGTCGTCGCGAGCACGCCGGCCACGAGTAATCTGGTCATCCACTTGCGCATGCTGAATCCCTTACTGGGCAAGGAGAGTGAGGTCGTTCAGGAGGAGTGCCCGGCCACCCACGGTCGACTTCCCCGGTTACTTGTGGACGGACAAGCACGCCAGTCGGAAAACTAGGTGAGCCGGGTCGCCGAGGCGACCGAAAGCGCGGAAACTGCCGGTCGATACCCCCGTACGGCCCATCCGGCGGAGCCGTTCGATCCACCGTGGCCGAATGGCCGGATCCCGGACGCGCGGTCCCTCTAGGGTGGCCGCATGTCGCTGGTGGGAAGGGACGTCGAGCTGGCGCGGGTTGGGCGCCTGCTGACGGACGCGCGAGACGCGCGAAGCGGTGCGCTGGCGTTGCGGGGCGCGGCGGGTATCGGGAAATCGGTCCTTGTCGACCACGCGGTGTCGATCGCCGAAGCCGGGGGCATGCGGGTGGTCCGCGCGGCGGGGGTCGAGTCCGATTCCGAGCTGGCGTACGGCGGTCTGCACCAGCTCCTGTTCCCGCATCTGGCCCGGTTGGACGCCCTGCCCGCTCCACAGGCCACGGCGCTGCGGTGCGCTTTCGGCCTGGCCGAGGGGGACGAGGCCAACCGGTTCCTGATCTCCGCCGGCACCCTGTCGTTGCTGTCCGATCTGGCCGAGGACGCCCCGCTGCTGTGCGTGGTCGACGACCTCCAATGGCTCGACCAGGGTTCCGTGGAAGCGCTGTTGTTCGCGGCCCGCCGCTTCGTGGCCGACCCGATCGCGATGCTGTTCGCGGTGCGCGAGATGTCGGCGCCGTTCGAAATCGCCGGCGTCGAGGTCGTGGATCTGTCCGGCCTCGCCGCGCCCGACGCCGCCCGGCTGCTGCACGACCACGCGCCGGACCTCGTCGAACCGGTGCGCGACCGGGTGCTCGCGGAGTCCGGCGGTAATCCGCTGGCGATCATCGAGCTCGGGTCGTCGCGGCTCGCGGCCCGCGACGCCGACGAGTCCGACCCGGCCGAGCAGGTCGGCCCGCTGCCGGTGACCCGCCGCGTGCAGGAGGCGTTCCGCCGCCAGATCGCCGAGCTTCCCGAACCTACCCGACGCGCGCTTCTGGCCGCGGCGGCGGACACGGCGGCGCCGCTCGCGACGATCCTGCACGTGATCGAGGCCCTCGGTGGCGCCCCCGGCGACCTCGCGCCGGCCGAACGCGAACGGCTGCTCCGGATCGACAGCCGGATCACGTTCCGCCACCCGCTGGTCCGGGCCGCCGCCTACCAGGACGCGCCGCTGCACCGGCGGATCGAGGTGCATCGCGCGTACGCCGGCGCGCCTGCCGCCGACGCGGATCGACGGGCGTGGCACCTCGCCGCCGCCACCACCGCCCCCGACGAGACGGTGGCCGCCGAACTCGAACGCGCGGCGGAGCGGGCCTGGCACCGGGGTGGCGCGATGGCGGTGTCCGCCGCCTACGACCGCGCCGGCCGGCTCAGCGCCGACCGTGAACTGAAGGCCCGGCGTATCGCGCGGGCCAGCCAGGCCGCGTTCGACGCCGGCAAGGCCGACCGCGCCGCCCGGCTGGCGGCCGAAGCGCTCTCGCTCACCACCGAGCCCGGCATCCGGGCCGACGCCATCTACACGCGTGGCGCCGTGGAGTACGAACGCACCTCCCCGCGGGCCGACGCGGAGCTGGCGATCGGGGCCGCGGAGCTGGTGCGCGACCTCGACCCGGAGCGCGCCGCGCTCAACTTCTTCGAGGCCGTGCACGCCGCCCGGCACGGAGCGGCGCACGACCTGCTGCACCGCGCGGCGGATCTCATGCGCGGATTCACGCCGCCGGAGCACTGGGCACCGGTCGTCACCGCCCTTTTCGGCTGGGCGGAGCTCTTCGCCGGACGCCCGGAGGCGGCCGTCGGTCCGTTGCGTGAGCTCTACACCACCACGAGCGGCGGCGGGAACGACCTGATGCATCGCGTCACGGCCGGGTTCGGCGGGCTCATGATCGCGGACGACGACGGCGTCGTCTCCGGCACCGAGGACATGCTGGCCAAGGTGCGGGCGACCGGGGCGTTGGGCTGGGTCCCGTACACGCTGAACGTGCTCGCCGTGGCGCGGCTGTTCCGCGGCGAGTTCGCGGACGCCCGCGCGTGCGTGGCGGAAGGCGCGTCCGTGGCCGCCGAACTCGGGAACACGACCGAGCGCCTGGCCCACCGGTCGGTGGAGGTGTGGCTGCACGCCGTCTCGGGTGACGAGAAAAGCTGCCGGGTGCTCGCCGAGGAGGTGCTCCCGCCCGCCAGGGCCCGGCACCGGGTCAACGCCGAGATCGCGGACTGGGGTCTCGGCATGCTCGACCTTTCCGCCCGGCGGTTCGGGGAAGCGCTCGACCGGCTGGAAAAGGTGTGCCGGGGACCCGCGAGCCGCGACCTCCTGGTCCGGGCGGTACCGGATCTGGTGGAGGCCGCCGTGCGTAGCGGCGAGCCGGGTCGCGCCGGCGAACCACTGGCGGCCTTCCGGCATTGGGCCGAGCACGTCGACCGCCCGGTCGCCACCGGGCTCCTCCTGCGCTGCCGGGCTTTGCTGGCCGACGACGCCGACGCGCTGTACATCGAGGCGCTGCGGATCCAGGAGCGGCACGGCGGTCCTTACGAGCGTGCCCGTACCCAGCTGGTCTACGGCGAGTGGCTGCGCCGTCAGCGCCGCCGCACCGAGGCCCGCGCCCATCTCGCGGCGGCGGTGTCCGCGTTCGAGGGGCTGGGTGCGGAGCTCTGGGCCGAGCGTGCGCGCGGCGAGCTGGCCGCTTTCGGCGAGCGGGGCGACGAACCCCGGCGCAGCGGCCCGCTCACCCTGTTGACCCCGCAGGAGCTGCAGGTCGTCCGGCTGGCCGCCACCGGTCAGACGAACAAGGAGATCGCCGCGCAGCTCTTCCTCAGCCCGCGAACCGTCGGCCACCACCTGTACAAGGCGTATCCGAAACTCGGCGTGACCGGTCGCGCCGGGCTGGCGGGCCTCGTCCGGTCGCCGGATACCGGTCACGATGACTGATTCGACGACCGGGGTCTCCCGCATAGCGTTTCCGTCATCACCGACGACGAGGAGACGACCATGACGAAGTACTTCCTGAGCCTCCCGCACGACTCCGCCGAGGAGCCGACGATGGAGAACATCGACCCCGCCGAGCTGCAGGAGCTCATGGCCGAGGTCGGCGCGTTCAACACCGCACTCGAGGAGGCGGGCGCGTTCGTCACCGCGGGCGGTCTGCAGCCGCCGTCGACCGCGACCACGGTGGACTACTCCGGTGACACCCCCGTGCTCACCCCTGGCCCGTTCGTCGAGGCCAAGGAGTATCTGGGCGGCTTCTGGATCATCGAGGCCGAAAACGACGACGTCGCGATCGAATGGACCAAACAGGCCTCGCGCGCGTTGCGGAGCAGGGTCGAGGTCCGCGCCCTCCAGGAGGAACCCGGCGCGTGAGGCGTCAGGGGCCGCAAACGGCTCCCCGGATCGGCTTGGGCGGGCTCGTGTGGACGACCCGGCCGTCGGTCGCCCGCACCTCGAAGCAGTAGCGGCGCACGGGATCGACCGGAATGGTGATCGCGTGCGCCCGCCCGGCCAGCACGGTCCGGTTGGGCTCGTTCTCGGGGGCGACGACCACCGCGTAGTCGACGATGTCCGAACCGCTCGTCCAAGCCAGCATGACCTGGTTCCCCCGGTCGGCGGGCTCGGCGAGCTCCAGTCCGAGGTCCGCCACCGGCTCCGGCTCCGGTGTGGCGGCGGGTGTCGTGGGGACGACGTCCGGCCGCCGGTCACCGAGCAGTACCGCGGTCACCGCACCGAGGACGGCCACCGTCGCCGCCGCGCCGAACACGACGCCACGGCCCACCCTGGCCCGGCGCCGGGGCTCTGGCGGGGCGGCCTCTTCGCGCGCGTTCGACGGCGGCGGGACGGCCGGTTCCGCCTGCCGGGGATACATCTCGGCGAGCCGGTCGGCGACCCACGCGGCGTCCGGCGGGCGGTGCGCCGGATCCGGGGCGAGCAGCCTGCTCACCATGGCCGACAGGATGACCGGCACCCCGGGCCGGTCGATCGGCGGCACCGGGGTGCGCAGCAGCCTCAGCAGCCGCTCGCCCATCGGTTCCCCGAGCCTGCCGGGCTGCGGGTGATCGCCGGTCAGCGCCAGGTACAGCACCAGGCCAAGGCCGTACAGATCGGTCCGCTCGTCGAAGGTCTCGGTGCGCAGGGTCTCCGGCGCCAGGTATTCGAGCGACCGCGTCGGATCGCGCGGGAACGCCTGCCGCAGGGCGACCCCGAAATCGGCGAGCACGGGTTGGCCGTTCGCGCGGAACAGCACGTTTTCGGGGTGGACACCGCCGTGCACGACACCGGCGGCGTGCGCGGCGGCGAGACAGGTCGCGACGGTATGGCCGAGTACGACGGCGTCGTCCGTGGAAAGGCTGCCCACCTGGCCCAGCAGCGCGGCGAGGGAACGCGTGCACCGTTCCATCCGGAGCGCGTGCCGCCCGTCGGGCAGCTGGTCGACGCCGTCGACCGGCAACGCGGAAGCCACCGCCCGCAACCGTTCGCGATCGCGTTCCACCGCCGCCAAGGTCGCCCGGTCGAGCCGGGCCGGGAAGACCTTGATCGCGACCGGGACGCCCGCGTGGATCGCGGGATGGACGGTCGCGATCGGCCCGATGCCGAGGGGGACGCCGAAGCCGGTTCCGGTCATTCGGTCACGAGTCCCGGTTCCCGCAGGCTGCCCAGGTCGAACGCGGCCCGGAGCCGGGTCCGGAACGAGGCCGCCGTGAATCCTTTCCGGATCGCCCGGACCGCCGACCATGCCTGCGCGGCCGTCCGGTCGTCGGCGCCGTAGGGGGACCACAGCGTGAGGTCCACCAGACGAGCGAGCCATTCCAGCCCTTCCGCGACCGATCTGTCCACTGTGGACGGCAGGCGGCCGGCGAGCTCGCGGGCCGTGGCACCGCGGGACACGACGATGTCGTGCGCGCGCAGGACGTCCCTCGCCTCCAGCCAGGCCGCGACGACCGCCGCCGAACCGGTGCGGCGGCGCCGTCGCGCGGTCCGGACGGCTCGACGCCCCGGTATCGCCACCACGACGAGGACGAACACCGAGACGACACCGATCCCGAGCCAGCCGAGCAAAGTCGTGACCCACGGCGTATCGGGTTCGGACGGCCCGGTCGTGGGATCGCCGTCCGAGGGCACTTCCGGATCGCGCAATCGCTGCGACGGCGGGAGATCGTCACGCGCCTGGGCGGTGGCCGCCGCCAGCACTCCGGCCGTCGCCGCCTTGCCTCGGGACGCGCCGCCGGCCGGATCGAGCGGAACCCAGCCGACCCCGGCGACGGCCACCTCCGGCCAGGCGAAGGAGTCTCCATTGTGGACTGTCACCGGGCCGGGACCGCCGGGCGGGGCACGGAATCCGACCGCGACACGGGCGGGGATACCGGTCAGCCTCGCCAGCGCCACATAGGCCGTGGCGAACTGCTCGCTGGTCCCCGCGCGAGTGGTGAACAGGAAACCGCTCAGCTGCGCCCAGCCGCTCCCGGTGGGCAGTACCGGACCGGTCGCCTGCCGGTAGTGCTCGGCGAGATACCGCTCCAGTACCAGCGCGGCCCGGAACGACGGACGCAGCCCACCGGTGGCGGTCCGCGCCAGTTCGGCGACGCCGGGCGGCACCTGCCCGACCCCGCCCGACACCGCCGACGCGTCGATTCCCGCGTCCAGCAACGTATCCGCGGCCACCGCCGGTTCACGCCAGCCGAGCTCGTACTCCACCGGTCCCCGCCGTCCCGGCAGCAGGAGCGTGCCGGTCGCGGGGTCGACCAGCGGGTCGGCCCCGGTGACCGTGGCCAGGAGCGGCTGGCTGGGCAGCCAGGGGCCGCCACCGGCCGGGACCGTGATCCGCGCGTGCCGGGTGGCCGTGCCGAGCGTCGAGCCGAGCCGCAGATAGTCGCCGTTCGCCCGCCAGCCGGCCCCGTCGAACTCGGTGAGGACGGCGATCCGCCACCGGTCGATCCCGGCCGTCCCGGTGTAGCGGAACACCGGTTCGCCCGGGCGGGTCAGCCGGTCGGCGACCTCGTCGAGCGGGTTGTCCACCCGCAACGGCGGCACCGGGGCGGCGTCGTGTTCGAGCGCCAGCGACGGCCGGACCCCCTGATCGACGGCGGTGACCCCGGCCGAGACCGCCACCGCGAGCACCACGGCGGGCAGCAGGAGGACGAGCCTGCTCTCCCGCCGCCGGGTCACGGCGAGCAACGTGCCGGCGACGACGGCGTAGGCCAGCCCGGCGGCGGTGGCCACCGGCCCGGACAGCGCCACGTAAGCCTGGCTCAACCCGGCGACGGCCAGCCCTGGCAGCAGCGCCACCGCGGGCAGGCGCGAAAGTTCGACGGCGAGCACCGCGGCGAACAGCACCGCGAGCGGGACGAACAGGAACAGCTCCGCGTCCGCCCGCGCGGGCCAGGTCGACTGGAGTGTCAGCTGCCAGGACCGGGTGACGCCGTCGAGCAGGCCCCGCAGCATCGCCGCGTCCGGGAGACCCGGCCCGAATTCGAGTTCTCCCAGCGCGAGCAGCCCCAGGACGAGCATCAGGACCGGCCGCCACGGACGCAGCGCGGCCACCCGCAGGCAGACCTCGACGACGGCGAAGCAGACCAGAAGGACCGTGACGAGCGGGAGCACCAGCGAGCCCATGCCGAACACCGGCGCGAAGAGCAGGCCGGGAAGTCCCGTGGCCAGCAGCAGCAGGGCGGCCACGAGCCGTTGTGTCCATTGTGGATTCATAAGCCGAGCGCGTTCCATCGTCGGGCCGCGTCGGCGGCGTCGGAGACCGAAAGCACCACCGCACCGGGGATACCTTCGAACGTCTCGGCGTCGCCGAGCACGAAGACGATCAACGGCGAGTACCGGTCACGCAAGGCGGCCACCGCGGCCCGGTCGGCCGGAGTGCCGCCGGCGGTCACCACGGCCAGCCCGCCGACCCCGGAGCGGCCCAGCCCCTCCGGGACCAGTGCCGGGCCGGACGACGGTTCGAGCACGCACAAGGCGTCCAGCAGCGGCCGTACCGCCCGCGGCCCTCCCCCGGTGTCCACGTCGAGACCGCCCGAGGAGACCAGCCGCGTCGGCCGGTCCGCGCGCGCCGCCGAACCGGCCAGCGACGCGGCCGCGTCCACCGCGTCTTCCAGCCGGGGCCCGCGCAACCGGGAATCCAGCAGCACGGTGAATCTGGGCTGATGGGGATCGACGTAGTCGCGCACCATCAGGCTGCCGGTCCTCGCCGTCGCCTTCCAGTGCAGATGCCTGATTTCGTCGCCGTGCACGTATTCCCGGACTTCACGCAGGTCTTCGGAACCGCGCAGCCGGTCGTCGGCGACCGCCCCCTCGTGATGGTGCCGCGGCCGCCCGCCGCCCGGCGGGGACATCACGTGCACGCGCGGATGGACCCACAGCGTCGCGGTCTCGCCCGTGGTCAGCCGCCGGTACCCGAGCCCGAACGGGTCGGCCCGTTCGAGGACGAGCGGGCCGACCTGGTGCCGTCCACGCCGCTCGGTGGGCAGTTCGTAGTTGTGCGCGGTCTCCGCGTTGGGGCCCAGCGCGCGGATGGCGACCGTCCGCGTCGCGGCACCGACCCGGTCGCCCGCGGTGAAGGCGCCGCGCCGCCGCCTGGCCGGATTGCGCACCCGAAGCGTGGCGGCCGCGGGCCTGCCGCGCTCCACCCGGTCCGGGTAGACCTGGCGGGACACCACGACGCGGGGACGCCGTCCGGTCGCGACGATCGCCGCGATCAGCGCGCCCGCCCCGGCGCCCGCGATCGCGAGGAAGAACGGATAACCGGCCCAGTGGCCGAGGACGAACAGCCCCACGGTCGCGGCGAGCACGACGGCACCGCGTCTGGTCAGCCGGATCATCAGGCCCGCGGCCCCACGCTCACCGGGGCGGGCGTCGCGTCGAGTACCTCGTCCACCACATCGCCGGGGTCGCGGCCGTTCAGCTCGGCGTCGGCGGTGAGGATCAGCCGGTGCGCGAGCACGGCCTGCGCGATCTCCTTGACGTCGTCGACGGTGACGAACGTCCGGCCGTCGGTCGCGGCATAGGCCTGCCCGGCGCGGATCAGCGCGATACTGCCCCGCGGGCTCGCCCCGTAGCGCAGGGCGACGTGCTCACGGGTCGCGGCCGCGAGCCGGGCGGCGTACTCGCAGAGCGCGGGTTCGACGTGGACCGCACGGACCTGCCCGATCGCCCGGCGCACCGTCTCGATGTCCACCACCGGGGCCAGTTCGTCCGGGCCGACGCCCGCGCAGTCGCCCATGATCACCTTGACCTCCGAGGCGAGGTCCGGGTAGCCGACGTCCAGCCGCATCAGGAACCGGTCCAGCTGGGCCTCGGGCAGCCGGTAGGTCCCGGCCATCTCGATCGGGTTCTGGGTCGCGACGACCAGGAACGGCCGTGGCACCTCGTGCCGGACGGCGTCGACGGTGACGGTCCGCTCGGCCATCACCTCGAGCAGGGCCGACTGCGTTTTCGGGGTGCCGCGGTTGATCTCGTCCGCGACCACGATATTCGCGAACACCCCGCCGGGATGGAACTCGAAGCGTTCTTCCCGCTGGTGGTAGACGGGGACACCGGTGATGTCGCCGGGCAGCAGATCGGGGGTGAACTGGATGCGGTTCCACGATCCGCCGACGCTCCTGGCCAGGCAGCGGGCCAGGGTCGTCTTGCCGACACCGGGAACGTCCTCCACGAGCAGGTGCCCTTCGGCGAACAACGCGGTGACCGCGTGCCGGACGAGCTTTTCCTTGCCGCGCAACACACTGCGTACGTTCTCGGCGATGCGTTCGTAGACCGCGCCGGGCGGGGGAAAGGGAGTCATCGAGCTAGGTCCACCTGATCCTGTTGGAGGTGATCCGGCCGTCCGGGGTCTCGACGCTGACCCAGATGGTCTGGCCGGGCACGTCGTAGTTGAGTTCGTTGTAGGTCGCCGAACCGTCGGCGCCGGTCGTGGTCGATTCGGTCCGCACGTTGGTGTTGCTCGACGAGCTGAGCCGGATCGCGTACCGCGTGTTCGGCGCGAAACCCTTCATCGTCACGTTGACCTCGGCACAGTCCGGCTCGTGGCAGTTCTCGCTGGAGGTGTCCCGGCCGCGGCTGATGGTGATCGTCGGCGCGGGGACGGTGATCGTCCGGCTGGCCGTCTGCCCTTGGCGCGTCTGCCCGTCGGGCGTCCTGGTCACCGCGCGAACGGTGAAGGTGTAGGAATTCCCGGCGGTCAGCCCGGGATAGCTCGCGGAAGTGCCCGTGACCGTCTGCTGCGCGAAACCGGTTCCGGTGACGAGATAGTGCACCAGTTCCCCGCCGCCGAGGTCCGGCCGCGTCCAGGAAAGGGCCGCGGTGCCGCCGCGGTTGCTCACGGTCAGCGCCGGTGCGGCCGCGGCCGCCGCCGGGGTCGCCGACGCCGAAGCGCCCGGCCCGGTGCCGGCCTTGTTGATCGCGACGACGGTGAACGTGTAGCGGGTCCCGTTCGCCAGCCCCGTGATCCTGATCCGGCGGGTGCCGCCGTCCACCGTCCGGGAACCACCCGCCCAGCTGATCCGGTACGACGTCACTTCGGCCCGGTTCGCGGGAGCGGCCGACCACGCGACCGTGACCGCGCCCGCCTCACCGGTCGCCGATACCCCGGGCGGCGCGCCCGGTGGGCTGGCCGGGACGGCGGGCGGGGTGACCGGAGGCGGCGGAGGATTCGGCTTCGCGGGGCCGGGCCGATCGGTGCCGGTGTCCTGGCCGGGACGCCCGTCCTCACCACGCCGATCGGCGGGCGGAGCCACGGGCCCCTGTCCCGGCGCGGGCTGTGCCGCGGCCGGTTGATCCTTCTTCTCCGCGGGCGGGACCACGGGAACGTCGGTGACCTTGCCGTCCTTGGCGACGACGAGGACGTGCGCGCCTTGGCCGCCGTCGACGTAGATATGCGAATCCTCGCCGCGGACGACCCGTGCCGTGCCGCCGTCGGGCGGGAGCGGCTTGTCGTCCGTCTGCCTGCCGTCGGCGTCGTAGGTGAACAACCGGCCCGAGGTGCGGTTGACCACGACGACCACCGAGCCGGCCGCGACCGGCGCGTCGTACTGACCGGGCGGGAGGGGCACCGTGATCGGCCGCCGCGGCGCGGGAGCGGGATCGACCAGATGCAGCAGGCTCCGTGCCGGGTCGAGCACGGCAACACGACCGGCGACGTCGTTGGCCGCCGTCCGGAGGTCGGCGCCCGCGCCGAGGCCCATCGGCACCGGAACGCCGAGCCCGGCCGATTCGACGGCGCGTACGACGCCGTCGGAGGTGTCGACGAAATACAGCTTGTCCCCCACCAACGTCAGCGCGCCGAAGTGCCCGCCGGGCAACGCGACCGGGCAGGACGACACGTTGTCGGCGCCGCGGTCCAGCCTGCACAGCAGACCCGACGCGATACGCGGCAGCCACAGCGTCCCCTCCGCGGTGGCGACCGGGTCGCCGACCGGTCCCCCGGCGGAGATCGGCGCGGGCGGATCACCGAGCCGGATGATCCGGCCTGCCTGCCGGTACACCAGGTACGGGCCGCCCGCGGTCTCCACGGCGACCGGGACCTCGCCCGAAGGTGGCACCCCAGGCGGCCCGGCGGTCAGGTCCGATTTGCCGAACGGGGTGATCCGGGTGCCGCCGACGACGTAGCCGCTGGTGTCCCCCTGCACTACCTGGCTTCCCGGATCACCGGGCACCGCGACCTGCGCGTCGATCCCCGCCGTGCCGCCGTCGATATGGAAAGCCGCCTGCAGCAGGGAGTTGTAGACCCAGTGGCCGCCGGGGATCTCTTGTATCCCCGGCGGCGGTTTCGCCGCGCCGGTGACCGCGGTCGTCAGAACCGCCACCGAAACCACGACGATCGTCACGACCGGCAGCCGGGCCCGCCAAGCCGTGCTCCCCCGAGTGCCCTTTTTCACGGCACGGACCGTAGCCGAGTGATTCGGGAGGGTTCCCGAGACGAAAGCCCATCGCCTACTGGGACGGGGACCGGCCACGCTACGCTCGGTGCCCGTACGGGTACTTCTCCGGCTCACGACCACGGATGGTCCGACATGACGTTCTCACGCCGAGACCGTGAACCGGCGGGCCGCCGGATCGCGGATCGCTACCGGCTGGCCGAGCGCGTCGGAGCCGGTGGGGAGGGCGTGGTCTGGCGGGCGATCGACGAACGGACGGGGCGGACGGTCGCGGCCAAACAGGCGAAGATGAGCGCCTCCGGAGCCGGCCGCAAGCTGCGCCGCGAGGCACGCTTGGCCGCTTCGGTCGACCATCCGCATGTGGTCGTCTACCACGAAGTCGTCAGCGATGACGACGAGCTGTGGCTGATCCAGGAGTACGTCCCTTCGCGGACCCTCGCCGCCGTCCTGAGCGAACGCGCACTGCCCGAAGCGAAGGTCGCGGAGATCGGGGTCCAGCTGGCGTCTGCGCTCGCCGCCGTCCACGAGCGGAAGATCCTCCATCGCGACCTCAAACCGGGCAACGTCCTGATCGGCGAGGACGGGCGGGTGAAACTGACCGATTTCGGCATCTCCCGGTCCGTCGCCGCGGACGAGACCTTGACCGACGCGGCGCTGTACGCGGGCACCCCCGGCTATCTCGCTCCCGAGGTCGCGCGCGGTGACCCGCCCACCGAAGCCTCGGACGTGTTCTCTCTCGGCGCGACGCTCTACGCCGCCCTCGAGGGTTCGCCGATGTTCGCCGGCGAGACGCCGCTGGCGCGGGTCCGGCGTGCCGCGGACGGCGACATCCCGCTGCCCCGCGCCGCGGACGCACTGGCCGATCCGCTCGCGCGGATGCTGGACCCGGACCCGGCACTCCGCCCGTCGGCCGCCGAAGCGGGCGCGGCCCTGGCGGCGGCCTCGGGCGGCACCGCCGAGGTGAGACCCGCGAGACGGCGGGTGGCCCACCGGTTCCGGCGCCCGATCGGCGCGGCGGCGGGTATCGCGGCCATCGCGGTCGGCACGCTCTCGGCGAGCACGCCGACGGCTCCGGCGACGCCCGCGCCCTTCGACGCCCGCGCCCTCGATCCCTGCCGGTTGACCGACACCGCCGCGCTCCGCTCGTACGGACGTACCGAGCTCGAGCCCGATTACGGCAACTTCAACCGGTGCGACGTGCTCCTCCACCGCGGCGACGGGAACTTCACCGACGTCAAGGTGGAGCTGAAGAACCACCCCGGGAGCCCGCCGGACGGCGAGCTGAAACGCGTCGGGGCCTTCGACGTCGTCGGCGGCCATCTCCAGGACGACAAATGCGCCCGGCTGATCCTCGTTCCCGAGGGATACCTCGTCTCGGTCACCGCGAGCGACGATCCCGGCGCCCCGGTCGACCTGTGCGCGGTCGCCGACATCGCCACCGATTCGGCGACGAAGGCGTTGTCCCGCGACGGAACCCCGCTCCGGAAGGGGAAATTCCCCGCACGCTCGCTCGCCGAAGTGGACGCGTGCGCCCTGCTCGATCCCAAGGCACCCGAGGTTCCCGGCCCGCCGCAGCCGTTCTTCGGCCGGTGGAGCTGCAACTTCGAGGGCCCCGCGGGCCGGGTCCGGGTGATCTTCGACCGGGGACATCCCCTCGACGACGAGGACGGCGCGTACAGCACCGAGGCGGGCCGGGAGATCCGGACGGCCGCCGACGACTACGGGCCGGGAACATGCCGCTCGGCGATCGCCTATCGCCCGTACACCGACATCGACAACATCCCGATGCTGGAATCCGTCCTGATCGTCGTGAACGGCGACCCGCCATCGGAACGGCTCTGCGGCCCGGCCAAGACCTTGGCGGGCGAAGTGGCGAGGAGGTTGCCATGACCACGTTCGACCGCTGCCATCCCAGCCTCGCCCACGGTGTCCCGCCCGCCGAGCCGGGGACGATCTTCGCCTCGACCGTGTCCGGCCGGTCGTCGATGCCCCCGAAAGACGGACGGCAGCTCTTGTTCGGCCGCAACCGGGACGACGTGCACGTCCCCTTCGGCGAGGACGACCGGCAGATCAGCCGCCATCAAGGGACACTCGTCCACGAAGGCGGCGCCTGGTGCGTACGCAACGAGGGCAAGCTCCCGCTTCGGCTCCCCGGTTCCCGCCTCGTCTTCGACGGCGACGAACCGGCACCGCTATCCGACGGCTACACCGCGCTTTTCATCCGCGGCTCCAGCGGACGTGAACACCTGCTGGAGATCTTCGTCGCGGGAACCGATTCGCCTGCGCCGGTGTCCCTCGGCACCGAGGTCACCGAACCGCCGCGCGTCTGGCGGCTGAACACCGCCGAGCGCACCGTCCTGGTCGCGCTGGCGCAACGATTCCTCCGCCAGGAGGCCTACCCGCAGCCCCTGAGCTGGCGCCGCGTCGCCGAGCAACTGGCCAAAGTGGACCCGGACGGGAACTGGGCACCCAAGAAGGCCGAGCACATCGTGACCGGGGTCCGCCAGCGGCTCGTCGATGCCGGAGTGCCCGGCCTCACCAAGGAGGAGGTCGGCGAGCCCGTGGGCAACGCGCTGAACGTCCACCTGATCGGCGAGCTGCTGCAGTCCGCGACCCTGGTGCCGCCGGATCTCGCCTTGCTGGAACCGCGCGATCGGCGGTCTTGACGGCGATTCGTCCGTCCATTTCGGACACCGGAACGCCGTGTGGAGGGCGGACCGGGGGATCGGTCTCGCCCTCCACACGGGGATACAGCCGGTCATCGCCGGACCGCCGGTTCACCTCCGCTGACCTCACTGGGAGTGCGCAGGGTCGCCATGGCCAGGAAGCCACCCGCGATGGCGATCCCGGCGGCGCCGAGGAACGCGGCCGAGTAGCCGCCGGTCAGCGCGACCGGGTCACCGATCCGGCCAGCACCGGCCGACACGGCGACCGCGGTCATCGCGGCGAGCCCGAGCGCCGAGCCGATCTGGTACGAGGTGTTCACGATCCCGGACGCGAGTCCGCCTTCCTCCGGTTTCGCACTGGAGATCGCCGTTCCCAGCGACGGGATGAACGCCAGCGCCTGACCCAGGGCCGCGACCAGCGAGGCGGGCAGGACGTCGACGACGAAGTTGCCCGTCGGGCTGACCAGCGACAGCCACACCAGCCCCGCGGCGAGCGCCCACAACCCGCCGATGATCATCTTCTTCGGCCCGAACCGGCCGATCAGCCGGGGCGCGACCGCGACCATCAGCACGACGATCAGCACCGTCATCGGCAGCAGCGCCGCACCACTGGCGAACGCCCCGTAGCCCAGCACCTGCTGCAGGTACAGGTTGAGGAAGTACCACATCGGGATCCACGCCGCGCCGAGCAGGAACTGCGCCAGGTTCGCGCCGCCGAGGTTCGGCGTCCGGAAGATCCCCAGCCGCACCAAGGGAACCTCGCGCTTCCGCTGGATGGCCACGAACACCGCGAGCAGGGCGATGCCGCCGATCAGCGCACCCCAGGTGCCTGCCGAGTCCCAGCCCGCTTCCGGCGCCCGCACGACACCGAACACCGTCAGGCCGAGGCCCGCGGTCGCCGCGACCGCACCGGCGAGATCGACCGAGCCACGCCGGGCCGGGGCGGACGGCATCAGCTTGCCGGTCGCCACGATCGCGATCAGCGAGATCGGGACGTAGAGCCAGAAGATCCACGGCCACGACAGCCATTCGGTGATCACGCCGCCGAGGAACACCCCGGCCGTGCCACCGGCGGGAGCGGCCGCGCCGTACAACGCGAGCGCCTTGGTCAGCTCACGCGGCCGTGAGCCGAACAGCATCATCAGCAGGGTCAGCGCGGACGGCGCGATCAACGCCGCGCCCGCACCCTGCAAGACCCGGCCGAGCAGTTCGACCCATGCGGTGCCCGCGACCGCGGCGACCACGGAACCGCCGAGCGTGACGACCCAGCCGGCGGTGAACATCCTCCGCGCGCCGAACAGGTCCGAGAGGCGTCCGCCGAGCAGGAGCAGCCCGGCCAGCGCGATGACGTAGGCGTTGAACACCCACGACAGGTCACCCGGGGAGAACCCGAGGTCCTGCTGCATCGCCGGTAGAGCGACGCCGATGATCGAAGTGTCCATGATGACCATGAACTGGGCCAACGCGATGAGTCCCAGCGCCCACCACCGTCGTGGGTCCGGGGTTGTCTCCGCCATGACGACCGTCCTTTCAGGATTCCATTACCCCTAGGGGGTATTGCGGAGTTGAAGTTAGGCCCATCGACGCCATCGCACAAGTACCCCTATGGGGTATTAGTGTAGCGATCGTCACAGTCGCCACCTCTACGGCAAATCCGTTGCCTGACGAGGATTCGTCGCGTAGAACACCGAGGACTCACCAGCACTGGACAGGTACCCCCTACAGGTATATGGTTCCTGCGACCGACAGGACGAGGAGGAGCCATGCAGCGTCTTCAGTCGCTTGATCCGGCCGACGCGCCGGCGAAGTCCGCCGAGCTGCTCGGCGACATCGTCCAACGGCGCGGCTCGGCGGGCCCGATGGTCTCCGCGATGGCCAACTCCCCCGCGCTCCTTCAGGGCTACCTCGACTTCTCGCGAGCCATGAAGCGGGTCAAGCTCCCCCGGGCACTCAGCGAAAAGATCTCACTCGCCCTGCAGGAGTGGATCGGTTGCGCGCTGTGCCTGCAGGCGCACACACAGGCCGCGCGGTCCGCCGGGCTCAGCGACAACAACATCGCGCTGGCCCGGCAGGGCACCTCCACCGATCGGCGCGAGGCCGCGCTGATCGCGTATGCCGTGCGGGTCCTCGCCGAACCGGCTTCGATCGGCGACGAGGACGTCGCCGAATTGCGGCGACACGGCTGGAGCGACCAGCTCATCGCCGACACGGTGGGGCTGGTGTCGCTCAACCTGCTCACCGGCTCGTTCAATCTCGTCGCAGGACTCGAACCCGCGCCTGCCGAGCAGTCCACAAAGGAGAAACACGACCATGTCGGTTGAGCACGACCACTCGCACCACGAACACCAGCACCACGGCGGCCACGAGCAGCACCGACCGGGCAAGGTCTCCTGGGGTATGGCGGCGTCCGCCACCCTGCACTGCCTCACCGGCTGCGCCATCGGCGAAGTGCTCGGCATGGTGATCGGCACCGCGCTGGGCTGGGGCAACCTCGCCACCATCGTGCTCGCCGTCGCGCTGGCGTTCGTCTTCGGCTACGCGCTGACGATGCGCGGCGTCCTGCGCGCGGGTGTCGGCTTCAAGCAGGCCCTCAAGGTCGCCCTCGCCGCCGACACCGTCTCGATCATCGTCATGGAGATCATCGACAACGGGGTGATGCTCGTCGTCCCCGGTGCGATGGAGGCAGGCCTCGGCAGCTTCCTGTTCTGGGGCGCGCTCGCCTTCGCGCTCTTCGTCGCGTTCCTGCTCACCACGCCGGTCAACAAGTGGCTCATCGGCCGCGGCGCCGGACACGCGGTCGTGCACGCCTACCACCACTGAAAGATCCGCGACGAACAAGGGCCGCCTCTGGTGCTTTCGCACCGGGGGCGGCTTTGTGCCGTCGCGACCTTCGTCCCGCCGCACGACCGGCGGCTTCGTGTGACTGGATGGACGACACACGTGATCAGATGGACGACACGCGTGTCCAGGCGGACGACTCGCGGCGAGCCGGCCGCGGGCGCGTGCCGTCCATCCAGTCACGCGTGTCGTCCGTCTGATCACGTGCGCCGTCCGTCCAGTCACGTGCGACGTCCGTCTGATCACGTGTGCCGTCCCGTAGGTCACGCGTGACTCCCGGTCCGGTCCAGGCGGTCCGCCATGTCGCGAAAGCCACTTTCGGGACATCAGACGTCGCGAAAGTGGCTTTCGCGACGCGCGCGCCGCGGACACCGGGGTGCATCGCGGACCCACCCCGC
>NZ_JBHXIB010000001.1:683040-711663 GCF_042723975.1 Amycolatopsis sp. NPDC058340 | reverse complement strand
GCGGCACCGCCGGAGCTCACATCGCGACCCGGCCCGCGCCACCACCACCGGCGCGTTGCGAAAGCCACTTTCGCAACGTTCAAGGTCGCGAAAGTGGCTTTCGCGACACGCCACCGTCAGAGTTCGCCCGCCCGCTCGTACAACTTCCGCACGGGCTCGGTGAAGGCGGCGCCGCTCAGGTCCGTGGTCACGCCGTCCTCGGTCATCGTCCCCCGGCTCGTCACGCTGAAGAGCGTGCCCTTGCCACTGGCGGGATCGAAGTTCCGCAGCCACGGACCACCGCTGGAGCCACCCGCCAGATCGCAGTCCGTGTTCCACGTCGTGGTCACCGAGTTCGCCTCGCGCGTGGCAGGCCGGACGCAGGAAAACAACGCCTCGCCGCCTGCCGCCCGCGAAACGGGATAGCCGAGGATCGTCGTGTCCACAGTGGACGGCAGTTCGCCGAACGAGATGTCCTGGGTACCCGCGACGTCCGCCACGTGCCGCCCGCCGACCGGGTCCAGCGCGATCACCGCGTCGTCGTCCGACCCGCTCATCGGCCCCGAGTACGTGCTGGACCAGGCGAAAGACCGCGCCGGGAACACCCCGTGCGGCGCGGCGCCGCGGTCGTAACCCGGGACGAACACGACGTTGACGATCTTGATCGGCCGGTCGAACCGGTCCAGTCCGCCGTTCACGCAGTGTCCGGCGGTGAACGCGACATCCTTGCTGGAGCTGGGAACCACCGTCGCGGTGCAGGATCCGTCGACGCCGGGCTCGGCGGTGAAGAACAGCCGTCCGACGCCCGGTGGGACCGGCCCTTCCCAGACGCGGCCGATCTTCTCGGCAGGCGGCAGATCCTCGTCGCCCACCCATTGCCGCATCCGCTCCGGCGTCCAATGGGCCAGCGCCGCCGCCCGGTCGGCCTCGCTCACCACGGTGACGACCTGGTCGTCCGCCGACGCCGACGGTGCGGCGACGAGAGCGGCACCGAGGGCGGCCGACAGGGCGACGATCCGGCGAGCCGCATGCTTCAAGTCCATACGGAGGGGACGTTCCGGCCGCCGGGAGGTTGTTCACTCACCCGTGTGTGTCGGGCTCCGAGCCGATCCGATACGACACGGGCCTGCCTTCCTCGTCCCGCATCTCGACCGGTTTGCCGTCGGCGTCCACGATCTTGCCGTCGACGATCTTGTCGCCGTTTTCGAGGCGGGAGAAGGCTTTCAGGTCGGAGTAGTCGATCACCCTGGTCGCCGTCGCGAACACCGACGGATCGCTTCCCGCCTTGGCGGGCTTCAGGTGATTGAACAACAGGTTCAGCACGACGGCCGTGAGCGCGGCGGAGCTGATCCCCGAGTGGAAGATCGTGCCGACCCACGCCGGGAAGTGGTGGTAGAACTCCGGTGCCGCGATCGGGATCATGCCCATCCCGACCGACGCCGCGACGATCACCAGGTTCATGTTCCCGTTGTAGTCCACTTTGGACAACGTCTTGATCCCGGACGCCGCGACCGTGCCGAACAGCACGAGACCGGCACCGCCCAGCACCGGGTACGGGATCGCGGCCACCACACGGCCGAGCACCGGGAGCATGCCGAGGATCAGCAGGATCACGCCGCCCGCGGTCACCACGAACCGGCTCCTGATCCCGGTGATCGCGACGAGGCCGACGTTCTGGGCGAACGCGCTCTGCATGAACCCGTTGAACACCGGCGCGATCGCCGAGGACGCCATGTCGGCGCGCAGCCCGTCGCCGATCCGGCGTTTGCCGACCCGCGTGTCGACGATCTCCCCCACCGCGAGGATGTCGGCCGTGGTCTCGGTGAGGGTCACCAGCACGACGATGAACATCGACACGATCGCGGCGACGTCGAAGGTCGGCATGCCGAAGGCGAACGGGGTCGGTACCGCGAAGATCGGGCCGTCCCAGACCTTGGAGAAATCGGCCTTGCCCAGCACGGCGGCCAGTACGGTGCCCACCACGATCGACAGCAGGATCGAGAGCCGGGAGATCGCCGGGACGGCGACCTTGCTGAGCAGCAGCACGATCGCCAGCGTCATCGCGGCCAGCCCGACGTTGGAGACCGAGCCGAATTCCGGCGATTTGGTGTTGTTGCCCATCGCCCACTGGGCCGCGACCGGCATCAGGCTGAGCCCGATCACCGTGATGACCGTTCCGGTGACGACCGGCGGGAAGTACTTCACCAGCCGCGAGAACACCGGTGTGATGAGCAGGCCGAGCGCCGCGGACGCGATCACCGAGCCGAAGACGGCGGGCAGTCCGCCGTCCGCGACGATCGCGGTCATCGTCGCCACGCCGGCGAAGGAAGTGCCCTGGACCAGCGGCAACCTGGAGCCGAAGAAGGGGATGCCGAACGACTGCAGGATCGTCGCCAGCCCGCCGATGAACAGGCACGACGCGACGAGCAGCCCGATCTCCGCCGTCGAAACGCCCGCGGCACCGCCGATGATCAGGGGTGGCGCGATGATCCCGCCGTACATCGTCAGGACGTGCTGGATGCCGTAAGTGAAACTCCTGCCGATCCCGAGCCGTTCGTCCTCGGGCCTGGCGCTCGCGGCCGTTTCGGCCTGCGTCCTCTTCACCATGGATCCGCCTCTCGGTAGAAGCGAGCGATGCCGGGCAATTTCAATCTGCGGAGGTTAACTTCCGCATGGCAGAACTTGCAAGACCCTGCCCGTACGGGTCGATCTCCCGGCGAGCGGACAAAGATCCTTTCCCGCACGGGGAACGAGAGCGCTGCGCTGGTAGAAATCGCCTTGCCCAGTCGGCGAGTATCCCGAGGCAGGAAGACGGCACATATGGCGAATCCGCTGGTCGCTGAACGTGAGGACTCCACCAAGGGGCACTCCGGCGTTCCGCTGCTGGAATCGGCGAACGACCTCAAAGAAGGCATCGAAAAGGGCGACTGGGCCGCCGTCGCGATGGGTGCCGTCGGGACGGCGCTCGACGCGCTGTCGATGGCCATGGACCCGTTCGGGTCGATCCTCGCCGCGGGCGTCGGCTGGCTGCTCGAACACGTCGGCCCGCTCTCCGACGCACTCGACGCCCTGACCGGCGACGCCGACCAGATCAAGGCGCAGGCCGAAACCTGGTCCAACATCGCAAAGGAACTCGGCGCCGTCGGCACTGAGCTGACCGACCTGGTCAAGGCCGACCTGCAGACGTGGGCGGGCGACGCCGCGGACCGCTATCGCGAGCGCTCGGCGGACACCGTCAACGTCCTCACGGCCGCGCAGAAGGGCTGCGAAGGAGCCTCCAGCGGCGTCAAGACCGCCGGTGAGGTCGTCGCCGCCGTCCGCACCCTCGTCCGCGACATCATCGCCGAACTCGTCGGCCACCTCATCAGCTGGGCGCTGCAGGTGCTGTTCACCCTCGGCATCGGGCTGACCTGGGTGGTGCCGCAGGTGGTGACCGCGGTCGCCAAGACCGCCGCGAAGATCGCCGACATCACCACCAAACTCGTCAAGGCGCTCAAGGGCCTGATGCCGCTGCTCAAACGGGCCGACTCGCTCTTCGACGACGCGGCCAAGGCCCTGCGCAAGCTGCAGGGCGGCAAGGTGGACGCCCCGCCGCCGCCCAAGACCAAGGGCGGCAACGATCGGGGGATCGACGAGGGCACCACCAGCTCCAGCGCCGACGGCGGCAACCACGGCGGTGGTGGTGGCGGCAACTCCAACGACAGGAGCATCGACACCAAGAACGACAACGACCAGACGAACAGCAGCGGCACCGGCGGCGGGGGCACCCGGGACCGTGGTGGTAGCAACGACACCACCAAGAAGGACGGCAACGACGACCGTTCGACGTCTTCGGATGCCAAGAACTACTGCGGTGACCCCGTCGACGTCGCGACCGGCGAGGTCGTCATGAAACAGGTCGACGTGACGTTGCCCGGCGACGCGGCGGAGCTGGAGCTCTCCCGGACGCATCTGTCGTCCTACACCGCGGGCCGCTGGTTCGGTCCTTCTTGGACGTCCACAATGGACCAAAGGCTGGCGTTCGCGGGCGATCGGGTGCTGTTCTACGCCGAAGACGGCATGGTGCTCACCTATCCCGTCCCGGCGGGCACGCCCGTGCTGCCGGTGCAGGGTCCGCGGCACCGGCTGCGCCGCGCGGCGGACGGCTACCGGCTGTCGATGGGCGATCGCGAACTGCTTTTCGCCGGCGCGGGCCGGATCCTGCCGCTCGTGGGCATCGAGCAGAACGGCGGACGCACGGAGTTCGCGTACACGGCCGAAGGCACGCCCGTGGGACTCCGCCGTGACGACGGCGTCGAACTCGCGATCGGCACCGCGAACGGGCGGATCGTCACGCTCGGCGCTCCGGGCAGGCCACCGCTCGTGCGCTTCTCGTACAACCGGCTCGGCCAGCTGAGCACCGTCACGGACTACGCCGGCCGCCCCATGACGCTCGACTACGACTTCGGGCACCGGCTCGTCGGCTGGAAGGACCGCACGGGCACCTGGTACCGCTACGTCTACGACGACGCCGGACGCTGCGTCCGCGCCGTGGGCGCGAGCGGCTACTACAACGCGACGTTCGCCTACGAGCCCGGCGCGACCCGGCACACCGACGCCGTCGGCCACACCTGGACATACCGCCTCAACGACGCCAAGCAGCTGATCGAACGGATCGATCCGCTGGGCAACTCGCAGCGCTACAGCTGGAACCGGCGCGACGAGCTTCTGTCCACAGTGGACGAACTCGGCCGGGAGACCGGTTACGAGTACGACGAAGACGGCCAACTGGTGGCTGTCCACCGTCCCGGCGGGGACACGGTGTCGCTGGCGCACACCGAGGGCGCTGTCCGGCTGTCCGCGGGGGACGTCCAGCGGACGGTCCCCGCGTTCGATCCGGCATCCACCCTCACCGGAACCGGGCTGCCGGTGGAGATCCCGGACGCGCCCGACCCGCTGACCGACGCCCCGGTGACGGATCGCCCCGGCGACCGCGATCTGTTCGGCCGCCCGCGGCTGGCGTACACGGCGTCCGGTGGGGCGGCGAAGCTCGGCTGGACGGCCGACGGCCGCCGCGCGTGGCGGCTCGGCCCGGACGGCGGTCGCGAGACGTGGGTGCACGACGCGGAAGGTCACGTGGTCGAGCACCGCGACGCGACCGGTGCGGCTCGGCGCCGCAGGTACGGCCCGTTCGGTCTCGTCCTGGAGGAGACCGACCCGGCCGGCGGACGCACTCTGTTCACCTACGACGGCGAACTGCGGCTCACCTCGGTGACGAATCCGAACGGTCGCACCTGGCGCTACGTCCGTGACGCCGCGGGGCGGCTCGTCGAGGAGACCGATTACGACGGCCGCCGGATCGGCTACACCTACGACGCGGCGGGGCAACTCCTTCGCATGACAAGCAGTACGGGCGACGCGACCGAGTACTTCTACGACCTTCAGGGCAACGTCGTGGCACGGCGCACCCCGGACGACGTCACGCGGTACGAATACGACGCGCTCGGCAGGATGACCGTCGCCGAGAACATCGAGTCGCGCGTCGAGATGGTGCACGACGACGGGGACCAGGTCGTCGTCGACACGATCAACGGGCTCGGGGTGTGCTGGCGGCGCGAGGGCGACACGCTCCTGCGGCGGACTTCGTCCGGTGTGGACAGTGAGTGGCGGTTCACGGGGACGGGGCTGCCGCGATCGCTGCGGATCGCGGGGCACGAGGTCGAATTCGGCTACGACGACGCCGAACGCGAGATCACCCGCAGCGTCGACGGCGCCGTGGTGCTCCGGCGGCGCTTCGACGCGGAAGACCGGCTCGCCGAAGAGGAGATCGCGGGCGTCGGGACGCGCGTGTACGGCTACCGTCCGGACGGCAGGCTCGCCGCCGTCGACGACGCGATCAGGCCGTGGCGGCTCGCCTTCGACGCCGCGGGCCGGGTCAACGAGGCCCGCGGACCCGCCGGGATCGAGCGGTTCACCCACGACGCGGCGGGCTACCGCACCCTCGACGACGGCGTCTACGACTCCGACGAGCGGGGGCGCGTCACCGCCGACCGGTCCTGCGCCTACGAATGGGACCACCTCGACCGGCTGCGTTCCGTGCGCACTCCTGATGGCGCGCTCTGGACGTACCACTACGACCCGCTCGGGCGGCGGTTCGCCAAACGCCGCTGGCTCATCGACGAGGACGGCGAGGCCGAACTCACGCACGACGTCCGCTTCCTGTGGAGCGGGATGAACGTGGTCGAGCGCATGGATTACAACCCGGCTGACGAGTCCTACCGGCTCTTCACCTGGGAGCGTTACGACGACGACCGCCCCGTCGTGCAGATCGAGCGCGTCGGCGAAGACGTGTCGTTCCGCGCCGTGATCACGTCGCCGGCGGGTACACCGACCGAGATGCTCGACGACCGCGGCACGCTGGTCTGGCAGGACCGCAGCAGTTTCTGGGGCGTGCCGCTGCCTGGCGCGGACCCCGCGTCGATGCCGCTGGCCTTCCCCGGCCAGCACCGCGACGAGGAAACCGGGCTGCACTACAACGTTTTCCGGTACTACGACCCACGGACGTCGCGCTACCTCAGCCAAGACCCGCTCGGCCTCGCGGCGGCGCCGAACCCGGTCGGCTACGTCGATCAGCCGCTGCTCATCGGCGACCCGCTCGGCCTCGCCGGCACCTGCGGCAAGAACGGGCCGGGCAGCCAGCAGCGGCCCCAGCCTGTCGGCCCGAGCGGGCCGAGCCAGCCGCCGCGCAGGAGCCCGAGGAAGCCTCCCATCGACGTCGACAAGATGTCCAAAGAGGAATTCGAGCGGTTCAAGCCGAAACTCGACGAGATCCTGAAGGCGGACAAGCACTTCTTCTGGTCCGGCGGCACCAAGAAACGCAAACGCGGCGAAGAGGACGAGTATCTCGGCTCGGTCGAGGAGAAGGCCACCAAGATCGCGAAGCAGAACGGCGGCAACACCCTCGAAGGGACGCTCAAGGACAACAACGTCAAGATGCCCGGCTGGATCAACGATCCCAAGGACCCGAGGAAACCGCTCGTCCAGGAGAAGTGGGACTACGTCTCCGAAACGTTCGCCAAGAACTCCAACAAGGACACGCACGTGGTCTTCCCCTACTGGCCGGGCAAGGGGCACGACATCTACCCGCATCGCCGCGAGGACAACGTGTTCGACGTGACCGAGTACCCGCGGCTCGAAAAGATGGGGATCGACCACATCACCAAGCACAACGCCGAAACCGGCCACACGCGCCCGTACCGGCACACCAAGTGACGTTGCCCCCGCCCGGCCGATTTGGTATACCAAAGGGAGTTCGTCGAGAAAGGTGCTCCCGTGTTGATCCGTGACGTCCGCCCCTGGGGTGGACAGCGCAGCGACGTCGAAGTGGCCGATGGCCGGATCACCGCGGTGCGGCCGCACGATCCCGCCGCCGCGACGGCGCCGGACACCGTCGACGGGCGGGGGCGGCTGCTGTTCCCGTCGTTCAGCGACGTGCACGTCCACCTGGACTCGACGCGGATCGGCCTGCCCTTCCGGCCGCACACCGGCGCTCCCGGCGTGTGGGCGATGATGCTGAACGACCGCGAAAACTGGCGAAACGCCGAGGTCCCGCTGCCCGAACGCGTCGCCGGGACACTGGAGCGGATGATCGCCAACGGCACCACCCGCGTGCGGACCTACGCGCAGGTGGACGTCGATTGCCAGCTCGAGAAGCTCGACGCCGTCCTCGCCGCGAAGGAGCGCTTCGCCAAGCACGCGGACGTCGAGATCATGGCGTTCCCGCAGGCCGGGATCCTGCGCGAACCCGGCACCGTGGACGTGCTGGAGGCGTCGCTGCGCTCGGGCGCCACGGTCGTCGGCGGGATCGACCCGTGCTCGCTGGACAAGGACCCCAAGGGGCATCTCGACGTCGTGTTCGGGCTCGCCGAGAAGTACGGCGTCGAGGTCGACATCCATCTGCACGAACCCGGCCACCTGGGCGTGTTCTCCACCGACCTGGTGATCGAACGGGTCCGCGCGCTGGACATGCGCGGCAAGGTCACCATGTCGCACGCGTACGAACTGGGCTCGATCTCGGAATCGGTGAGCCGCCGCCTGATCGACACGTTCGCGGAGCTCGACATCGCGATGGCGACCGTCGCGCCGTCGACCGACGGCCAGCTGTCGCTCGCGGACCTCACGACCGCGGGCGTGCGCGTCGGCCTCGGCGAGGACGGCCAGCGGGACTACTGGAGCCCGTACGGCAACTGCGACCTGCTCGATCGCACCTGGCAACTCGCCTTCACGAACGGCTTCCGCCGCGACGACCTGATCGAGATGGCGCTGGCCGTCGCCACGATGGGCGGCGCGTCGATCATGAGCCACGACGTGCCGCGCCTGGCCGGCATCGCCGACCGGCCGGGCGTGGCCGTCGGCGACCGTGCCGACCTCGTGCTGGTGGACGGCGAGACCCCGACGAGCGCGGTGATGGACCGCGGCAAGGACCGCACGGTGCTGCACGACGGCGTCGTCGTGGCGGACGGGCTTTCGGTGCTGGGTTAAATGCGTTGGCGCGCGATCGCGGCCGCTGCTACCTTGCCGGAGGCCGTGCGAGCGAACGAGGAGGTGGTACCCGTGGACATTTCGACATGGGTGCTCTCCTCAGGGGTCACGGTCGGGCGATAGGTCGTCCGGGAGCGCCGTTTCACGAGCACTCCCGAAAGGCACGACCATGCGCTTCACTTCCGAAAAACGCCTCGAAGACGGCGTCCTCGAACGCGAATTCACCCTCGGCGAGATCCCCGGCATCCTGTGGACGCCGGAATCCACGGCACCGGCCCCGCTGATCCTGATGGGCCACCCCGGCGGCTTGAGCAGGATGCACCCGCGGCTCGTGGCCCGGGCCCTGGGTTGCGCGGCGGAGGGCTACGCCGCGGCCACCATCGAACTCCCCGGAGCCGGTGACCGGCCGCGTTTCACCGTCGTCGACGAAGCCCGCGCCGACCTGCGGCACGTGCTGAAGGCCGGCGAGCCGGTCACCGACGACATCGTCGACCGGCTCGTCCTCCCGCTGGTCGAAACGGCGGTCCCGGAATGGCGGACCACCCTCGACGCCCTCCTCGAACTGCCCGAAATCGGCGGCCCGGTCGGGTTCTCGGGCGGGGTGATCGCCATCGGCACGAGGCTGGCGTTGGTCGAGCCACGCGTCGAAGCCGCCGTCCTGTTCGCCGGGAGTTACGTGCCGCGCAGCATCATCGAAGAGGCGCGGCAGGTCACCATCCCGCTGCACGTCCTGCTGCAGTGGGACGACGAAGGAAACGACCGGCAGCAGGCGCTGGATCTGTTCGACGCCTTCGGCTCCAAGGAGAAGACGTTGCACGCCAACATGGGCGGGCACACTGGCGTCCCTTGGTTCGCGGGCGAAGCGGCGGGCCGGTTCCTCGGCCGGCACCTGAAGTGACGTCCGGGGCCGCGGCGGAACGGCCGCGGCCCCTGGACCAAGCCGGCTGCGTGCCGTCAGGCCAGGCGGACCTGGAAGACGGCGACCCGGGCGTCATGCCCGTCCACGCGCATGTCCACGGTCTTGGTGTCGATGAACTGCTCCTGGACGACGCCGTTGCCCGCCAGCCAGTTGATGCGGTCGATCCCGGTGCCGAAGCAGCGGCGTTCCGAGTCCAGGTTGGTGGCCTTGTAGTAGTTCGGGTTGTTGGTGTCCGCGGTCCAGAAGACCAGGCGCCCGACGTTGTGGTGCGCGAGCACGCGACTGGCGTGGATTCTCTTGTGCTCGTTCCACTCGTCGCGCAGGTCGGCGCGCTGGTCGCCGTTGTACGCGTTCGCGATGTAGTGCGAGTTGATCAGCGCGAACTGGAGCGTCGGGTGGCTCTGGTGCCGCACCACGACCTCGTTGATCCAGCGCGGCGGGGTCACTCCGGTGATACCGCCGTGCACATACGTGGTCTTCGCGCTCGCCACCTCCCACGGCTGCGGGATCGAGATCGGGATCCGGAACGACGTGTTGTGCCGCAGGAACGCGTTGTTGTACAGGGGCCCGAAGTAATGGTCGATCATCGCGGGCTCACCGGTGTCGCCCTCGTTGATCTCCTGCCAGCCGACCAGAGGCCGCACCTGGGAGTCACAGTTGCGGACGGCGTCGATCGCGGCCTCGCGCGCCCCGAGGTTGTCGCGGCCGATGTTGGCGGTGACGATCGGCAGCCGGATCCATCCCGTCGCGGCGGAAGCCGTACCGGTACCGGCGGCCATGACGCCGAGCGCGGCACCACCACCGAGAGCGAGTGCCTTACGTCTGTTGAGCATTCCGGACACAGAAGATTCCCTTCTCGCGCTGTCACAGCGGGACACAGCCCGTGAAAGTGTCACAGAACGCGGTGCGATTGTGACCCCTTTGCGCCAAAACTGCCGCTTCCCGGTCAGTGCCCGGGGTGGAGGCGGGCCGGTCTTGATCGCGGTGCAGCAGATGCGGCCGCGGCTCTCGAACTTGTGAACGCCCGTGTTGCCGGACGGGTGCCACACCGACCGCAGCCAGGACACGGCAAGTACGCAATCAGGTCCGAGCTGCGGGGTCACTCCGGGCATCGTCCGGCGTGGTCAGGAGATCCGCGACGACATCCATGAAGCCTTCTCGATCTGGCCTGCTGCCTCGTCTGCAGCAGGCCCGGTCAGGCCACGGTGGCCGGATAGGGACTCTTCATGGCGCCGAAGTAGGCCTCGGGCGCTCCCTCGAGGTGCTCGGGCAGTTCGTCCATGAAGGCGCGCAGCAGCGGGGTCTTGTTGTGCCGATCGAGGTCCTCCTGCGAACGCCAGATCTCATAGAGGAAGAACCGGCCGTCTTCTTGTTCGTGGAGGTGGTACTGAAGGTTGCCCGCGTGCCCTCGCGACGGCTCGACGAGGTCCATCAGGAGGCTCCTGAGCTCGTCGGCGTGCCCGGGCTTGGGAGTCAGGAAGCCGTAGAGGGAGACGGGCGCGGTCGAAATAGTCGTCATGCAAGCAACGTTAAGAGGTGACATCAATGTCAGCTTCAAGCCGCTGCGGCATGAGGGGGGTCACATGAAGATCGGGGAGCTGTCCCGCGAAACAGGCGTGGCCATACGTCTTCTCCGCTACTACGAGGCCCAAGGTCTGTTCACCTCCCGCCGCAGCGAAGGTGGCCACCGCCAATACGGTCCCGAGGCCCCCGCCGCCGTGGCCCGCATCCGCACGCTGCTCGCCGCCGGACTCCCCACCAAGGTCATCCGCGAGCTCATGCCCTGCTTCGTCGGTGACGGGACCCAACTCGAGGCCTGCGTTTTCGACCACCTCAGAACCCAGTACGCCGAGTTGGACTCCCGCATAGCGAACCTCACCCAAGCCCGCACGGCTCTGGGCGACATCCTCCAAGCCTCCACCCGAGCGGCCGTCCACGGCTGAACCGGCTGTCACGCGCGGGAAAGGCCTGGCCCCGCACCTGCTGGACACGTACTTCGGCACGCAGAGCAAACGGAGACTAAGTCGCGCGACGCCGAGGCATAGCCCAGAAGAAGCGACGTCCCCGCTGATCAGCAGGGACGTCGAGTTGGTGGGCCGCCTGGGGCTCGAACCCAGAACCTACGGATTAAAAGTCCGCAGCTCTACCAATTGAGCTAACGGCCCGTGCGGCCGAGTCTAGTAGACCGCCGTCGGCCACCAGGATGCCGGGGCCGACGCCGGAGCGCCACGGAATTGTCGGGGGTCTCTGCCAAGGTCGTGGGCATGGACACGATCCCCGACGAGAACTACGCGGCGAGCTGGGAGGGCGACCGCCCGGAGCCTCCGCGCGTGGCGAGCGAGCGCGAGATCCTGACGTCCACGCTCGATTGGCATCGCCGCACCTTCGAGCTGAAGTGTCAGGGGCTGACGCCGGAGCAGATGGCCATGCGGCCGATCGAGCCGTCGGGTTTGTCGCTGCACGGGCTGCTCCGGCACCTCACGGGCACCGAGCGGTGGTGGTTCCGCCTGCAGTTCGCGGGCGAGGACGTGCCGATGCTCTATTACTCCGACGAGTGGCCCGAGCAGGACTTCGAGGACACCGGTGGTGACGTCGAGGCCGCGTGGGCGGCTTGGCGTGCGGAGTGCGCGCGGTCGCGGGAGATCGTGGCGGCCGCGTCGCTCGACGACACGGGCAAGAGCCGTCGCGACGGGGAGCCCTTCTCGTTGCGGTGGCTGCTGACCCATCACATCGCCGAGTACGCGCGCCACGCCGGGCATGCCGACCTGCTGCGCGAGCGTATCGACGGGAGGACCGGCCACTGAAACCTTGAAATGCGATGCTGGGCTGATGAACGCCGATCCCGATTCCGGCCTCCTGTCCCCGGTCCGCGCCGGCACGCCCGCCGAGGCGGCGACGGGTGATCTCGCCTGGTTGCGGGCCCTTCTAGACACTGAGGCGGCGCTCGCCAGGGCGCAGGCCAGCACCGGGTTGATCCCGCGGGCCGCCGCGGCGGCGATCACCGAGGCGGCCGCGACCGCCGACATCGACGTGGTCGCGTTGGCGAGGGCGGCTCGTGAGACGGCGAACCCGGTCGTGGGGCTGGTCAAGGAGCTGACCGACGCCGCCGGGACGGAGTACGTCCATCGCGGCTCCACCAGCCAGGACATCTTCGACACCGCGATGATGCTGGTCGCCGCGCGGACGCGGACGCTCATCGTCGCGGACCTCGAGTCGACGGCGGGCGCGCTGGCGGACCTCGCCCGCGCGCACCGCGACACGACCATGGCCGGGCGCACCCTCACCGCGCACGCGGTGCCGACCACGTTCGGGCTCAAGGCGGCGGGCTGGCGTCAGCTCACGCTCGAAGCGCTCGACAGGCTGAACCGTGTCGTCCTGCCGGTCTCGCTCGGGGGTGCCGCGGGCACGAGGGCCGCGTACGCCGAGTACGCGCGCCTCGCCGACCTGCCCGAGGGCTATCCGCAGCGCCTCCAGACAGCCTTCGCCGAGGAGACCGGGCTCGCCGAGACCACGCTCCCCTGGCACACCCTCCGCACGCCGACGGCCGACCTCGCGGCCGCGCTCTCCTTCACCGCCGCCGCGCTCGGGAAGATCGCGGTCGACGTCCAGTTCCTGACGCGGACCGAGGTCGGGGAGGTCGCCGAGCCGGCGGGCGAGGGCCGTGGCGGCTCTTCGGCGATGCCGCACAAACGCAATCCGGTGCTCGCGACGCTGATCCGCTCGGCCGCGCTCCAGGTGCCGGTGCTGGCCACCGGCGTCACCCAGGCCATGGTCTCCGAGGACGAACGGTCCGCGGGCGCGTGGCACGCCGAGTGGCAGCTGCTGCGCGAGTGCCTGCGCCTGACCGGCGGCGCCGCGCACACGGCGGCCGAGCTCGCCCGCGGCCTGGTCGTCGAAGGTGAGCGCATGCGCGAGAACCTCGGCCTCACGCACGGCCAGATCGTCTCCGAGCGGCTTTCGACGGTGCTCGCCCCTCTGCTCGGCAAGACACGGGCAAAGGAGGTTCTCGGGCACGCGTCCAAGCTCGCCCTCGAAGAGAACAAGAGCCTCGGCGAGGTTCTGTCCGGCCTGCCGGAGGTAACCGGAGTGCTCCCCACCGAATCCCTGGCCGGCCTGCTGGATCCCGCGAACTACACCGGCTCGGCCGGGGTGCTCGTCGACGCCGCGCTGGAGGCTCGCGAAGAAAATCCGAAAGCTCCTTGAACCGGTTCCGGACCGGCTCCGTGTAGGGGGTACAAGCTCACCGCGCCAAGCCGCGGAACCCCTACGAACAAGGAGAAATCCCATGCTTCGCAAGCGTTTCGTCGTCGCAGCGGCGTCCGCGGCCGTGGGCCTGGTGGCGCTGTCGGCCTGCTCCGGCGGCACCGAGGCGGCGGCCCCCGCGGTCGCTCCCGCCGCGGCGGTGGCCGGGGCGGGCGGGAACGCCCCCGCGGCCAAGGGTGAGACCAAGGTGGCCGTGGCCGAAGCCGGAAACCTCGGCCAGGTCCTCGTCGACAAGGACGGCTTCACCTTGTACCGCTTCGACAAGGACAGCGCGAAGCCGCCGAAGTCCAATTGCGACGGTGACTGCGCGAAGGCCTGGCCACCGGTGCTGGCCGAGGGCGAAGTCCAGATCGAAGGCGTGGATCAGGCACTGGTCGGCGAAGTGACCCGGGCCGACGGACGCAAGCAGGTCACCGTCGGCGGATGGGCGCTTTACCGCTACGCCAAGGACTCCAAGGCGGGCGAAGCGAAGGGGCAGGGTGTCGGCAGCACGTGGTACGCCGCGAACGCCAAGGGCGGCAAGGCGGGTCAGGCGGCGAAGGAAGCTCCGGCCGAACAAAAGGACGGTGCCACGAAGCTCGTCGCGAGCAACGTCGACGGTATCGGACCGGCCATTGTGGACCAGGACGGCTTCACCCTGTACATGTTCACCAAGGACAAGAAGAACAAGCAGCCGACCTGCAACGGTGACTGCGCGAAGACCTGGCCGCCGGTGCTCGCCGAGGGCGACGTCCAGCTCGAAGGCATCGACGCGAAGCTGCTCGGCAAGGTGAAGCGCGCGGACGGCACCATGCAGGTCACCGTCGGCGGATGGGCCGTTTACCGCTACGCCAAGGACGCGAACGCCGGCGAGGCCAACGGTCACGGCGTCGGCGGCACCTGGTTCGTCATCGAGCCCGCCGGTTGCAAGAGCACCGCGCCGGTGAAGGACAAGGCCGCACAGAGCGGGAACGCCGCCCCCAAGAAGGAGGAAGACGCTCCCGCCCAGGAGTCCGGTTACTGAGCCTTAGTGGGCGAGGCCCGGCGGTCGCTCATCCCGAGCGACGGTCGGGCCTTTTTCATGCTTCGGCCGGACGGCCGTGGCACTGTCGGCCCGCCGGTCCGCCACCACGGTCTCCTCTTCGTCCTCCGGCAGCTGCACCTTGTGCCGCGCGGGCAGGAACGCGATCACCAGCCCGAGCGCGGCGAGGCCGAGGTGCAGCCAGTTGTCCGGCCCGTTGAGGTTGAACGGGTTCCCGGCCTGTGAGACCGGGTTCGTCGAAACGGTCCCCGCGATCATGAGGCCCCAGACGAACAGCACCCCGAAGGCGACGAACGTCAGGAAACCGAAGACCCGGGACCGCCCCGACCCGAAGGTCAGCAGCAGACCGATCGCGCCCAGTACGACGAAACCGAGGTTGTAGAGGGGGTTCACCGAGAATCCGAGCACGGTCGCGTCGCTGCGGCCGGCGAAATCGGCGAACCCGGTCCTGGTGAAGCCCACGATTCCGAACACCAGGAAGGCCAGGCTCGCCAGCCCGGCGAGGACCTGGGCGGGCTGGACTCCCGCCGTCCGGATACGAGCGCGTCGTGCACGTGCCATTGCTCCGCCTCCCAGCGTTGGCGACCTGAATTCACGCTGGCCCCCGGATACCCCGCTGCCCTTCCGGACAAACCGCATCGTCCGAACGGGCCAGCCGTGAACACGAACGGGTGACGCGGTCAACAGGTCATGTGGGCAAGGTGAGCGGAGTCTTCCTTCTGGTGGGGCTGTCCCTTGGCGCCATCCTCGCGATGGTCCTGATCCCGCCGTCGCGGCCCGGTCCGGCGGCGGTCGCGGACGCGGCGCCGGTGGCCGAGGTGCCGACCGTCGAAGTCGAACCGGAGGAGCCGGTCGTGTCCCCGGCGCCCTCGTCCTCGGCCGCGCCGGGGACACCGCCGAAATCCGTCGACACCCAGGCCATCGCGGACCTCGTCCCCGGCGGGCAGGTGAGCGTGGTCGTCTACGACCGCACCACCGGGAAGAACACCGTTTCCCTCAAACCGGAACGGTCCTACACCTCGGCGTCGCTCGTGAAGCTGCTCATCGCGCTGGAAGCGCTTCAGGCGGGCGCACCGCCGAGCACCGTGCAGCGGATGCTCTCGGTCAGCGACGACGACATCGCCAGCAGGCTGTGGACGGTCCACGGCGGTCCCCGCATCGTCACCCGCTGGGCGGCCAAGATCGGTCTCGCCGGCACGCGTCCACCCGAGGATCCCGGCCGCTGGGGCGACACCCGGATCACCGCCGCGGACGTCGTGAAGATCTACCGCTACCTGCTGGACCAAGCGGGCGATGGGCCGCGCACGACGATCATGCGGGCATTGAGCGGCGCGACGGAGAACGGCTCCGATGGGGTCCGGCAGTACTTCGGCATCCCCGATGCCGTCGGTTCCCTTCCCTGGTCGATCAAACAGGGCTGGGCGTGCTGCCGCGGCTCACGGATCCTGCACAGCTCGGGCGCGGTCGGCGAAAACGACCGCTACCTCGTCGCCGTCCTGACCTCGCAGCCGACGTCGACCACCTACGCCGGTGCGGGCCGACGGGTGACGGACGTGGTCAAGGCACTGCTCCCCGCTATTGACGGCCTGTAAACAAGGTGGGACAGTGGCCTTACGCCGCTCTCTCGGGAGGTCGTCATGAGCACCGAAGCCCGCCTGCCCGCCGTGGCCCCGCTCGGCCCGGATTCCGTCGCCTGGCAGGTGGTCGGCGACCGGAGACTGCTGCTCGGCGCGGGGACGGCATTGCTGCTGCAGGTCGCGCATCCCGTCGTCGGCGCCGGCGTCCACGACCATTCGAACTACACCGAAGATCCGTGGGGCCGCCTCGACCGGACCATCGATTCCTTGCTGAGCCAGGTTTTCGGCGGCCAGGCGGCGATCGCGGAGGCCGAGCGGCTCCGCGAGATGCACAAGGCGATCAAGGGCGTCGACCAGCACGGCGAGCGCTATCACGCGTTGAACCCCGAGGCCTACTGGTGGGTGCACGGCTCGACGTTCTGGACGACCGTCCGCATGCACGAGGTCTTCGTCCATCGGTTGTCCGGCACGGAAAAGCGCCGGTTCTACGCGGAATGGCGACGTCTCGGCCTGCTGCTCGGCCTCCGTGAGCACCACATGCCGGAGGACCTCGAAGGATTCGAGGCGTACTTCGACGACGTCGTCGCGAACCGGCTCGAAGACAACCGAACGGTCCGGGAACTGCTCCAGTCGATCACCATGCGCGACACGCCACCGCCGCCGTGGTGGTTCTTGCCGGACGCCCTGTGGCGCCCCGTCCGGCCGGCGGGCGGGAACGTGCTGACCCTGTGCGCGATCGGCTTGCTGCCGCAGCCTCTTCGCGACCGCCTCAGTCTCAAGTGGACAGACGCAGACGAGCGCCGCCTTCGGCGCCTCGGAGCGGTCACGAGGGCGGCCGGAAAACGGGTTCCCGACCGGTTCCGCTTGTATCCCAAGGCTTATCGAGCGAAGTTATTCGACGACGTCCACTAGTGCGCCCTTGGCGCCGGTGTTGGGCAGCGGCCACGGCGTGACCCCGCCGTTGGTGATGATCTTCTTGTCCTGCGGCGCGCACGGCGGCACGGTCCGCGCGCCGATCCACGCCAGCACGTCGGGCACCTGCGCCTTGAAGGTGTTCATGTTGTGCCCGGCGTCCGGGATCCGCCACGACGAGAGTGTCGCGGGCGCGCGGACGGCCGCCTGGATCTGGTCGATCGAGAAGCTCTCGAAGCTTTCCTTGTCCCCCGCGATCGCGAGGATGTCGACCGGCGACGGATGCTTCTGCAGGTTCACCGTGACCGTGTTCGCGTCGGCGATGTCCTGCCTGCCCTTGAACAGGTTCTCCGTCTCCGCGTCCACCGAAGCCTTGTAGTAGCCGCTGACGCTCGCTGCCTGGCCGTACCACTGCGGATGCCGGGTCACCAGGTTCATCGCGCAGTACCCGCCCGACGACCAGCCCGCCATCGTCCACGCCTTCCGCTGCGGGTTGGCGCCGAGTTTCTCGATCGCCCAGTCGCGGATGTCGGCGGTCAGGTAGGTGTCGTTGGCGGTCCCGTTGACCTCGTCGATGCATTCGGTGTCGTGGCCGACCTTCGGTTTCCCGGTCGGGTCCGGGATGATCACCAGGGTCGGCGGGAGCACGTGTTTCGCGATGGCCGCGTCGAGCCTGGCGGGCAGCTCGTAGGGGCCGGTGACCACTTCGGGCCCGGACGGGTAGTTCGGGATCCATTCGATGACCGGGAATTTGAGCGACCGGAACGCGGGATCGTAGTACTGGGGCGGGAAGTACACCGAGACGTCGCGGGTAAGGCCGGTGCGTTTGCCGGTCACCGTCATGTGCACGACGGAACCCTTGCCCTCCTTGGCCCGCATCGCCCCGGCGTCACGCAGTTTGTCGAGGTCCGAACCGTTCTGCCCGGCGACGGCGTCGACACTCTCCCCCGAGTACACGCCGGTGCCGAACAGGGCGCCGACCGTCGGGAAGAACCCGCCGATCATGTTCCCGCCCATCCCGGTGCTGACCACGACCAGCACGACCGCGACGAGGATCGTGGTGCTGCGGCCGAGCACCTTGCGGCGCCAGCGTTCCCAGAGGAACGGGACGGCGATGATCGCGAGCAGCGTCAGCACCAGGACGATGACGAGGTTCAGTGTCGAATCGAGCCGGATGGCACTCAGTCCCAGTCCCATGGCGATCGTGTCCCTCTCCGGCCGCGGCACGCCCCCGCGCCGCATTCCCACATCTGGATCAAGAGACGTGCGACCACCGGATAGTGTTGTCCAGGGTGACGCGTGTCACCCTGGACAAACCGTGTCGCGGACTGCTCAGTCCGTGAGAGCGGTGCGCAACACCCCGATCGCCTGCGAGATGGCGGCTTCCGCGGCGTGCGTTTCGCGCAACGTGTTGAGCATGACGAAGTCGTGGACGATGCCCTGGTACCGCACTGCCGTCACCGGCACTCCGGCCTGACGCAGCTTCGCGGCGTACGCCTCGCCTTCGTCGCGCAGCACGTCGGCTTCCGCGGTGATCACCAGCGCGGGCGGGAGACCGGCCAGCTCGTCGAGGCTCGCCCGCAGCGGCGACGCGGTGATCTCCGCGCGCTGCGCCGGATCGGTCGTGTACTGGTCCCAGAACCACTTCATGCCGTCGAGGGCGAGGAAGTAGCCCTCGGCGAACCGCCGGTAGGACTCGGTTTCGAAGCTCGCGTCGGTGACCGGGTAGAAGAGCACCTGCTGCCGGAAGACGACGTCGCCGCGCTGCTTGGCGAGCAAGGTGAGCGCCGCGGTCATGTTCCCGCCGACGGAGTCTCCGGCGATCGCGATCTTCGTAGCGTCGAGCCCGTTTTCGGCGCCGTGCTCGGCGACCCACTTCGCCACCGCGTAGTTCTGCTCGATGGCGACCGGGTAGCGCGCCTCCGGCGAGCGGTCGTACTCGGGGAAGACGACGGCGGCGCCCGCGCCGACGGCGAGCTCGCGGACCAGGCGCTCGTGGGTGTGGAAGTTCCCGAAGACCCAGCCGGCGCCGTGGATGTAGACGATCACGGGCAGCGGCCCGGTCACGCCCTGGGGCCGCACGATGCGGACCTCGACGCCGTCCACGTGCGTGGTTTCGACGTCCGCGGCGGGCAACTCGACGTCGCCGCCCTGGACCTCGTCGACGGCCTTGCGCCCTTCTTCGGGCGGCAGCTGGAAGAGGAACGGCGGCGTGGCGGTGGCCTCGACGAAGGCCTGCGCGGCGGGTTCGAGGGCCAGGTTGTGCGGGTTGGCGGTCATTTCTGCCTCCTGGGTTCCGAAGTCGACACGACCAAGATAGCTCGCAAGTCAGTTGTGCACAACTAAAATGCACCCAAGGAGATTTAGCCCACTCAAGTGGCGATCCGCGGCATGATCGGCGCACCATGGGGACGAGGAGGACCGATGCCAACGGACAACACCGGGTCGCTGTGCCTGGACGATCAACTGTGCTTCGGGCTCTACGCGGCATCGCGGGCCGTGACCGCGCTTTATCGCGTGGTGCTCGACGATCTGGGCCTGACCTATCCGCAGTATCTGGTGATGCTCGCGCTCTGGGAGGAGGACGAGCGGCTGGTCAAGGAGCTCGGCACCGTGCTGAACCTCGACTCCGGCACACTGTCGCCGCTGCTCAAGCGGCTGGAGAAGTCCGGTCTGGTCCAGCGCGTCCGGCAGGCCGACGACGAGCGGTCCGTGCGGATCAGCCTGACCGAGGACGGCTCCGCGCTCAGGGAACGCGCGAGCGGGATCCCGAAGATCATCGGCGACGCGATGGGGCTCGACGCGGCCGGTCTCGCCCGCACCCGCGCGGAGCTCGATCGCTTGACCGAATCCGTCAACGCCTACCGCGAGGCCTACGTCCCGGCCGGTTAGCATGGGATTTCCGGCGCGGACAAAGGGATGACGATGATCGATCACGACGCGGCGCTCAAGGCCGTCGAGAACAGCTTGGACCGGCCGTCCGCGGCCCGCGTCTACGACTACTTCATCGGCGGCGACACGCATTACGCCATCGACCGCAACTTCGCCGAGAAGGTGCGCGAGCGCCTGCCACTGATGGGCGACTACTGCAAGACCAGCAGGCAGTTCCTCGGCCGCGCCGTGCGGCACTGCGCGGAACAGGGCATCAGGCAGTTCGTCGACATCGGCTCCGGGCTGCCGACGGCGGGCAACGTGCACGAGGTCGCCGACGAGGCGCGGCCGCAGGAGGACACGCATGTCCTCTACATCGACAACGAGCCGATCGCGCTCGCGCATTCGACGCTGCTGCTCGCCGACACCGCCGACCCGGACCGCCACCACGCGATCGCGGCGGATCTGTTCGATCCCGAGGACCTCTGGGAACGGGTGATGGACTCCGGGATCATCGACGTCCGCGAGCCGATCGCGCTGGTGGTCAACGCGGTCATGCATTTCATCAAGGACGAGCAGGACCCGGACGGGCTGCTGGACTTCTACCGCGACCGGCTCGCGCCGGGTTCGCTGCTGGTGCTTTCGCAGATGACCAACGAGAACCCGGCCAACGAGGAGGAACGGCAGGCGCTGCTGGACATCCTCGAGTACTACGAGACCACGACGAACCCCGGTTTCCTGCGCACCATGGACGAGTTCCGGCGGTTCTTCGGCGGCTGGCCGCTGCTGGAGCCGGGCCTGGTCTACGCGCCGGCGTGGCACCCGGACGAGAAGACGATCTTCGCCGCTTCGCCTTCGGAGTCTCGCGTCATCGGGGGTATCGCCCGCAAGCCGTAGCTTTTTCCGTGAAGGCCCCCTTCCCTCGGCTGAGCCGAGGGAAGGGGGCCTTCACGCGCTTGTGACGCGCGTCGCCTTGCAGTGCAACTAGGTGCATATGAAACTGGGTGCATGGCATTGGAGCACGCGATCCTCGTTTCGCTGTCCGAGCGGTCCGGCTCGGGCTACGAGCTCACGCGTCGCTTCGAGAAGTCCATCGGACTGTGGTGGAACGCCACCCACCAGCAGATCTACCGCGTCCTCAAACGGATGGAGGACGCCGGCTGGGTCACCGTCGACCAGGTCGCGCAGTCCGGGAAACCCGACAAGAAGGTGTACACCGTCGGCGACGCCGGGCGGACCGAACTGGCCCGCTGGCTCACCGAACCCGATCCGTCGGCCACCGCCAGGGAGCTCGCCGTGAAGATCCGCGGCGCGGCGCTCGGCGATCCGGCCGCCGTCGCCGCCGAGGTCACCCGGCATCGCGACGCGCACGCGGCACAGCTCGACGCGTACCTGCTGATCGAGAAGCGCGACTTCCCCGACCCGAGCGTCCTCAGTGGACAGTCGTTGCACCAGTTCCTCGTGCTGCGCGGAGGAATCCGAACCGAACAGGGCCACGTCGAGTGGCTCGAGGAAGTCCTCCAGGCATTCCACCACGATGCGTAAGGACCAGCGATGAGCCCGTACCCGAACCTGCTGTCCCCTCTCGATCTCGGCTTCACCACCCTGCGCAACAGGGTGATCATGGGCTCGATGCACACCGGCCTCGAAGACAAGGAAGCGCATTTCCCGCAACTGGCCGAGTACTACGCCGAACGCGCCCGCGGCGGCGTCGGGCTGATCGTCACCGGCGGCTTCGCGCCGAACCGGACCGGCTGGCTCCTGCCGCTGGCGTCGAAGCTCTCGACACGCGCGGAAGCCAAGGCGCACAAGCGACTCACCGATCCGGTGCACGAGGCGGGCGGCAAGATCGCGTTGCAGATCCTGCACGCGGGCCGGTATTCCTACCATCCGCTGAGCGTTTCCGCGTCGGGTATCAAGGCGCCCATCAACCCCTTCAAACCGCGGGCCCTCTCGGGATACGGCGTGCTGCGCCAGATCCGCGCGTTCGCCGATTGCGCCTTCCTGGCCAAGGAAGCGGGCTACGACGGCGTCGAGATCATGGGCTCCGAGGGCTACTTCATCAACCAGTTCCTCGCCGAACGGACGAACAAACGCACCGACAAATGGGGCGGCAGCGCGGAAAACCGGCGGCGGATCGCCGTCGAGATCGTGCGCCGCACCCGGGAAGCGGTCGGCGAGGACTTCATCATCATCTATCGACTGTCCATGTTGGACCTCGTCGAGGGCGGGCAGAGCTGGGAAGACGTCGTCGCGCTGGCCAAAGAGGTCGAGGAGGCTGGCGCGACGGTCATCAACACCGGTATCGGCTGGCACGAGGCGCGGGTGCCGACGATCGTGACGTCCGTGCCGCGCGCGGCGTTCACCTGGGTGACGGGCAAGCTCAAACCGCATGTCGGGATCCCGGTGGTCACGTCGAACCGGATCAACATGCCTGAGGTCGCCGAGGAGGCGCTGGCGAGCGGCGACGCGGACCTGGTGTCGATGGCGCGGCCGTTCCTCGCCGACCCGGAGTGGATCCGCAAGGCCGAGACCGGGCGCGAGGACGAGATCAACACCTGCATCGCGTGCAACCAGGCCTGCCTCGACCACGCTTTCAAGCGGAAACTGGTGTCCTGCATGGTGAATCCGCGCGCGGGCCACGAGACCACGCTGACGTTGGCGCCCACCCGCAAGACCAAACGCGTCGCCGTCGTCGGCGCGGGGCCGGCCGGGCTCGCGGCCGCGACCGGGCTCGCCGAACGCGGGCACACGGTCGAACTCTTCGAAGCCGACGACGAGATCGGCGGCCAGTTCGGGATCGCGCGCAAGATCCCGGGCAAGGAGGAGTTCGCGGAGACCATCCGGTACTACACGCGGCGGCTGGAGGTCACCGGCGTCAAGGTGCGCCTCGGCACCCGCGTCGCCGCCGCCGATCTGATCGACGCCGGGTTCGACGAGGTCGTGCTGGCCACCGGGGTGACCCCGCGGGTGCCGTCGCTCCCCGGGATCGACCACCCCAAGGTTCTGTCCTATGTGGACGTAGTCCGGCACGGGAAACCGGTGGGCGGCAAGGTCGCGGTGATCGGCGCGGGCGGGATCGGCGTGGACGTCAGCGAATTCCTGACGCATACCACCTCCCCCGCGCTCGATCTGGACGCGTGGATGGCCGAATGGGGCGTCACCGATCCCGAGCGGGCCGCGGGCGGGCTGACCGAGCGGAAGGTCGAGCCGTCACCGCGCCAGGTCTTCCTGCTGCAGCGCAAGAAGTCCGGGATCGGCGCGGGGCTGGGCAAGACCAGCGGCTGGGTCCACCGTGCCGCGCTGAAGGCCAAACGCGTCGAGCAGCTCACCGGTGTCGCCTACGACCGGATCGACGACGACGGGCTGCACATCACCGTCGGTGACAAGCCGCGCGTGCTCGATGTGGACACCGTGGTCGTCTGCGCGGGTCAGGAGCCGGTGCGCGACCTCGTCGACGACCTGCGCGCGGCCGGGCTGCCGGTGCACCTGATCGGCGGCGCCGACGTCGCGGCCGAACTGGACGCCAAACGGGCCATCGATCAGGGAACCCGCCTGGCCGCCGTTCTCTGACGTGGGGCCTTGTAGATGGCAGGATGAACCCTTGTGCGGGACGTATGCGTGATCGGGCTCGGGTTGATCGGTGGTTCGCTGCTGCGCGCGGCGCATTCGATCGGCCGCACCACGTTCGGGGCGACGACCTCCGAAGCTGACGCGGACGCCGCCAGCAGAGCGGGTTTCGACGTGACCACGCAGGTCGAAGCGGCGCTGAGCAAGGCGGCGGAGCGGGACGCGATGATCGTGCTCGCGGTGCCGCTGCCCGCGGTCGAGGAGGTGCTCCGCACCGTTTCGCGGGTCGCCGGGCACTGCGTCCTCACCGACGTGACCAGCGTGAAGGGCCCGGTGCTCGACTCGGTCCGGCGCCGCGCGCCGTACGCGAAGTTCGTCGGCGGGCATCCGATGGCCGGGACGGCGAACTCGGGCTGGAAGGCGAGCAACCCGGCGTTGTTCGGCGGCGCCGCGTGGGTGCTGGGCGTCGAACACGACACCGATCTGACGGCGTGGGCCGAGGTCGCCCAGCTTGTACTGGACGTCGGCGCGCACGTCGTGCCGCTGCCCGCGGACTCGCACGACGAGACGGTCGCGCGGATCTCGCATCTGCCGCATATCTTCGCGGCCATCCTGGCCACGATCGGCGCGCAGGGCGGGCCGCTGGCGATGTCGCTGGCCGCCGGGTCCTATACGGACGGCACGCGGGTGGCCGGATCGAGCCCGGCGCTGGTGCGGGCGATGACCGAGGGCAACCGGGACGCGCTGCTGCCGATCGTCGACGAGGCGCTCGGACGGCTGGGCGCGGCGCGGGGTTCGCTGGCCTCGACAGGCGGCCTCGCGGTGACGGTCAACGCGGGTCACGAAGGGGCGCAAGCGTTTGCGGCCAGTAAGGACGCGGAACGCGCCGGGGTGCGGGTCAGCCTGACCGCCCCGGACGCGCGCGACGGCCTGATCGCGCTCGGCGAGCGCGGCGGCCGGATCACGGCCATCGAAGGCGACACCGCGATCGGCGAGGTCTCCTGACGCGTTTCGTCCTCTGAATGCGGTCCTTGCGTGTGCAAGTACCGCGTTCAGAGGACGAAATGCGGGGGTTACTGGCCCTGCGGCGGGTTCTGGGGCTGGGGGTTGTCGGGGGTGTCGTCGAACTTGTTGATGAACCCCTTCGCCTTCTCGACACCCGAGTCGATCTGGGAGTCGTGACCGGAGAACTTCGACTTGGCGAAGTCGGCCGCCTTGTCCAGGCCGCCCTCGATCTTGTCGTTGTGCTCGCGGAGAGCGTCGGTGGCCTTGTTCTTCAATTCATCGAAGTTGATGCCCATGGCTTCATCGTCACACAAGGACCGGCGAACCCGCCTCGACGATCACCCGTCGTGGGGACGCTCAGAACGGCCGGTCGCCCGCGATGGCGACGCGTTCGGCCACCCGCGCGTACGGGTGGTAGTCGTTGACGGCGTAATGCTGGGTGGCGCGGTTGTCCCAGAAGGCCACCGAACCCGGCCGCCAGGCGAAGCGCACCTGGAACTCCGGGATATGCGCCCGGCTGAACAGGTACCGCAGGAGCCTGTCGCTCTCGTCGCGGTCGATGCCGACGATGTGCGTCGTGAAGGCCTGGTTCACGAAGAGGGTGCGGCGTCCGGTTTCCGGATGCGTGCGGACGACCGGATGCTCCACCGGCGGGAACGCGTCTTGGTGGCGCAGCAGGAGTTCCGGGTCGGAGAAGCGGTCGAAGCCGGGGATGAAGTCGTGCACCGCGGTCAACCCGTCGACGCGCTCGCGGATGTCGTCGGGCAGGTTGTCGTAGGCGGCGGCCATGTCGGCCCACATCGTGTCGCCGCCCACCGGCGGGACCTCGATCAGCCGCAGGACCGAGCCGAGCGCCGGCGCGGGCCGGAACGTGACGTCCACGTGCCAGATGTTCTCGAACGCGGGCATGGTCGCGGACCGGGCGAACCGCGTGGTGTCCTCGGTGTCGCCCTTCGGGATGAACGGGTTCGTCTCCAGCTCGCCCCAGTTGGCGGCGAACGCGCGCTGGTGCGCCGAAGTGATGTCCTGGTCGCGGAAGAACAGCACCTTCCACTCCAGCAGCGCGCGATTCAGCTCGGCGTGGAGCTCGGGCGTCAGCGGCCGGGCGAGGTCGACGCCGCTGATCTCGGCACCGATCACCCTGCCCAGCGGGCGTAGCGGGAAAAGCTCGTACGGGCGTTCCTCGACACCTTCCGGCAGGCGCCGCAGCAGGCGCGGCCCTTCGAGGATCCCGCCGTCGGGGACAGTCGCGGGGCGGAGACGGACACGGTCGGGCAGTTCGATGGACATGCTGGGCTCCAGGGGTTTCCGATTTCCGGGAAGGACGGAACCGGCCACCTTTCACAGGCGGCCTTCACGGGAAATACGGCTACGCGGGCGGAGAACCCAAACGGCCACGGCGCAGGAGCAATGCGGCGACGCCTTCACCCAGCGAACGGTGCGGCGCGGACTCCCAAGTGACGGACACGACCCCATGGTGGGCGCGATTTGGCGTGCGGTCAACAGCGTCCATGAGACGGGACGATCATCGTCTCCGCTCGGAGGGGAAGCTGCCCGACCACGTGTTCCGCTGCTCGCGCGGCCGCAGCGCCTCGGCCAGCACCCACTGCGAATGCGTCGTGCCGCCCCGGCCCACCGGACCGAGCTGGAAGGTGACCCAACCGACCCAGTGCCCCGTCGTCGTCGCCCGCCACATCCCCAGCAGTCCGGGGACGGTGGCGGTCAGATCCAGGCCGTCGGGCAGGCGGGTCTTCACCGCGCCGACGGGGTACACCAGCTTGAGATCGACCCAAACGGGCTGGTTGGGCCGCACCATGTGCAGGTGACGCGGCCCCGGCGGCAGCGTGTCACCAGTGTCGAGCATGCGTCGATTATGCGTGAAAACTCGAACATTAGTTCGAGATGATGCTCACCCATCCCCCGTCCGGGTGGGTAGGTTCAGGCACGGCGGTGATACGGCAGGAATCGCCGGACCAGCCGCAGCGGCGCGCGTTCGACGAGGTCGGGGCCGCGCACGGCGTCGAAGGCGGCACCGATCTGGTCGACGACGCCGGACAGCTGCTCGTTGTCGGGCATCGGCATCTCGTCCGGGTCCCGTTCCTCGCGGACGGCGGCCGCGAGTTCGGCGAGGGCCGCCGTCAGGAGCGCGATGTCGGCCTTGTCGGGGGCGGGGGCACCGCGCCCGAGGGTGACGCCGACCTCGGTGACGGCGTCGGCGACGCGTTCGAGCCCGGCGATCACCGGCCACCACGCGACGGCCTGCCGTCCGGCGGCGGAGGGTTCGACGACGACCTGCTGGAACGCGGTCCGCAGGTCGGCCAGTGCGCGGTAGGCGCGGCGGCGGGCGCGCGAGCGGTCCAGTCGCGCTTCACCCGACGGCGCGAGCACGAGTCCTTTGTCGACGTACTTCACCAGGCTGTCGAGGCTGTCGGCGAGCCGTCCGCCGACCTGTGGCCGTCGGCTGCCCGGCCAGAGCAGGTAGCCGAAGATCAGGACGATCGCGCAGCCGAGCACGGTGTCGACGAGCCTGGCGAGCACGACGTTCCAGCTTCCGGTGCTGGCGAGGTCCATCTGCAGGATGATCAGCGGTGTCACGAAGGCGCTGAGGATGCCGTAGTTGCGGACCTTGCCGACCGCGACGCCGCCCGCGAAGACGGCGATCAGCAGCACCAGCAGCCAGCCCTCGCCGCCCGCGGCGAGCACGGCCGCGCCGATGCCCACGCCGATCACCGTGCCGATACCGCGCAGCACGGCGCGGCCGAAGACCGAGCCGAAGTCCGGTTTGAGGACGATGCCGACGGTGAGCGTGATCCAGTAGGACCGTTCGAACGGGACGAGCAGTGCGACGACTTCGGCGATCGCGACGCACAACGTGAGGCGGAGCGCGGCGAACCAGGTGAGCGGGCCGGAAACGAGCGAACCAGCCCAGCCGCGAAGGCGTTTGTGCCACGGCTGGATCTCGCGCCGTTTCCGGTTGTCGCCCTTGCCTATCCGGGCGAGGCCGGCGTAGAGCGCGGCGAGGACCGGGTCGGCGTTTTCGGGCGCTTCGGGAGGCTCGGGTAGTTCCTGGTTCGCGAGGACGGCGGCCGAGGTCGCGATGAAGTGGTCGATCACGTCGTCCGGGGCGTGGCGGCCGGCGTTGACCATCGCGACCGACGCCTCGACGGCGGGGGTGCTGGCCGAGAGCAGGTTGAGCAGCTGGCGATAGGTGGCGTCGCGGCCGGACAGCCAGGACCGGGCGGTGAGCAGCCGGTCGTACGCGGTGTTCATCGCGGTCGTGAGCTGGTGCCGCGCGACGCGTGAGGTGGCCTCGTCGGTCGCGGAGAGCATCGCGGCGAGCTCGACGTAGACGTGCGCGACGGCGCCGCGTTCGGGGCTGGTGGCGCGGAAGGTCCAGGTGGCGAGCGCGATCAGCAGGCTCCAGGCGGCGCCGGCGCAGAAGTAGCCGAGGAGGACTTCGACGCGCAGGCCGGTGACGTGCTGGCCGGTGCCGAGCACGCAGAAGACGAACATCTGCAGCCCGGCGACCGACGCGTTGCTACCCGCCGCGCTGATCAGCGCGGACACCGCCGCGACCCCGACGACGACCGGGATGGACGCGGCGGGGACGCCGCCGGTGATCAGCCCGGCGAAGTAGCCGAGGGCGGCGGCCGCGGTGGCTCCGCCGAGCCGCCGCGCGCGGTAGCGATACGGGCCGGCGGATTCGGAAAGGACGGTGGGCAGGGCGCCGGTGGACACGAGCGCGCCGACGCCGATGTCGCCGAGCGCGTAGCCGACGGCGAGCGGGACGGCGAGGGCGAGGACGGCGCGGGCGACCATGTTCCACGGAATGGGAACCGGTGTGCTGCGGAGCAGCTGCACCAGCCAATGTGGTGCGGCGATCTCGCGGCGCGGCGTGCTCACGCCTCCATCTTTACTCATCGGACGGTCCGGCCGAGGGTGGCGCGTTGCGAAAGCCACTTTCGCAACGTTGAAGGTTGCGAAAG
>NZ_JBHXIB010000001.1:584870-683030 GCF_042723975.1 Amycolatopsis sp. NPDC058340 | reverse complement strand
GGGGGGGCGTCCCCCCCCATCATTTTTACACCTGGGTCGGGGCGGGGGGGGGGGGCGGGGTTCCTACCCCATTTTCCCATTTTTTTTTGGTTGCGAAAGTGGCTTTCGCAACGTCGACGGGCGCGGCCCTGGCACTCTTGGCACTTATCCGTGGCGTTCGGAGCGGTTATCGTCGCCGCATGGGCAAGACGTACTCCTTCGAGGTCAACCGGACGAGCAGCGCCTCGCCCGCTTCGCTGTTCGCGCTGGAGGCCGACGGTTCCCGGTGGTCGGAATGGGCGAAGCCGGTGGTGTTCCACTCGCGCTGGGCGCGGGAACCGGACGCGGACGGCGTGGGCGCGGTACGGGCCGTCGGCCTGTGGCCGGTGTATCTCCACGAGGAGACACTGGAGTACGAACAGGACCGAAAGCACGTCTACGGCTTCGCAGGTCTCGCGCCGCTGAAGGACTATCGCGCCGAAGTCTCGTTCACGCCGAACGCTTCCGGCGGCACGGATCTGCGGTGGACCGGCCGGTTCACCGAGCCGCTGCCCGGCACCGGGGCCGCCGTCCGCACGGCACTGCGCGCCGTGATCTCGATCCTGGCCACCCGCCTGGTGAAACACGCCGAACGCGCCTGACCCCCCTCCCTCCGCTGGTCGGGCACCCCCGAAGTCCGTGAAGGCCTCCTTGAGGGACTCTGGGTCCCTCAAGGAGGCCTTCACGGACCGAACAGACTCGGCAACGCAGGCATCAAACGGACAATTCCACCCCGCGAGTGTCCTTTGTGGACGACCGGGAACTTCGGCTGCCGCCCCTCAGTCCCCCACCCGTCCCAGGGGGGCGACCCCGAGTCCAGTCTACCGGCGCTGGGCGACGGGAACGGGCGCTCGGCGGAGTTGTCCACAGAGGGCGTTGGTTGTGGACAACTCCTGTGGGTAGCCGAAGGACGCCACAGCCACATAGGGCGCGGTGAGGGACGCCTTCGCTGCGCGCGACGCGGCGAAGGACGCCACAGCCACATTGGACGCGGTGAAAGTCCCCTTCAGCCCGCGCCGAGGCAAAGGAAGGGGCGCCGCAGCGGATCGGCGGCGGTCGCTTCCGCGAGCGCCAGCGCGGGCGCGGTCCCCAGCGCCAGCCGCCGGTGCAGGTCTGCCATCGCCGCGGCGGCCGCCTTGTCGCCGACCCGCGCGATCGCGCCGATGACCGTCCGCGAGCCGCTGGCGAGCAGCGTCCCGGCGAAACCGAGCGCCTCCTCGCCTGGCCGGATATGACTCATCGCGAGTTCGCACGCGGCCAGCACCACCCGTTCCGGCGGCTTCGCGAGCCGGGCGGTTTCGTGCGCGTACAACGGACCGTCGACCAGCTCCAGCCTCGAGAACAACGCGTTCGCCGGTTCGTGCGCGCCGTGCGCGACCAGATGCGCCATTCCGGAACCGTCCAAAGCGGACAGGACGGCCTCGCTGGTCGCGTCCTTCCCGTCGACCAGCCTGGCCTGCGGGTACACGGCCCGCAGGTTCCGCACCTCACCCACCGAACCCGGCACCCCGGGCCCGCCGGCGAGCAGCACCGGGCCGGAGTTCCGCCGCCCGGACGCGGTCACCCATGCGGTCGCAGACGGCGCGATCGACACCGGATGTCCGTGTAGTGAAGGCAAAGCACCCCACGGCAACGCGTACAGCGAACCGATCGGCACGATGATCAGCTCACGGTTCTCCAGCGTCTTCGCCAGCGACGCGGAGATCAGCCGGTCCAGTTTGTCCGCCCGGCGCCGCGCGGAACCGGTGACGACCTCGACCAGCGGCGCGGGCAGGTTGTCCGGGGCCAGCGCGTCGAGATCCGCGTGCAATTGCCGCGCGGTCTCGACGATCTCCCCGAGCGGCCCCAGCTTCAGCAGCCGGAACCGGCCGCGGTCGACGACCACCGCGTACAAGGTGTCGCGATACCCCATCAGGCTGACCAGCACGCGGTCGCCGAGCCGCTCGACCACCTCTTCGGGTGCCGAGACCGGCCGCGGGCGCCCCCACTGGCTGGTGTACCACCCGAGCCGCGTCGCCTCCCGCTGCAAGCGGTCGTAGCGCTCCTCCAGCTTCCCGACCGGTTCACCGGACAGCCGCCGCGCCTGGATCGTCCCCTGCACGTGCCGCATTTCGTTGATGTGCCGGGCGAGCGCGGGATCTTCGATCACTGGGAGCGGTTCGTAGCGGTACACCTGCGCGCGCGTGCGTTCCAGCCACGCGAACAGGCTCTTCGCCCCGGCGCCGCTGCGCCTCGCCTTCTTGAGCACCAGGGTCAGTGCGAGTTTGCCCAGTTCTTCGCCGTGCGCCGCCGTCCCGCAGACGAGGTCGAGTCCGCCCATGCGGTCGCGGATCTGCCCGAGCTCCGCCAGCCCGGCCCGCGCCTGCGCGAGCGCCGAACGCGGCCGGTGGGACGCCACGGCGAGTTCGGCCCGGCACAACCGCAGCTGCATCCGATGGTCGATCGGCGTGGTCTGCCGCGGTTTCGGCACCTGAGCCAGTAGCGCTTGGGCGGCGGCCGTCTCCCCGCGACGGATCAGCAGCCGCACCGCGAACATCCGGGCCGCGCCCGCTTCGTCCCGCAGACCCAGCCCGGCCAGCCGGATGGCGAGATCGGCCAGCCGCTCCGGCAGTTTCGCGGACGGCTTCTTCTCCCGGTCCGCCAAGACCTTCACCGCGTCCGCGCGGAGCCGGGTCAACGCGGCGATCTCCGCCCAGCGGCCCTTGCCGCGCCGCAGGAAGCTCCGCCGCGCCGACGCCGCGAGCTTCTTCGCCAGCGGGTAGTCGCGTTCCAGGATCGCGGCACCGGCCCTGGCGACCTCCGCTTCCGCGACGAGGTGCACCGCGCCGTTGCGCCGGAATTCCGGGATGGCGTCGTCGAGATGCCGCGCCGCCTCTTCGGCGAGCCCGGCGGTGAGCAGCGCCTTCGCCTGATCGAGGCGGACGAGCGGCAGCGAACCGGAACCGTCGGTCACGAAGATCGCGGCGGCCTGCTCGTAGTGCCGGAGTGCTTCCGGGATGTCGCCGAGCAGCTGCGCGTGATCACCGAGGTTGTGCCGGATCTTCCCTTCCAGCCGCCGGTATCCGTGCTCGACGGCCAGCTCCAGCGCGCGGACGAGGTCCTGGTACGCGGCGTCCGGGTTGCTCATCTCCAGGTGCAGCCACGCGCGATTCACCAGTGACCGCGTCAGCACCATGCTGTGCTTGGCCCCTTCGGCGGCCAGCCCGGGCAGGAAGGCGTTGTTGAGCGCGAGCGCCTCCTCCAGCCTGCCGGCGCGCATCAGCACGACGGCTCGCTGGAGTCCGACGACGAAGCGCAGCTCGTGCCGCACGTCGCCACCGGGCAGCAACAGCCGGATGCGTTCCGCCTCGTCCAGCCGGGCGAGACCGTCCTCTTGGGACGCGATCTCCGCTTCGGCCGCCGCCAGGCTGATCAGGATCCGGACGCGGACCTCCAACCGGGCGACCAGATCCGCGTCCACCGGGCCGAGCAGTGTGAGCGCGCGCCGCAGCAGACGGATCGGCCTGCTGAGCCCGTGATCCGAGGCGGCGGCCCTCGCCTGGGCGAGGAGTTCGGCCGCCTCTTCGGCTACGGGATCGACGACAGGAGGAGACGGCGCGGGCACACGCACTATGGGAGCACACCCACGCCGCATAACGGAACAGCCGTCCGGTTACAGCACCACTGTCGGGGTCACGACCGTCCGGCGACAGGTCACGTCGCCGAGGTGGATCACGATCTGGGTGGTGCCCTGGGGGACGTTGTCCAGCACGAACCGGCCTCCCTCGTCGGCGGTGGTGGAACTCGTGCCGTGCTCGGCGACGCGAACCTCCACTCCGTACTCGCCGGCGGGCACGAGCCAGCCGTCGATCCGGTGTTTCTTGCCGATCTTGGTGAGGTTGATCATCACGGTCAGATCGCTGACGGTGAAGGTGATCGTGCCGGTGTCGCTGCCGCGAACACCCGCCGTGGCGTCCATCCGCTCCCAGCGGGCGACCTCCACGTCGAGGTTTTCGAGCGCGAGCGCGAACTGAACCCGCTGCACCAGGTCTCCCGGTGGCGGGTCCAGTTCGTCCATGAAGCGCCCGATATCGGCGAGCAAGGCCTCATCGCCCGGGGAGGTCATCTCCCCCGGCGTCCCGAGGTCGTTCATCGGCTTCCCCCTTCGTGGGCCAGCAGGTCGCGCATCGATTCGAGGCAACGGCCCCTGGTCGGGCCGACACTTCCGCGCGGCATACGGAGTGCTTCGGCGACCAGTTGGTATTCGGCCCGCCCGGCGAGCACGGTCAGCCGAAGGAGCTGCTGACAGCGGTGCGGCAGGCGGAGGAAGGCGCGCCAGACCCGGCGATCCCGGTCGGCGCGGACGGCTTCCTCTTCGGGGGCCGGATGGGTGCTCTCCATGCTTTCGGCCAGCTCGTCGGTCAGCGGGACGGGCTGAGCGCGGCGGCCGAAGGGATGCTGGGCCTCGCGCCTGGTGGTGGTGATCAACCACGCGGCGAGCGCCTTGGGATCACGGAGTTTGTCGAGCTGGCTGAACAGGGCGAGCCACACCGTTTGGACCACGTCCTCGGCGGTCAGGCGATCGAGCCCGTTCGCGCGCGCGACATGCCACACGAGCGGGGTCAGCTCGTGCACAAGTCTGTCCATCGCCTGGCGGTCACCGGCCCGCGCCGCGCGCATGCAGGCGGCATGCAGGTCGGCACCGGTCAGTCCTTCCCATGGCGGGTCTACCTCGGTCGTTTGCACGTCGGTCACCGTATCTGCCCCACTTCGGACGTGTCTTCGTGTCGGCGCTGGCAGTATCGCGGGCCCTTCGGGGAGAAGGAGCGTGCAAGAGGCTCTGGGATACATCAAGTCACTAACTTTTTTGTCGAGTTTTCGGTCGTCCCCCATCGGTGTGGGCGGAGGACAAAGGCACCGGCCGGCGCGAGTAGGTGTGGACTGCGCACCGGCCGGCCCTTTTTTCCCTCCCCCCGGGCCCGCTCCCCAACGGGCCCGCGTCCGGGCGTCCCCCTCCCCCGAAGGAGCACCCGGAGGTGATGCCCGGCGGCCCCCTCGGCCTCCGGACATCACCTGTCTGTGTTGGTTCAGTTCACCGGCGGGTCGGTGCTGTGCGGGTCCCAGTTGCCGTCGGGGCTGGTGCCGGGACGGGGCGGGACCGGCGCCGTGATCGGCTTCGGTGTCGTCTCTTCGAGGTCTTCGGTGGCCGTGGCCTCGTCGTCGACGGGCGCGGTGTTGGTCTCGGTCGTCATCGGGTGTCCCTCATTTCCTCGACTGCTCCATAGGACGCAACGAGGCTGCCACCAGATACACGCAGAGCCAGCTTTTTCATGGAAATTTCTTAATCTGTGGCAAGCGAGTGACCTGATCAGCGCTTTTAGCCGGAAAAGGTGTCGCTTAGTAGCCGGCGGCTCACGTCCGCGAGTTGTCCCGCCCAGCGCCGATAGCCCTCGGGGCCGGGGTGGAAACGGTCCTCGGCGAAGGTCGCGGGGTCCAGCATCGCGGCGGGCATCGGGACGTGGACGACGCCGGGCAGCAGCGCCAGCCGGGCGGCCGCGGCGTCGAGGACGGCCGACCGCGCGCCGAGGACGTCCCGCAGCGGACGCGGCAACGAGGGGAACCGGCCCATCGGCGGCACGCCGGCCAGCACCACCGGGACCCGCCCCACCCGACGACGCAGCGCGACGATCAGGTCGAGCAGGTCACGCCGGTAGCGCGTGGCCGAATGCAGTTCGATCGTGTCGTTGACGCCGAGCGCGATCACGACCAGGTCGGCGGGTTCGAGCAGCGGCAGCAGATCCTCGCGGACCACGCGGGCGTTGGCGCCGGTCCGGCCGAGTGCCTGCCAGGCGACCGCGCGGCCGTCCCGCGCGAGTTCCTCCGCGAGCCGTCCGGTCAGCGCCTCGGCGTGCGTCGCCGCGCCGACCCCGTCCACAGTGGACTCGCCGAGTACCGCGAGCCGCACCGGGTCGCCGTCGCCGGCCACCAGGCCGGTGACCGGTCCCGCGGCGCCGGGCAACCTTGGCGTCGTACGGCGCACCCGGACGGCTTGCGTGAGAAGGATGGGGGCGAGCACCACCGCACGGCTGATCACCTCGCGACCCTACTGCCGCGTTTCGTCCTCTGAACGCGATCGTTGCGCACGCAACAACCGCATCTAGAGGACGAAATGCGGGGAGTCAGCCGTGGGCGATCGAGACCGTCTGGCGGACGAGCGAGTCGTCCGCGGCCGCGCGGAGCAGGTAATCGGCGACGTCGGCGCGGTTGATGCTGTAGCTCCCGCGGACGTTGCCGTCGGTGCGGGCGGCGATCTCGCCGGTGTGCGGCCCGTTCAGCAGACGCGGCGGGCGCACGATCGTCCAGTCGAGATCGCTCGCGCGCACGATCCGCTCGGCGGCGATCATGTCCGTGAACGCGTGCCGGAGGATCCTGCCCAGGATCGGCTTGACGACGTTCCTGGTGAAGAAGGCGTCGCCGTCGACGAACGGGCCGCTGGCGCTCACCAGCAGCAGCCGCCGGACGCCCGCCGAGCCGAGCGCGGCGACGGCGGCATGTGCCCCGTCGGTGACGATGGTCGTCGGGTTGCGGTCGCGGGAGCCGAGGGCGGAGATCACCGCGTCGCGCCCGGACACCGCCTCGGTCAGCGCGCCGTGCTCGGACAGCTGCGCGACGACGACCTCCAGCAGTTCGCCCTCGACGGCCAGCCGGGACGGGTCGCGGACGACCGCCGTGACGTGGTGGCCCGCGGCCAGCGCCTGCTTGACGACTTCGGAGCCGACGCCGCCCGTGGCACCGAGAACAGTGAGCTTCATGGTCACGCCTTCCTGGGTTAGTGAACACTCACCCACTATGGTGAGTGTTCACTTACCACTTGTCGAGCGAACGCTGAGAAGCCCTCAGGAGCGAACATGGGAAGCCGCGAGGAGATCGTCGCCGCGGCGGCGAAGGTGATGCGCGAGCAGGGCTACGCGCATGCCACGACGAAGGCCATAGCGCGGGCGGCGGGCTACTCCGAGGCGTTGCTGTACAAGCACTTCAAGGACAAGACCGAGATATTCACGAGCGTGCTCACCGAGCGGCTGCCCGCGCTCGGGACGACCTTGGACGAGCTGATGAAGACGGCGGCGGACACCCCGCTCGCGGCGAACCTCGCCCGGCTGGCGCGGATCACGCTGTCGTTCTATCTGGAGAGCTTCCCGATCGCGGTGTCGCTGTTCTCTTCGCGGGAGCTGCTCGCGACCCACCGGGAACGGGTCATGAGCAGGGACCGCGGGCCGGACGTCCCGCTCGTACGCGTCGCCGAGTACCTGAGGGAGGAGGCCCGGCTCGGCAGGATCCGCGAGGACGCGGATCTCGACGCGTCGGCGTCGCTACTGCTCGGGGCGTGTTTCCAGTACGCGTTCCTGGCGTCCTTCGAGGACCGCGAACCCGGCCAGGACGAACTGGACCAGTGGGCGACGAGGCTGGCGGACACGCTGGTGGTCGCGCTGGCCTCGTGAGTGGCAAGGACGGTTCTAACCGTCCTGAACACTCACGAGGCCCGATGGGCTACTTGCCCTTTTCGTCCCGCATCTCGTGCCACTTCGCGTACATGTCGTTGAGCTCCTTGATCATGAAGCTCAGGAAGTCGCGCATCTCGGCGACGCGTTCGCCCGCCGGGGTGTCCGGCCCCAGCGCCGAAACGCCCTCGTCGGCCGCGTCGCGCCACATGGTGATCATGCGGTCGCGTTTCATGAAGGTGGCGTACCAGAGGTCGTCGAAGAGCCGGTAGTGGTCGCGGCGTGAGCCGGGCTCGCGTTCCTTGGCGACCAGTCCGATCTGTTCCAGGTACCGCACGGCCCCCGAGATCGCGGCGGGGCTCACCGAGAGCTGGTCGGCCAGCTCGGCCGCGGTGAGACGGCCGGCGTCGGTGGTCATCAACGCGGCGAACACCCTGGCGGGCATCCGCTGCATCCCGATCTGGGAAAGCGTGAGGCCCAGGTGCTCCACGTAACGGCGGACGGCGTCCTCGTCTCTCTGGGTGCTCGAAGCACTCTCAGGCGTCGTCGTCATGAGCACATCCTCTCTTACCTCCCCCAGAGTGATCACACCATCCATACGTTTTCTTAACTTCACAACTTCGTGAAATCACTGTACCTTCAGCTTCATGGAAAACGCCATCTCCATCTCCGGTCTCCACAAATCCTTCGGCCGGACCAAGGCTTTGGACGGCCTTGACCTGCGGGTACCCGTTGGGGAGGTGCACGGCTTCCTCGGCCCGAACGGCGCGGGGAAGTCGACCACCGTCCGGGTCCTGCTCGGTCTGCTCCACGCGGACTCGGGCGACGTCCGCCTGCTCGGCGGCGACCCCTGGAAGGACGCGGCGAGCCTGCACCGGCGCCTCGCCTACGTCCCCGGCGACGTGAACCTCTGGCCCAACCTCTCCGGCGGCGAGGTGATCGATCTGCTGGGGCGGCTGCGGGGCGGGCTCGACCAGCGCCGCCGCAAGGACCTCGTCGAACGGTTCGACCTCGACCCCAAGAAGAAGGGGCGCACCTACTCCAAGGGCAACCGGCAGAAGGTCGCGATCGTGGCCGCGCTGGCCTCGCGCGTGGACCTGCTGATCCTCGACGAGCCGACCTCCGGCCTCGACCCGCTGATGGAGGCCACCTTCCAGTACGCGATCCAGGAGGAGCGCGAGCAGGGCCGCACGGTGCTGCTGTCGAGCCACATCCTGGCCGAGGTCGAGGCGCTCTGCGACAAGGTCAGCATCATCCGCAACGGGCACACCGTCGAGACCGGCACGCTCGCCGAGCTCCGGCACCTCACCAGGACGTCGATCTCGGCCGAGCTCGCCGGCCCGCCGAACGGGCTGACGAAGCTGGAGAACATCCACGACCTCAAGGTCGAGGGCAACCGGGTCCGCTTCGACGTCGAAACCCGCTCCCTCGACGACGCCCTGCGTCAGCTCACCCAGGTCGGCGTCCGCAGCCTGACCAGCCAGCCGCCGACGCTGGAGGAGCTGTTCCTCCGTCACTACACCACCGAAGCGAGCGCGAAATGACCGCGACGCTCGACCGTCCCCTCGTCGCCGGACCGGCGCACGGGCTGGTCGGCACCTGGCACCTGACCAGGCTGGCGCTGCGGCGGGACCGGATCGTCCTGCCGATCTGGATCGTCCTGCTCGGGATCATGCCCTCGACGTCGTCGGGCACGTTCGAAACGTTGTACCCGACGGCCGCCGAACGGGCCGGGCTCACCGCGGGCATGGGCGCGAACCCGTCGCTTTCGCTGATCTACGGCCCGGCCTTCGACCTCTCGACCGCGGGCGGGTTCACCGCGTGGCGGCTCGGCGGTTTCCTCGCACTGGTCATCGCGCTGATGGCGGTCTTCACCGTCACCCGGCACACCAGGGCCGAGGAGGACTCCGGCCGCGCGGAGCTGCTGGCCTCCGCGGTGGTCGGCCGGTACGCCCTGCTGACCTCGGGTGTGCTGGTGTCCGCCGGGGCGAGTGTCCTCATCGGAGGAGTCGAGACCGGGCTGATGATCGGCGCGAAGCTGCCCGCCGCGGGCTCGCTCGCGTTCGGCGCCGCCACCGCGGTGACCGGGCTGGTCTTCACGGCGGTCGCGGCGGTCGCCGTCCAGGTGGCCGAGTATTCGAGGACGGCCAACGGGATCGGCGCCACCGCCGTCGGGGTCGCGTTCCTGTTGCGCGCGGTCGGCGACTCGACCTCGGACGCGACCTGGGTCTCGTGGCTGTCTCCGCTCGGTTGGGCGCAGCAGGTGCGGCCGTTCGCCGACGAGCGGTGGCGGGTCTTCCTGCTGCCGCTGGCCGCGACGGTGGCCGTCGGCGCGATCGGCTACGCCCTCCTTCCGCGCCGCGACGTCGGCACCGGCATCGTCCCGCCGCGTCCCGGGCCCGCCGAAGCGGCGGCGTCCCTGCGCAGCCCGTTCGCGCTGGCGTGGCGGCTGCACCGGGGGCCGTTGATCGGCTGGCTGATCGGCACGGCGGTCTGTGCCGCGGTGTTCGGCTCGGTGGCGAGCGGGATCGGCGACGTCGTGGGGGAAAGCCGGCAGGCGAAGGAGATCTTCACCCGGCTGGGTGGCACGGACGCGCTGATCGACGCCTTCATGGCGGCGATGGCCGGCTTGTTCGCCATGATCATCGCGCTCTACGGGGTGCAGGCCGCGCTGCGGCTGCGCGCCGAGGAGACGGCGGTGCGGGTCGAGCCGCTGCTCGCGACGAGTGTGGGCAGGCTGCGGCTGCTGGGGAGCCATCTGGTGTTCGCGTTCGGCGGCACGGCGCTGATGATGGTCGTCAGCGGTGTCCTTTTGGGACTGTCGAACGGGATGCGCGCCGGCGGTGTCGGCGACGCGATCGGGGACATGGTGCTCGCTTCGCTGGCACAGCTTCCGGCGGTATGGGTGATCACCGGTCTCGCCGTGACACTTTTCGGCCTGGCGCCGAAGTTCACGACTGCGGCGTGGGCGATCGCGGGGCTGGCGTTGCTGCTCAGCCTGTTCGGCCCGGTGCTGAACCTGCCGCAGGTGATCGTGGACGCCTCACCGTTCTCGCACGTTCCGAAACTGCCCGCCGCGGAGTTCACCGCGACACCGCTGGTCTGGCTGACCGGGGTCGCCGTGGTCGCGCTCGTGGCCGGGCTCATGGGCTGGCGGCGTCGCGACGTCGGCTAGCCACAGGGGAAAACCGTGAAGGCCGCCCGACGGGGAGGGCGGCCTTCACGGTACTTGCCGTACTTCGCCGCCGGACGTCACGACCAGTTTCGCGACCGGCACGCCGCCTCCGCACGCCTCGCCCGCCGGATAGGCGATCACCGGGGTCACGTCGAGGACGTGGGGTTTTCCGTCGTCGAGGGTCACCGTGGTCCGGACCGGCGTGGTCGGGAGGCCCCGGGTCGGGACGAAGACGTGCTCGCCGCCGGGCGCGGATTCGGTCACGCAGGCACCGGCCCAGCACAACTCCAGCGACACACGGGTGACTTCGGGCGGGACGTCGAGGGAGATCCCCTCCGACAGGGCGATGGCGGGGCAGGCCTTCTCACCGGGACCGCACGCGGCCAAAGCGGTGAGCAGGAGCAGGAAAACGGGTAGTCGCCGCATACCGGGCAGACGAGGCGTAGGCCGCCCTGGTTGCATCAGTCGCTTCGGAATCCCGTGGTCGTCGACGGCGGCAGCACCGTCGACGTGGGTGAAGGCGTCACGGTCCTGGTCACCGTGCGCGGCGCCGGCGTGCGGGTGCGCGTGACGACGAGCGGCTCCGGGGCGCTCCCCGGCACGGTCACCGTGACCGGCCCGACCGAACGGGAGGTCGAGGCCGGGGACGGGGTCGTGCCGACTTCGTAGACGCGATGCTGCGGCTCGCGGCTTGCCACCAAGAGGGCGGCGACGAGCAACCCGGTCGCGAGGCCCGCGATGGCCGCGACCGCGACGGAACCCTGGCTCGACATCCGGCACCCCCTCGCCATGCGAAGCGCAGGTACGGGGACTACTCGCGTTGATCTTACGTTTTGTTACGCAACGTGCGCAAACCGTCGACAATGATCCGCACGAGATGCCGTTCTTCGAGTGAATACCGTTCGGCGGCGAGACAACCGGCGATCAGGGCGCGCAGGTCGTCGCCGTCGATGTCCTCGCGAACGGCGCCCGCGGTCTGCGCCCGCGTCAGCAGCGCCTGCGTCGCCGAGCGGAACTCGTCGCCCGCGCTCGCCTTGAAACCCAGTCCGGTCGTTTCGGCGAGCGCGTCGCAGAGGGCCCGGTTGCGGGAAGCCTGCTGGACGACGCGTTTGAAGAAGTCGAAGAACGCTTCACCGGGGTCTTCGGCGGTCAGGAGCTCGCGGGCTTCGCGCGCGAACTGTTCGAGACGTTCCACGACGACGGCCTGGAACAGCGCTTCCTTGCTGGGGAAATGCCGGTAGACGGTGCCCGCGCCGACCCCGGCGATACGGGCGATCTCGTCGAGGGGGACGGCGAGGCCGTCGACGGCGAAGGCCTCCTCGGCGGCCGCGAGCACCTTCGCGCGGTTGCGGCGCGCGTCGGCGCGCAGCACGGGCTTGTCCACTGTTCCCCCTCCTCAACCGGGTCCGGCGTTCCGATTCAACGCCGACGGCGACGAGGGCATTCCTCAGTGCACCGCGGTCTGCGTCCCGTCCGGCGTGAGCAGCCCCTGGACCGTGGTGAACAGGTACTCCCAGACACCCGGGATCAGCACCACCGCGGCGATCGCGAACACCGGGAAGATCAGCCGGTTCTCCACCTTCTTGCCGGTGCGGAACCGCAGCGGTTTCGGCGGCCGGATCTCGTACCAGGTCTCGCCCGCGATCGGGATCGGGAACAGGAACGGGCAGCCGGATTCGGTCAGCGCGTCCCCGAGACAGTGCACGAAACACCCGGCCGCGACGGCGATGCCGAGCCAGCCGGAGATCTCCGCGAGCTGCGCCGCCTTGTCCGGCGGCGCGGTCCACACCCACCAGCCGACGGCGGCACCGCTGACCGGCAGGAGCCAGTCGCCGAGCGCGCCTTCCGCGAGCAGCAGGCCGAGGACGACCACGCCGAACACGGCCCAAGGCCCGCCCTCGGCGGTACCCCAGGAGGTCAGGAAACCGAGTCCGACGGCGAACAGGACGGTGTGCGAGAGATGGCGGTGCTTACCGGTGACCTTCTCGTCCCGGGGCCCCTTGGTCAGCGCGTAGAGAGCCGCCGAAACCCGGCGAAGCAGCCATGAGATCGCGCCGGTGAACCAGCCGAGCAACTTCGACGCGCGAGCGCCCGGATGGTCGAGGTCGGGAAGGAGGGCGAAACCCGCCGTGGTGGCGGCGAACACGACCGCTTGGTGCACCGTGCCCGCTCCGACGGCGGGCGCGAGCGCGAGGCCCGCGCACCACCCCGTCAGGGCATGCGTCCGCCCCATCATCTTGCTGCCCCCAGGTGTCGCGGATCACGAGCCCACGACCGTAGCGGGGGATCAGGCGGGGGGCTCCTCCGACACGCTGAGGTGCTCGGCGACGCCGGTGAGCTCGATCACGCGGCTCACCTGCGGGCTGGGCACCAGTTCGAGCTCGACCGCCTTCTCGGCGGCCTGGCGCTGCGCCTGGAGCACCACGTTCAGCGCCGAGGAGTCGAAGAAGGTCACGCCGGTCAGGTCGGCGACCACCCGGCCCGACGGTTTGTCCGTGATCAGGGCCCCGAGGGTCTCCTGAAGCTGCGGGCTCGTCAGCAGGTCTAGCTCACCGGTGACCACCACACGCGGTTCAGACGCGTCGGCGTCCAGCGTGATGCTGAAACCGGGCGGCGTGGTGTTCTGGTCCGCTGCGGGCATGCACATTCTCCTCATCAGGTGAGAACCGACGCTCAGCGCCGGAACGCGCCTGTGGTCTCAAGCGACGGCCGCGCCCAGTCCGGACACGGACGCACGCTCTTCTTCGGCGGGTAGGCGTGGCTGTCCCCGCAACGACAGTCCCAACCCTAACCCAGTACGGACGGGGCGCCACGATCGCCGTCGTGCGCGTCGCCGACCGGTGCCCGAGGCGCGCTCAATGCGCCGTCAGGGCCTTGCGCCCGGCGCGGCGTTCACGGAGGAACAGCTCGCGGCGCTCGATCTCGCCAAGACCACCCCAGATGCCGTACGGCTCCTGCACCGCGAGCGCGTGCTTACGGCACTGCGCCAGCACGGGGCAGGTGTGGCAGATCGCCTTGGCCCGCGATTCGCGCCGCTCACGGGCGGAACCGCGTTCGTTGTCCGTGTGGAAGAACAAGCTGCTGTCCGCGCCTCGGCACGACCCACGGAGCTGCCAGTCCCACTCTTCCGCCACCACGTTCGGCAGCCGGCTCACGTCAGCCATGTCGGTCCCCGCCTTCCAAGGAGATCGTTTGTCGCCGGTTACATGCCCGCCCCCTGCACGGCTCAAACGTGGGTTTGGTTTGCTCACACCCAGGGCATCTGACGGATCGGCAGCGCAGCTCGAGAGAGGAACACACGTGGTGGACAACACCCCGCCCGGCGGGGAGGGCGCTCAACTCATCGAGGTACGCACGGCCGCGGTACCGCACGTGGTACCGACCCTCCGGACGATCGTCGCGGATATCGCGATGCGCCAGGACTTCGATCTGGACGCCGTCGAAGATCTCCGGATGGCGGTCGACGAGGCCTGCTCGATGCTGCTCCCCTCGGCCGCCGACGGCCATCTGACCTGCGTTTTCTCGTGGAAGGACGGGCGGATCGAGGTGACCGTCTCGGTGCTTTCGGACTCCCCGGAACCCGACGACGAGACCGGTCTGTCCTGGCAGTTGCTCACCGCGCTCGCGACGTCCGCGCGGCGGAGTGTCACCCCGGCCGACGGCGGCTACCTGTCCAGGGTGGAACTCATCCGGGAGAGCGAGGCGGCCCGGCCGTGACCGAACCCGTCGAGCAAGACGGCGCGAACGTCCCGGTCCTGTTCGAGCGCATGTGCGCGCTGCCCCCGAACGCCCCCGAGCGCGAGGCGCTGCGGGACGAGCTGGTGCGCGCGCATCTCGAACTCGCGCGCAATCTGGCGCGCAAGTTCCGCAACCGGGACGAGTCGATGGAGGATCTGGTCCAGATCGCGACGATCGGGCTGATCCACGCCGTCGACCGATTCGACCCCGGCCAGGGCAGCGACTTCCTGGCCTTCGCGGTCCCCACCATCTCCGGCGAGCTGCGGCACCACTTCCGCGACAACAGCTGGTCGGTCCGGGTGCCGCGGCGGCTCAAGGAGCTGAACGCGAACATCTCGGCCGCGCGCGAGGAGCTGACCGTCCGGCTCTCCCGCGCGCCGAAGCCCAGTGAGATCGCCACGCATCTCGGCGTCCCGATCGACGAGGTCTACGAAGGCCTCCGTGCCGGCCAGGGCCGGTACGGGGCCTCGCTGGACAACCTGCTGGAGAACTCGGCGCACACCCGCTTCGGCGAGGCGGACGCCAATCTGAGCCAGGCGGAGCTGCGTGAGGCGCTGCGGCCGATGCTGGAACGGCTGCCCGATCGCGAGCGCAAGATCGTCGCGCTGCGGTTCGGGTCCGGGATGAGCCAGTCGGATATCGCGCGCCGTGTCGGCGTTTCCCAGATGCAGGTGTCAAGACTGCTGGCCGCCACGCTCAAGAAACTGCGTGAAGGATTGACCGAGACGGAACTCACGGACGGAGCCTGATTCGACCTCGGCCCTTGTGGGTATCAGGGAGTCGAACAGCGGATCTGGGAGTCTCTCGTGAGGGGAGGTGCGGAACCATGACGATGTCCAAGACGCGATCGGAGGGCTCGTTGCCGGTGGTCTCCCTGCCCCTGCCGGTCGATGTGACGGCCCCGGCCGTCGCGCGACAGGCCGTGCGGGCGACTCTCGGGAGCCTCGGCCTCGACGGACCGGCGGTCGACGACGTCCTCCTGGCCACCTCCGAGCTGGTCACGAACGCCTTCGAGCACGGCGAGAGGCCCGACAGGCTCGAGGTCGAGTACTCCGGCGGAAGGCTCACCCTGCGGGTCTTCGACTCCGGGACGAACCGGCCGAAGCTGAAGGAGCCGTCGCCGATGGCGGCGCGCAGCCGCGGTCTTCAGCTGGTGCACGCGTTGTCCGACGACTGGGGACACGAGCTCTGCTCGGGCGGGAAGTACGTCTGGGCCGTGTTCAGTCTTGCCCGAGCCGACGCTTCAGCTTGACCGCGGCGTCCGTTTCGGCGATGCGCTCCCGGAGCGGTTTCCGCTCCAAGGCTTCGACCGCGGCGACGAGCACCTCCCTGAGCGGGTACGGCAGTTCGGCTTCCAGCTGCGCGGCCGCGGCGCTGGTCGCCGCCCATTCCGCTTCGAGCGTCGGCATCAGGCGGAGCGTCTTCTCGGTCAGCGAGACGATCCTCTGCCGGGCGTCGGTCCCCGGCCGGAGCGAGACGAGGTCCTGACGCGCCATCTGCGCGATGGTCTGGCTGGCCGCGGAATGGGTGACGCCGACCTCGGCGGCGAGGTCGCGGATGGGCAGCGGCCCGTGCTCGACGATCGCGCGGACGAACGGCGTGAACCGCGGGCGGTAGTCCCCCAGCCCGATGTCCTCGAAGAACGCGGACACGTCCGCCTCGGTCACGTCGAGGACGTGCCTGAGCAATGTGCCCATTCCTCGTTCGCGCGGCGGCCTCCCCACCAGCGGATCATAACGACATAATCCTCGGATGACGCCCGAAGAGCTGCTGACGACCACCCGGACCGTCCGCAAACGACTGGACCTGACCCGGCCGGTGCCTCTCGAACTGGTCAAACACGCCCTGCAGGTCGCGCTGCAGGCGCCGAGCGGGTCGAACACACAGCGCTGGCACTGGCTCGTGATCACCGATCCCGGGCAGCGGGCCGAGCTCGGGAAGCTCTACCAGCGGGCGTGCCGCGAATACCTGGATTCCCCTCGGGCGGCGGGGAAGCTGTTCGCGGACGACCCGGAGCGGTCGAAGGTGCAGAAGCGCGTCGGCTCCAGCGTCGAGTACCTTGCCGACAAGATGGGCGAAGTGCCCGTGCACGTCATCCCGTGCCTGGAGACGAACAGCGCGGAACTGCCGGCCGGGAACCAGGCCGGACTGTGGGGGAACCTGCTGCCGGCGGTGTGGAGCTACATGCTCGCGGCGCGGGCGGTCACGCTCGGCACGGCGTGGACGACGCTGCACCTCGCGTACGAGAAGGAGGCCGCGGAGATCCTCGGCCTGCCGGAGAACGTGCACCAGGCGGCGCTCATCCCGACGGCGTTCTACACCGGTGACACCTTCAAGCCCGCCGCGCGTCAGCCGCTCGAAGAGGTCATGCGGCTGGATCGCTGGTGAGATAGGACTCCAGCCGGTCCGCCAGTTCCTTGGGGTGGCTCAAGGGCACTGAGTGGGAGCCGTCGATCTCGTCGGGCGCGAAACCGAGCCTGTCCTGGACGACCCGGCGTTGGAACTCAGGCGTGAAGAAGCGGTCTTCGCGCGCGATGAGCACCTTCGTCGGGACGTCCGGCCACTTGTCCAGCGGCCAAGGCTGCCCCCATTCGGCGCTGACCTGGTTCCGGGCGTGCGAACCCGCCTCCGCGACGATGTCCGCGGGGACGCCGTTGTAGAACTGCTCCTCCTCGCTGAGGCTTTCGTCGGACTTGAAACCCGTGTTGCCCCACCAATCCCCCGGCGACTCGCCCGGCTTCGGGATCATCGGCGTCAGCATCACGAGCAGCCGCGGCGAAAGCTTCTCGGCCACCAGCGGCGCGGTGAAGCCGCCGTAGGAATGGCCGAGCACGACCAGGTCCCCGCGGTCGCCGATCGCGTTCACGACGGCGTCGACGTGCTCGCCGAAGCCCGCCTTCTCGTCGTCGATCGGCAGGTTCACCGCGACGACGTCGTGCCCGCGGCCGGCCAGCTCCGCCTCGAGGAGGTGGAAGTCCCAGGCGCTGCCGCCACCGCCGTGGATCAATACGAAGGTCGCCATGGCCCCAGCCAACCCGAAGCCGGGGAGATCAGCAACGACCGAGCATGTCGCTGAGCGCGCTCTTCTCCGCGGTGGTGATCGTGAGACCGTAGTAATGCTTCACGGTGATCCAGTCGGTGGCGTAGGTGCACCAGAACGAGACGAGCGGCGGCTTCCACTGGTCCGGCGCCTTGTCGCTCTTCTCCTGGTTGACGTTGTCGGTGACGGCGAACAGCTGCGGCCGGGTCAGGTCGTTCGCGAACTGGCGCCGCTTCTCGTCCGTCCACGACTTCGCGCCGCTGACCCAGCTTTGGGCGAGCGGCACCATGTGGTCGATGTCGACGTCGGTCGGCTTCGTCCAGGTCTCGCCGTCGTAGATACTCGTCCAGCTGCCGGAGGTCGGGGCGCAGTCGGAACCGGTCTTGACGTCCTTGCCGTCGCGTTTGAGCACGAACTCGCGGGTGTTGCAGTTGTTCCCCTGGTTGTCCCAGTGCGGGTACTTCTTGCGGTCGTAGCCGTCCATCGAACCGCGCGGTGCGACGGTGAGCTCGTCCAGCTGCTTGCGCGCGTCGGCCGCGCTCGCGGGGTTCGCGGGCTTCGGCTGCAGCGCGTCGCCCTTGCCGCTCACGAACCAGAACACCGCGAGCACGACGGCGGCGAGGGTGATCAGCAGGAGCAACCGCTGAGCCGTGGTCATCTGGCTGGTACGCGTGGCCACCGCGCGGTTTCCTCTCGACGGGGGATGGGGAGCGCCAAGTATCGCCGCGCGACGCGGGGAAACCGGGCGCGACACGACGATGACACCCGGTAGTTGTTGTCACATCGGGGCCCTGAGCAGCGACTACCCCAGGGACGCTGCCGGAAGGAGCGGGCTCGTGGGCGCCGAAAAACGTAAGTGGAACACCCGGATCGACGACTATCTGAATCGGAAGGCCGCGGAACGCGGACACGTGATCGCCATGGCACGTATGGGATCCACCGCGTTGGAGCGCGGTGATCTCGACGAGGCCGAGACGTGGTTCCGCAAGGCCGCCGAGGGCGGGGACAGGGTCGCGATGGGCAACCTGGCGCATCTCCTGAACGAGCGCGGCGTACCGGAACAGGCCGAACGCTGGTATCGCGAAGCCGCGACCGCCGGTGATTCGCATGCCATGTCCCATCTGGGAAATCTCTGTGCGCGCCGAGGGGATTCCAGCGCCGCGGAGGACTGGTGGCGCCGGGCCGCCGCGGAGGGCCGCGTCGAAGCGATGGCGGAACTCGCGCGGTCGAGGCACCGCGGCGGCGATCTCGAAGAGGCCGAGTACTGGGCGGCCGAGGCCGCCGAAGCGGGCAACGTCGAAGGCATGATCACGCTCGGCGCCGTGCTGTGCGACACCGGCCGGACGTCCGAAGCGGATCCCTGGTGGCGCAAGGCGAGCGAAGAGGCCGACGCGGCGTCGCTGATCAAACTCGGCCACCAGGCCCAGCAACGAGGCGACCTCGCGCGCGCCGAAAGCTGCTTTCACGCGGCCGCGGCCGCCGGTGCCCCCGACGCCGCCGTCCGGCTGGGACTGGTGCTGCACCGCCGCGGCGAACTCGACGCCGCCGAACGCTGGTATCTCAAGGCCGCCAAACGGGGCGACGCCGCCGCGATGACGAATCTGGGCGTGCTGGCCAACGACCGGAACGATCCCGGCGAGGCCACCGCCTGGTACCGGAAGGCCGCGGAGCTCGGCAGTGTTCCCGCGTACACCAACCTCGGCAGGCTGGCCGCCGACCACGGCAACTTCCAGGAGGCCGAACACTGGTTCCGCGCGGCCGCCGACACCGGCGACCAGGCGGGGCTGAAGGATCTGGAGGAGCTGTACCGCAACCGCCAGCGGTATTAGGCCGTGTCCTGCAAGGCTTGTTCGCGGTCTTCGCGCCCAGGTGCTCCCTGACGGCACGGGCGGGCTCGGCCGAGTACGACCCGGTACGAGGCCGACCCGCCCGCACCGCAAGGAACCACCTGGATCACGAAGCCCGTCGAACAGCCTTACAGGACACGGCCTAGGCCTTCCAGTTCCGCATCGCCGCGAACCCCTCGCGCAGCCGCTGGAGCTTGCGGCTGCGGTACGGGTCCTCGCCGTCGTCGAGCCGCCACCTCTCCTCGACGCCGGCGCGGAACACCGCGAGCCCCTCGAAACCGAGGCCCGCGGTGAAGTCCGCGATGTTCACGTCGACCCGGCCGGAACCGTCGAGATCCAGCCGTAGCAACCACTCCGCGAGCTCCTTGGGCTCCGGTGGCGAGTCCGCGCAGGCCTCCGCGTACAACGCGAGCGCGCCCTGCACCTCGGAGCCGAGCGCGCCGAAGGAGTCCTCGACGAAGTCCAGCGCCTCGACCACCAGCTCGATGACACGGCACAGCAGCGGCCCGTCCATCAGTTCCCTGGCGGTGGTGAGCACCTCGCGCACCTTCTCGGTGTACGCGACCGTGCCCTGGAAACCGACGAAACCGCGCAACCGCAACGTTCCCTCGACGTGCCGGCGCAACGCGTCGAGGTCGCCGCGGCCGGCCCTGAGCGAGAGTTTGCGGAACAGGACCGGGTCCTCGTTCGCGTGCCCGACGAGCAGCTCGATCAGCTCGTCGCGGTCCAGCGTCTCGACGTAGCCGCGGATGTCGGCCGCGCCGCCGTCCGCCACCCCTTCGAGCACCAGCAGCCCGACGGCCACGCAATGCTTGCAGAAGAAGCCGTCCGCCGCGTGCGGGCAGGAGCACTCGCCGACCAGCTCGCCGTCGACGTTGCGCAACCGGACCGTGTACCGGTCGGTGCCGCTGACCACCGCCGTCACGCCGCCCGCGACGTCGTCCAGCGTCTCGACCGACTCCAGGTACTTGGCGCCGCGCGCGAACGAGACGTCACCGGCCTGCCTGCGGAGTTCGTCCTCGCTGAACCACGTCACCGGCCTATTCTGCGCCTCGCGCCGGAGGACCGAGGAACAACCCACCGCTCGCGTCGAGGACCTGCCCCGTCACCCACCGGGCGTCGTCGGAGACGAGGAACGCGACGACGTCCGCGATGTCCTCCGCCGTACCGAGCCTCCGGTGCGCGGTGAGGGTTTTAACGGCTGCCTCCAGCTCCGGAGTGAAGATCCGGCCGTTGTCCGCGGTCCTGGTGGCGCCCGGCGCGACGACGTTGACCGTGATGCCGCGCGGTCCGAGCTGGTGGGCGAGGGTGCGGCTCATCGTCTCGAGCGCGCCCTTGGTCATCGCGAAGGACGTTTGTGCCGGGTTGGCCATCCTGGTGGCGACCGACGAGATGTTGACGATGCGGCCGCCGTCGTTCAGCGGTGCCCGCTGGATGAGGAAGTACGGCGCCTTGACGTTCACCGCCATCAGGTGGTCGAAGCCTTCGGGCGTGTCGGTCTCGATCGGCCCTCCCGGTGCGGCTGCCGCGTTGTTGATCAGGATGTCCAGGCTGTCGATGCCCTCCAGGGCTTTGTCGACTCCCTCCATCGTCGACAAGTCGGCCTGTCCGCTTGAGCGCTCGATCGTTCGTATGCCGTCGGTTTGGAGCCTGCGCGCGATCGCTGCCCCGATCCCCCGCGACGCCCCGGTCACCAATGCCGTCTTCATGCTCACCCCAGATGTGAGTCACTAACACTTTGATAGTGTCTACCACGTGAGCCTCCGAGACCGCCAGCGCGCCGAAACCCGCCTCCAGGTGCAGACGCACGCCATCCGCCTCTTCACCGACGTCGGCTACGACGCGACCACCGTCGCCGACGTCGCTGCGGCCGCCGGCGTCTCGGCGATGACCGTCTACCGGCACTTCCCGACGAAGGAGGACCTGGTCCTCTACGACGAATACGACCCCGTGACCGCTTCGGCCGTCGCTGCCGCGCCTCCCGGCCCTTTGCCTGCGCGGATCGGGCACGCGCTCTCGGAGACGGCCGCTCACGGGTCTTCGTCGGAGAAGGCGTTCCTGCTGGCGCGGCTGCGGCTGATGATCTCGGTGCCGGCGCTGCGGGCGCGGCATCTGGACAGCCAGTACGCGACGGCCGATGCGATCGTGGGCGCTCTCGACTGTTCACCCGAGGAGGAGTTTCGGGTGCGAGCTACGGCTATGGCGTGTCTTGGAGCGGCGCATGTGGCGCTGATCCGGTGGGCGGAGACGGACGGGGAGGCGGATCTGGCGGGGTTGATCCGGGAGGCGCTGACCAGCGTCTTCGGGGACAGCGACTAATCCCCGAACACGTCGCGGGGACGCCTTCCATCCGCGCTGAATGGCCCTTACATGAGAACTCTGTTTGGTAACGTACTGTAACGCGCGGCTCGCTCCGGTATATCCAATAGCGTGGCCTGCTCACCGACGGCCATGCGCGGCGATGCCTCAGTTCGGGTCGCCGAAACGATCGGGGTGGGGAGCGGACTATGGTCGAGTGGAGCCAAGACGTACCGACCGACGGGAGTATCGAACTCCCGCCGGATCCGAGCACGTTGGACGCCATCGGGCGAAACCATTCGATGGAGACGGCCCTGGCGGACCTGGTCGATAACTCTATCGACGCCGGCGCGACTCATGTGCTCATCCAAATCGTCAAAACAGGTGGACGACCGCGTTCCCTCTACATCGTCGACAATGGCCGCGGTATGACGCCGACGATGATCGACACCGCGATGACTGTCGGCCGTCGGCGCGAGTACCAGGGGAGCGATCTCGGCCACTTCGGACTCGGTTTGAAAGCCGCGTCGTTCAGTCAGGCCAGGAGCCTCACTGTGATGTCGAAGTCGACCGGCCATGACGCTGTCGGACGCCGCTGGCGTCTGGACGACGGTCCACAGCGCGGCTTCGCCTGCGACGTCGTCCCGGGACCGTTCGCCGAGGCGGAGTTCAGCAGGAACTGGCGGATCCCCCTCGACGGAGCCGGCACCGTGATCCGATGGGACGACGTCGCGTCGTTCGGCGCCACGCGTGATCCCAAGAACGTCGAGAAGATCCTCAACCACATGATCACCGCCGCCTGCCAACACCTGGGCATGGTGTTCCATAGGTTCTTGGAAAGCAACAAGATCAGCGTCGACTTCGAGGTCCGCGACATCGACGGCGGGTTCGTAGGACCACCAATCCCGGTCACGCCACTCGACCCTTTCGGGTATTCGAGGTCCGCACGCCCAGACTTCCCCAAGACGCTGATCGCCGAGGCGGATGGCCTACGTCTGAAGTTCCGCTGCCACCTCTGGCCGGGGCGGTCGAGTAGTGCGCAGTTCATGCTCACCGGCAACCCGACCGATCACCAGGGGTTGTATTTCTATCGGCGGGAGCGACTCCTGCAGGCGGGAGGCTGGGTCGGCGTACATGTCCCACACAAAAGACTCTCGTTCGCCCGGGTCGAGGTCGAGATCGACGACGAGGCGATCAGCCTATTCCAGTTCAACCCAGAAAAGTCACGGGTCCTGGTCGGTGCCGAGTTCGCCCGATTGGCATCGATGGCACAGTCGGCCGACGGGACGACCCTCAGCCAATACTTCGAGATCGCCGAAGACACCTTCAAGACAGCGAATAAACGGAACCCCAAGCGAACCTCCATGATCCACCCCGGCTCCGGCCTACCGCCGCGGGTCCGTGCCACCATCGAAAAAGAAATACCCCAGGTGACTGGCGAGAAGCCGATCGATATCAGGTGGGATGTCTTCCCCGACGACTCGTTTTTCCGTGTCGATCGGGACGAGCACACCTTGTGGCTCAACAAGCGCTATCGGAAGATGCTGCTCGGTGACAAGCACGGTGGACTCAACGATTTGCCGTTGGTGAAGTCACTCCTCTATCTACTCATTGGCAACGTTTTCGAAGGCGACTACCTCGGCCCGAGGGATAAGGACAATCTTGACCTTTGGCAGACCATCCTGACCACCGCCGTCCAGGCGGAGCGTCAATGACGACGAGTGGGGCCGCGGACAAGCGGCACGCGTCGGCGGAAACGTTCGACCGCTATCTCGCCAGCCGAGCGCCATACGACCTACCGGTCAAAGGCTCACCGGATGCCTTCATCTTCATCGTCCCGTCGAAGCCCGAGATCGGCCTACGGGTGAAGGTCGACCTTGACATGGAAGCTCCCGACACAGGGCTCCACAACATCGTCGCCCGGATAGCGGTCCACGACCGTACTCCGTTCTTCGAGGTGGCGATCACCAGCTCGGCCCTGTTCCGTGACGCCTACCCCGTCTTGTGCTCCATGGCTGACCGTATCCAGATCAACGGGCTTTCACCGAGTGAGGCGTTGTGGGCCACGCTCGACAAGATGTCCACCCTGCTGTTGGCCCCGGACTCGTTGTCACGCGAACGCGAAGTGGGGCTGTTCGGGGAGTTACTCGTCCTAGGAGGCGTCATAGGCTCCCTTGGCACCGCGAAGGCGGTCGAAGCCTGGCGAGGAGGTACCGAGGAACACGACTTCGGACTCCCCGCGCAAGACGTCGAGGTCAAGACGACCACAGGCGAGCGACGACGGCATTGGATCGAGTCGTTGACCCAGCTGGAGCGGACGGGAGAGCGCCCGTTATGGCTGGTCTCGCACCAGCTGACCACCGCAGGCGCCGGTAATGGCCGGACTTTGTCGGACCTCGTCGATACGATCCGATCCGAGATCGGATCAGGGCTTGCCCGGAACGACTTCGAGCGAACACTGACGGACGCTGGCTGGCATGACGATCACCGGGAACGGCTCGAAACCCGGTGGACCAGACGTTCGGCGAGTCAGGCTTACCCGGTGATCGAGGGTTTCCCCCGACTCACCGAAAGCGGCCTACGGAACAGTGGGATCCAGCTCACGGCGATCCCCGAGGTCCGCTACCGGGTGGATCTGACCGGTCTCGCGCCTGAAACCGACATCCCAGACATCATCAAAACGGCCATCGGGTTCGAAGGATGAACATGACCAATCCACTTGTCGAGGCCTACGCGAACGCACTGAGGGCCATGGAGGGCAGCGCACCCAAAGGCCTACTCCGTCGCGCCCAGGTCGAGGCCGAAGACATCGTTCCCGAACCCGACGTCTCCGAAGCGCGACTCCGCGAGCATCTCGACACCTCGGATCAGGATGACCGGCTCCGAGTCTCACTGACCCTCAACATGGGCAGGTGGGGGAACGCTCCGATCGAGGGCAACCCGTGGACCGTCGGGACCCGCCCCAATTCAGCGGAACGCCGAAAGCTCGTGATCGAGTTGTTGAAGCTCGAACCGGGGACAGCCGACGCTTTCGCGACCCACTTCCCACTTGTCAAGGGCGACGGGACCACCGTCATCGCCGGCCCCTGGGAACCCTGGTACAGCATGGAAGTCCAGCGCGACAGGGACTTCTACTGGGGCCACTACGTCGAGTACCTACGCACAAGGCGCAACTGGGGCGCCCAGGCGATCACCACCCTGGACACGGCGACCACACACATCGTCGAACGGCTGATCAATCCATCTCGGGCGACGGCCGGTCAGACGAAGGGATTGGTCGTCGGGTACGTGCAGAGTGGGAAGACCGCCAACTTCACCGGAGTGATCGCGAAGGCCATCGACGCGGGCTATCGACTGATCATCGTGATGACCGGCACGACCAACCTGCTACGCGAGCAGACCCAGCGACGCCTTGACATGGAGCTGGTCGGTCGCGAAAACATCCTTCGGGGTGTTGACGAATCCGACCCCAGCGCCGCACAGACCATCGACTATCTCGATGATGACGACGACTGGAACAACGACAGGTTCGTCCGTCACGGCGTGCGACCGTCAGAGGTCGGCAAACCCGACATCCACCGCATGACCACCCAGCGCCGCGACTACCGCCGTCTTCAGCAAGGCCTGCCCGCGCTGGAATTCGAGCGCCGGGACCGGACGAAGCAGCTCTGGCACCCCGAGAACTTGTTCACCAGTGATGCCAGGCTGATCATCGTCAAAAAGAACACATCAGTACTGAACAACCTCGTCAAGGACCTCAAGAATAACGCGGACAAGCTCGACGATATCCCTACATTGATCATCGATGATGAATCAGATCAGGCGTCGGTTAACACCACAGATCCACGAAAGTGGAAGGAGGAACAAAAGGAGCGCACCGCGATCAATCGGCACCTGTCGAACCTGCTGCGGATCCTACCGCGGGCCCAGTATGTCGGGTATACGGCAACACCGTTCGCGAACGTCTTCGTCGACCCTTCAGACGACGAAGACATCTTCCCCAAAGACTATCTAATCTCCTTGGAACGCCCCGAGGGATACATGGGGGCCGATGATTTCCACGATCTCGATCTCGCGATTCCCGACTCCGAGAAGACTTTCGCCAACTCCAAGGAGAAGGCCCATGTCAGACTCGTCGGCAAGCAGGTGGACGAGGACGACGAAGCGGAGGAGAACGACCTCCAGATCGCATTGGACTCGTTCGTACTGGCCGGTGCCATCAAGTTATACCGCGAAGCGCACGGCGCCAAGCCGTTCAAACACCACACGATGCTCGTACACGAGGCGATGCGCAAAGCCGCACACAAGTCCAGGTCGGAGTCCATCCAGGACCTGTGGCACGTCAGTGGCTACCTGAGTGGCACCGCCTCAGACAGGCTTCGACAGCTCTTCCTCGACAACTTCGCTCCAGTCACCGCCGCGCTCGATCTCGGCTACGCGATGCCATCCTCGTTCGACGATCTCCTCCCACACCTGGGCGTGGCCGCACGTCGGATCGCACCGAACGGCAACCCGGTCCTGGTCATCAACAGCGACACGGACATCGTGCAGGAGAATCTCGACTTCGACAAACGCCCGGTGTGGCGGATTCTCGTGGGCGGGAACTCCCTGGCGCGGGGATTCACGGTCGAAGGACTGACAGTGACCTATTACTCCCGCAACGTGGGGCACTCCGAAGCCCTGATGCAGATGGGTCGATGGTTCGGCTTCCGCCCGGGATACCGCGACCTGGTCCGACTCTTCGTAACCCGCGAAGTCCGCGACGCGTTCGAGGCGGCTTGCAGGGACGAGGAAGAGTTCCGTCGCGAACTCCGACAGTACGCGACCATGGTTGACGGTCGCCCGCTTATCACGCCGAAGGACATCCAGCCGCAGGTGATGAGGCACGGCGGACTACGGCCGACCGCGCCCAACAAGATGTATAACGCGAGGTTGGTCGAGCGGAGGACCCGCACGAAGGAGCCCAGCTCCGGCTATCCCAACCTCGACGACCAGCTCGCCCTAAGCCACAACATCGATGCCTGCCGTCCGCTACTCGAAGCGGCCGACCGCCGAACCTCGTTGAAAGCCGGCCGCGCCTTCGAAGCCTTGGTTGGCACCGTGACGCACAAGGAAATGGTCAACGTCCTTAGAGAACTGAAGTGGGCGAAAGAAGACACTTTCACCGCCGACCTCGCGTGGATCGCGAGTCTGCCGGAGGACGTCGTAGACCAGTGGTGCGTCGTTTTGCCACAACAAAAAGCGGGCAAGCGGATCAATATCGGCGGTATCGGCGAGTTCACTGTCCACGGTCGTAAAGTCGAGAAGGAGAACCGTATCCGAGGAAACTCCGAAAGCGCACACCGCGGGGCCCTCGAAGGGCTTGAGGACAAGACACCGACGTCGGGCTGCGCCATCCTGTATCCGGTGATGGACAAGGATCAAGCAGACGTCAAGATCAACGAGGACGGGTATCCGGTGGGAGTCGTGATGGCACTCATGCTCCAACTCCCAGACGCCGCCGTGCCCGGTGATCGCAAACCGCTCGTCTACAAGGTCCAAGTCCCCGGGAAGCCTTACTATGCGATCGTCGACGAGCCGAAGAAACGCTGATCCACCAGGCGAGAACGTGCCGCGTGCCTGCGCGAGCGACCCAGGTGGACACGGTAGGATCTCCCGCCATGGCCGATGACCAAGAACCGACAGGGCGTACGTCTGTCGAGCTGTTCGCAGGCGGCGGAGGTCTGGCCATGGCCGTCCACCGCGCGGGGTTCCGGCCGCTTTTGCTGAACGAGTCCGTCAAGCACGCGTGCGACACGCTCGAAGCCAACGGGGCCGTCCCAAGAGGAGAAGACGAGAGGGTCCCAGAGCCGGGTGAACCCTGGCCATTGGTCCGCGGCGATGTCCGTGACCTCAAGATGGGGTACCTACAGGGCGAAGTCGATCTCCTCGCGGGTGGCCCGCCTTGCCAGCCGTTCAGCCTCGGCGGTGTCGCCAAAGGTGACGAAGACAAGCGGAACATGTTCCCAGAAATGTTTCGCGCTATTCGCGAAATTCAGCCAAAAGCCGTCATTTGCGAAAATGTGCGCGGACTACTGAGACCCTCGTTCAAGCCATATTTTGATTACATCCTGCGCGAGTTGGAGTTCCCCTTCGAAGAGCGGGACCCTGCAGCCAATTGGCTGCAGCACGATGCTATCCTCCGCGCGAAGGCGCAACAAACTTCGACAGGTTCCCTTGAGCGATACCGCGTCTTCAAGTTCGAAGTGAACGCCGCCGACTACGGCGTCCCTCAGATCCGAAACCGCGTCATAATCCTCGCCTTCCGGGGCGATCTCGACATCGACGAATCGGTACTGCGAGATGCCGTTAAGAAGACGCATTCCGAAGAAGCCCTCCTCTACTCCCTGAGCACCGGGGCGTATTGGGAACGTCATGCGAAAGTTCCCAAACATGTGCGCGACAACGTCACGAAGGGCATTCAGGGCGCGCTCTCGTTCAAGGACGACACACTCAAGCCGTGGCGTACCCTACGCGACGCGATCGCGGGTTTCGATGGTGAACGCGAACCCCTGCCTCAGATCAAGTGGGACAAGCTCGATCGAGTCCAATACGACGGCATGCCCATGGACCACATCGGTTGGCCAGACGCACGAATCTATCCGGGCCATACTCCCAATGTCCTCGACCGACCCGCGAAGACCGTCAAGGCGGGCGTGCACGGAGTCCCCGGCGGCGAGTCGGTCATGCTGACCGACTCGCGCATCAGTGGACCCAAGTCACCTTCCGGACAACGCTACCGACACAGGTATATGACCGTGCGGGAAACAGCCAGGGTTATGACTTTTCCTGACGAGTGGAAGCTGAGCGGACCTCGGGGTGAGCAGATGCGACAACTAGGCAACGCGGTTCCCGTGTTACTCGGCGAGGTTTTCGCCAAGGCGGTCGCGAAGGTCTTGGACGAGGTCGAGAATCGGACGTGAACACCGCACCCGCGCGGGCATGGAAGCCAAAGCCAGGACGACCGAAGGCGCTTGTCGAGGCCGAACAGGACAAGGCGGCCGGGGGTTCCCACCGACGAGCGGTGTTCGTGACCGCCACTCACTCCGTCCGCGGGTCCGTGGTGTTGAAGTGTGGGCAGAAGACCATCCGCGCCTACCTGCGATGGCGATCCGGAGGTCGTTCCACGACCAGGTCCCTCGGACCGGTCAGCCGCACGACCAGGCTGGAGAATCTCACGCAAGGCTGGGAACTCGCGAGATCCCAGGGCTTGACGCATGACGAGGAGGCGCCTCCCGGGTCATGGGCTTCGTCTCCGGCGGTTCGGGCTTCCATGCGGGGCAATCGCGGACGTGACACCCGCCCGGAGCGTCAGCTGCGCACACAGCTCCACGCACGTGGTCTGCGCTATCGCGTGTCCATTCGTCCACTACCTGATCTGCGACGTACGGCCGACATAGTTTTCCCTAAAGCGAAAATCGCGATCTTCGTAGATGGATGTTATTGGCATGGATGCCCCCAGCACCATCGTCAGGCCAAGACCAACTCTCAATTCTGGAAGACGAAAATCGCCGACAACAAGCGGCGAGATGCCGAAACAAACCACATACTCGAAAATAACGGATGGACCGCACTCCGCTTCTGGGAACACGAGGATCCGACGCAAGTGACAGATCAGATTTTCATGGCGTTAAATGAACACAAGAACCAACGCTAGCCGGAGGTCGTCTTGCCTAGGCCCGAGATACCCGTACCCAAGGACATCCGCGACTCCGTTGTTCGGGAGATCTACCATCAAGTAGAGCAAGTGGACTGGGAGGACCTCTCAGACCGGGATAAATCGGCACACTACGCACGATGGGTGGCCGACGCGAAGATCGGCGATGTACTGGCGGACTACTACACCGCTGACGGCATGCGGGTGTGGCTCAAGGATACGCCACTCAAGGAGTATGCGCGAGCTATCGAAGATTTCGGCCCATTCGCGAAGTACACGCAGAAGCGACTCACTCCCCCCTCCGAATTCGTCCCATCGATACTCGGGAATAAATGGGAGGTAGTTCCCGGGAGTCTACATGAGAAGCCTATGCATTGCACGTTCACCGACGGCTCCCAGGAGCGATATGTTTGCTGGGGGAAGCCTCGCAGCTTCAGCATTCTTCTCTGGGCAGCCGTCAACAATGCGGTAAACGCGCAGACCCGCCCTCTGATAGTCGTATTCCTAAGGGACGGGAAAGCCGTTGACGAAGATCAGAAGAGCCTGCACGAGAAGATCGCCGCGCATTGCTCGATCGATCTGGCATACGTACACCGCCACCTCGAAGAGAAGCAGTAGGCGGCCTGGAGCTGGGACGACATCGGATCGTCTACTTCATCCGCATGTGCGGATCAGATGCTTGCGATCGGACGAGAGGTCAGCCAACGCCCGGCCAAACATGGCATTGCCCACAAGTTGACGGTGATCGGCCAGCCTCGACTTGATACCACCACCGTGCCTAAAATGGCCTTCAGCAGGGCCCAGACCGAACTTCCGGTCCGTGCTCAGTCGGGGCCGATCCAAAAAATGATTGCGCCAGGGCGACCCTTGCGTCACAGTCAGAGCACTCGACCAATAACAGGAGCAGTCATGACGAACGTGCACCAGCGAAAAGCGTGGCGCCGGCATCCGGCCATCGTGTCCGCTACGGCCTGTCCGTCGCTCCTTGGTCGACGACCGTCATCCTGGCCTGGTCAGTGGCTTCTGACCCGCGAAGGCTCCCCATCATGACGCCATAGCGCGTGTTGTCAGGGAGCCGTCCATCGGGAGACCGATCCGGGCGGCTTCTCTTTTTGGGTATGCCCGAATTCAGTTCCTTATCGGCGAGCTTAGGAAGCGGAACGGCCTCCAAAACCGTTTCCAGGGGGTTCGATTCCCTCCGTCGGTGCTCGACGCTGACCATTCAGCGCGAACCTGGATAGCCAAAACTTTTCCCAAAAGCTCGTCCCCGTCGCCGAGAGAGGCGGCCAGGGCGAGCGCCGGTGGAGGCGTGCACACGTCTTCACCTCACCCCTGTAGCTCAGGTGGACAGAGCGCCGCACTACGAATGCGGAGGTCCCAGGTTCGAGTCCTGGCAGGGGTACTGGTCGGTGTATCCGAGGGGGATACGCCGATCGACGGATTCGAGGGGCATGGCGACCCCACCTGATTTGGCAGCAGGAGTCACCGCGTTCGACTCGCGGGCTTCCGACCAGGCAGTACGTCAGGGAGGATTGGCCGAGTCCGGTAAGGCAACCGTCCCGAAAACGGCGGTCGGCGAGAGAGCGGCACGCGGGTTCGAATCCCGCATCCTCCGCAAGCCCCTGTGGTCCAACGGATACGACTCCAGCGTCCGAAGCCGGGGATGCGGGTTCGACTCCTGCTGGGGCACGATGACCCGCGCTTGGCCCACTTCACGACGGTCGTGCCACGGCTTGCAAAGCCCGTTGGATACCGGGTTCGGCTCCCGGGTGGGTCTCTTGTTCTCCGCCTGGCCCATAGGTGGAGTTCCCCCATGAGTGGTTTCACACTGCGACGAGGGAACTCGCCGACGCGTGTCGGCATGCCTCGGAAATCACTCACACCGTGAGCCGGGCCCGATACGACGGCTTGCCCGGTCGAGGCCCAGGCCCGCGAGCACACCGCGGCCGCAGGAGCTGCGGCGGTCGAGAACGTTGTTCAGGCTGATCGAATGTGCGGCTCGAGTGCTTCCTGCCACAGACCGGCCCGAGTACACCGAGCTGTTCCACGCCGAGCTGGACGATCTCGCCAAGTCCGGCATGGCCGACGGGCACGGGTCGGTTACACGTTAAGGGTTCTGGTGCGGGGCGCCTTGGCTGAGGCACAGATGATCTCCGACGACACCCGCATGACCAATGCGCTCCGGCTCAGCCGCGTTAGTTCTCGTCGGGGGCATCGTGGCCGCCGCCGTGCTAACACTCCACACAGGACAGACAAAAAGGCCCTCCCGCGAACGGGAGGGCCTTAGTGCTGTCTCAACCAGACGTGCGCCCGAAGGGATTCGAACCCCTGACCTTCTGATCCGTAGTCAGATGCTCTATCCAGCTGAGCTACGGGCGCTTGTTCAGTTGTCAATCTAGCACCTGCCGGAACAGGCACCAGCGGAGGCTCCGGGATTTGAACCCGGGAGGGGGGGTTACCCCCAACCGCATTAGCAGTGCGGCGCCATAGACCAGACTAGGCGAAGCCTCCCAGGCCCAACGACCACTGCTCAAATAGGTTACACACCCTCCCACCCCCCTCGGAAGGCACCCCCCTTAGACGCGTTGCAACGCTCTGAGCAGGCCGGATGGGCGTCCGCCGAGGCCTTCGGCTTCGAAGACGGCGACGCCGACTCGGGGGAGGTCGCGGGCCGCTGGGTAGGCGAGGTAGCGCGGGACCCAGCGCGGCTGGAACTTCGCGTTGAAGCGGTAGAGGGTCTCGATCTGGATCCAGCGTGAGAAGAATCGCAGCGTCCGGGCGGATAGGCGGGCGACGGGGCCGGCGCCGATGCGCTGGCCTTGTTCCAGCACCGCGCGGAAGGCGGCGAAGTTCAGGGAGACGTGCTGGGCGGGGGTCGTCAGCAGAAGCTCGGAGATCATCAGTTCGTTGACACCGTTGTCGGCGGTCCGGTCGCGGCGCATGACGTCCAGCGACAGGCCCTTCTCGCCCCACGGCACGAACTGGAGGACACCGCGCACCCGGCCGTCGTGTTCGGCGGTCACCAGGACCGAGCCCGGATCGCCCATGCGGCCGAGGGCCATCGAGAAGCCGCGTTCGGTGTCCGTGCCGCGCCAGGTGGCGGCGAGGGTGCGGAGTTCCTCCAACTCAACCAAAGGCAGGTCTTCGGCTTTTCGGATGCGCGCGGTGTAGCCGGCGCGCTTCGTGCGTGAGACGGCTTGGCGGACTCCGCGCATGACGCGGCCTTCGAGGGTGAAGGTGTCGGTGTCGACGACGGCTTCATCGCCGATCTCCAGCACTTCGAACCCGAAGCGGGCCCAGACGGTCGCGCCGAGTTCCGAGCAGCCCATGGTCGCCGGGGTCCAGGCGTACCGGCGGCAGACGTCCAGGTACTCCTCGATCGCGCCGGGCCACGCTTCCGGGTCACCGAGCGGGTCCGCCGAGCACAGCGCGACCCCGGCGATCACCCGATAGGTCACCGCGGCCTTCCCCGACTTCGAGAAGACCACGAACTTGTCCCGGCGTAGCGCGAAGTACCCGAGCGAGTCCCGCTCCCCCAGCAGCCCCCTGAGCCGCTCGACCTCCTCGTCGGTCAGCTCCGGCGCGGGTTCGGCCGAGCGGAGCAGGAAGTACGCCGCCAGCAGCACCGCGCCGATCCCGAACAGCAGGCCGACCGCGGCCGACAGGTCTTCCAGCCACAGCGCGGGGAACGTCACCGGGCCGCTCACGCCGACCAGGGCCAGCGTCGACTGCGCCAGGCGGTCACCGACACTCGACGAGCCGAGCGCGACCGACAGCAGCACGAAGTTGATCGCGACCCCGGCCACCGTCAGTTGCAGGAAGATCCGGATGGCGCGCCACCGGCCGGTCACCGGATCGGGTAGCGCGATGAAGTGCCGTCGCGTCGCGATCAGGGCGATCAGCAGCGCGAGCGACACGAGCCCCGCGCCGAGGGTGTGCCGCAGCCCGAGATGCGACACTGTCAGCAGCGCGGCGGTGGCGACCGCCAGTTGCCAGGCCCGGCGTTTCCGTCGTTTGAGACCGGTGGCGAGCAGCATCAGCAGCACGCCGGTCACCAGCGCGACCGTGGCCGCGCCGACCGTGGCCTCGTGCGGCAGTTCCAGCCAGGCGGCGACGCGTCCGCGCAGCGTGCGCCCGGCCGGGACCAGCACCGAGATCAGTGCCAGCAGCCCGGCCAGCCGCGTCACCCAGGTGATCACCGCCACCGAAGTGGCGCCCGCCACCCGCCAAGCACCTGCCAAAACCCGCCCCTGTCAGCTCCTTGCCAGCTCCACGAACGGTACAAGGGCGTCGGGGTTCAGCAGGGCATCCCGGCTGACGGCGCGGTCAGGTGAAACCCCCGAAAGGATCTTCTTGACCGGAACCTCGCATTTCTTGCCGTTGAGCGTGCGGGGCACCTCGCTCACCTGGACGAACCGGTCGGGCACGTGCCGCGGCGAGAGGGCTCCGCGCAGCTCCTTGCGCAGGGCGGGTTCGACCTCGTCGAGCGACGCGCCTTCGGCCAGCACGAGGAAACACAGCAGCTGGCCGTCCTCGTTGCCCGCCGCCGAAGTGTCGATCACCAGCGAGTCCGCGACCTGGTCGAACGACTCGACGACCCGGTAGAACTCGGCCGTGCCCATCCGGACGCCGCCGCGGTTGAGCGTCGAGTCGCTGCGTCCGTAGATGACGGCGGAACCACGGCCGGTGATCCGGATCCAGTCGCCGTGCCGCCAGATCCCGGGGTACATCTCGAAGTACGCCTCGCGCAGCCGCGAGCCGTCCGGGTCGTTCCAGAAGAACACCGGCATCGACGGCATCGGCTCGGTGATCACCAGTTCGCCGACCGTCTCCACCACCGGTTTCCCGTCCTCGTCGAAGGCGGCGACGGCGGCGCCGAGCGCGCGGACCGAGAGTTCGCCCAGCCAGACCGGAACGTCCGGGGCCGCCGCGACGAACGCCGCGCACAGATCCGTGCCGCCGGACACCGAGCAGATCTGGACGCGTTTGCCCACCTCGTCGACGATCCACCGGAAGCCCTCGACGCTCAGCGGCGCGCCGGTGGATCCCAAGGCGCGCAACGCCGTCAGGTCGAACCGTTCGGCCGGTTTGATCCCGGCCTTCAGGCAGCTCTGGATGAAGGGCGCCGACGTGCCGAAGTAGGTGACGCGATGCTGCTCGGCCAGATGCCACAGCACGTTGAGGTCCGGGCTGCCGGGGCTGCCGTCGAAGAGCACGATCGTGGTGCCGGTCAGCAGGCCGGAGATGAGGAAGTTCCACATCATCCAGCCGGTGGTGGTGAACCAGAAGAACCGATCGCCCGGGCCCAGATCGCTTTGCAGGGCAAGGGCTTTGAGGTGTTCGAGGGTGATCCCGCCGTGTCCGTGGACGATGCCCTTCGGCAAGCCGGTGGTCCCAGAGGAGTACAGGACCCACAGCGGATGGGCGAAGTCGACGGGCTCGAAGGCCAGCTCCGCGCCGTCGTTGTCGGCGAGCAGCTCGTCCCAGTCGAGGGTGCCGTCGAGGCGGCCGCCCGCGTAGTCGACGAGCACGGTCGCTTCGAGCGTGGAGATCTCGTCGCGCAACGAGTTCACCGTCGAGCGGCTGTCGAACCACCGTCCATTGTAGACGTAGCCGTTGACCGCGATCAGCACCTTCGGCTCGATCTGCGCGAAGCGGTCGGTGATCGCGCGGACACCGAAGTCCGGCGAGCACGACGACCAGACGGCGCCGAGGCTGGCGGTGGCGAGGAAGGCGATCAGCGTCTGCGGGCAGTTCGGCGCGAGCGCGACGACCCTGTCCCCTTTGGACACTCCGAGCTTGCGCAGCCCCTCCCGCGCGGAGGCGACGGCGGAGCGCAACGCGCCGTACGTCAGCTGCGACGACAGGCCGTCTTCGCGGTGGAAGATCACGGCGATCTCGTCGTCGGCCTTCGCGGCGCCCGAGACGCCGGGCAGGAGCGAGTGCTCGGCGTAGTTCAGCGTGCCGCCCGCGAACCACTGGGCGTTCGGCATCTCGCCGGTGAGCACCTCACCGGGCTGGTCGTGCCAGCGCACGCTGAGGAACTCGGCGACGGCGGACCAGAATTCCGGTCCGCGCCGCACGGAGAACTCCCACAACGCGTTGTAGTCGTCGACCTCCACGCCGCGTTCGGTGCGCAGCCACTGGCGGAACGCGTCGATCTTGGTGTCGGGCAGGCGGCTCGGCTCAGGGCGCCAGAGCACTTCTGGGGCGTCGGCGGTGTGCGTCACCCCGCGATGTTAACCCTCGTTAACCTGCTTGGCGAGCCCCCGTGAACAGCTCGTACGCCATCGACTTCAGCCGTGACGCGTCGAGCGGGGTGACCGTCAGCCACCCTCGGTCGCGCCGGAGCCCGTAGCGGCCGTCGGGGGTGTCCACCCAGGTCAACGTACCTTCTCCGCGCACCCAGCGGCCTTCCCAAGACTTCCTGACCGCGCCGAGCCGCCCGCTGCCGATCCGCTGCGTCGCGATCCGCACCATGACGATGACCTCGGGTTCCCGCAGCCCGGCGTCGCGCAGGACGTCGGAGAACGCCGGCTGCCCGCCGCGTTCCCCCGCCTCGCAAGCGGCCGTGTAGTCGTCGACGCGCAGGTTGACCGAGAGGCCCCGCCCCTGCTCGCACGGCGGCAACGCCTGCAGCAGGGTCGCGGCGACGAGCGGCTCCCGCAGCGCCGCCAACTCGACGTCGGTGCCCGAAACGCCGATCACGACCGCGCCGCGATCGGACACGCAGCCGACCGCCCGGTACGCCGGATCGCCGTCGAGCCGCAGGTCGAGCGTGAGTTCGCTGTTCGCGACGGTGTGCAGCAGCCCGACCAGCCCGGGCGCGGGGGCGTCCACGGTGCCGAGGCCGCGTTCCGACAGCGTCGCATTCGCCGTGGCCACCAGCTCCGCGCGGAACTCCGGTGTCCGCCCGACATGCGGGACCGCCAGCACGGCGGGCAGCTCGTCGAGTCCGTGCGCCGACCAGAGCAGGAACAGCTCGCCGACGTGCAGCCGGATCCAGTCCATCAGCGACCGCTCCTCGGGTCCTCGCCGATGACCGGCGGGGTGACGTGCCCGCTCAGGCCCCATACGTCGGAATCCTCGACGAGGTAGTCCGGCGCCTTGTGGTCCTCTTCGCCCTGCCGTCCTTGCGTGGGCGCCATCCCCATCGGCATACCGCCGAAGCCGCCCATGCCCGCGGCCGCGGCCCTCGTCCCGGCCGGCTGGCCGGGCTGTCCCGACGGCCCGAAGCCACCGGCCGCGGCGCCGGACCGGCCTCCTTGCCCGAGCTGCTCCTGGGTTCCGCCGACGGTGCCGGGCGGCGGTGGCACGTAGGCGCCACTCCCCGCGCCCGGCGCGCGCGGCGCCTCGACCGGCTCCCGTACCTGGATCGGCGCCGCGTCGTCGACGCCACTGCTTCGCGTCGAGTCGTCCGGCGGCGGGACCGGCTCCGGCTTCGGATCGGGTTTCGGGTCCGGCTTCGGTTCTTCGGGTGTCTCAAGGATCTTCGGCTGCTTGCCGTACGAAGTGAAGCTGGGAACGTTTTCGTAGACCTCGCCGGAGCTGAACTGCATCCGCTTCATGACGTCGGCGGCCTGGCGGTGCAGATCCTGCGAGCTCTCGTCGGTGGGTTCGGCGACGATCCGCCCGGCTTCGGCGAATCCGGATTCCGACGGTGCCGAGGTCGACATGGCCTGCGTCGAATCGGAGACCGGGATCGGGCGGCGCTTCGGCGGCTCGGGCAGTTTGGGCCGCGGCAAGTAGCCCGGCGGCTCGGGCATCGTGCGGCGCGCGGTGTCGGCGATGTCCGCCTGTCGGCGCACACAGTTCGCGACGTTCTCCGCCCGCCAGCCCGTCTCGCCCGCCCAGTCGACGAGCTTGACCGCGGCATCACGCGCCCTGTCCGCGCCCTCGCCCGTCCAGCCGTCGGCGGTGGCCGCGAGAGCCGCCCTGAGTTCGGTGCCGACTCGGTCGAGGAAGGCGCTGATCTTCGTCCACTGCGCGGCGACGGCCTCGGCGCTCGCGAGGTCCAGCTCGTTGTGGACCATCGCGTAGAGCTCCCGATGCGAGTAGCTCATCCAGTCGATGTCGGCGGTGAGGTTTTCCGGGCCCGGCTGCGGTTCGGGCTCCCGCGGCGGCCACGGCATGGGCAGGATCCGCATCAGAGCTCGTCCTTCCGCTCGTGGCCGACGATGTCCTCCATGTCGAACCGGCGGGCGACCCGTTCGAGCTGCTCCTGGCCCTCCTCGTCCGCGGCGACGTACAACTTCCGCGCCGCCATCACGGTGAGCTGGAAGTCCTTGAGGACCTTCGCGAAGTCCTTGAGAACGGGCACGGCCGCCTCGGTCCCCTTGTTCGCGGCGCCCTGGAAGCGCTCGCTCATGGTGTGACCGACGAAGTTGTCGCCCAGCTTCAACGGCGCGTTGAACTCCGTCGAGTCCTTGATCAGCGCGTTGAGCTCCTGACGCGCCTTGAGCAGGGCGTCGACGAGCTTCTTGGCGGCGTCTTCGGAGACCTTGACGGTCCCCTTCTTGGCATCGGTCTTGGAGTCCCGGATCTGACCCGCCACCGGGGCCAGCGCCGGAGCCGAAGCTCCGAACGAGGCTTGTGGCGTCACGGGCACCTTGGGTGACTGTGCCATTCGACCCTCCCCTGTCACATCTTGAGGGGAATGCTAGCGCGAATGGGTCAGCGCAGGTGGGCGTCGAACCAATTCAACGTGCGCTGCCAGGCCTCCGCGGCGGCGTCCGGGTCGGCGTCGAAGCGGTGATTGGCGCCGGGGTAGTGGACGACGTTCGTCGCGACGTTCGCCGTCGCCGCCGCGTCACGCAGCTGCTCGACCGCGGCGCCTCCGGCCGCGTCGCCCGCGTCGCCGTACATGCCGAGCCACGGGCTGGTGAGCCGTCCGGCGATCTCGACGAGGACCGGCAGCCCGGTGACCCCCTGCCCGCCGACGCTGACCGCCGCGCCCAGCCTGCGGTTCGACGCCACGACCAGCGCGGCCGTCCCGCCGAGGTCGAAACCGACGACACCGACGAGATCCGCCTGGACACCGCGGTCCGCGAGCCAGGAGAGCGTCGCGTCGGTGGCTTCGAGCAGGTCCTGCTGTGTGAGGTTGTCGCGGTCGAGATGCGGGGTGACGGTGAGCCAGCCTTCGCCGGCGAGACCGGCCAGAAGCAGGCCCAAACCCTCTTCGACCTCTTCGGCCTCCTCGTGCAGCACCACGAGCCCGCCGCGGACGACACCATCCGGTTCGGCGAAGGTCAGGCGCAGCGTGTGGCCGTCGGCGTGCTGGTGTTCCACGGTGGTCGTCAGGGTCATTCCTCCATCAGACCACTCTTAGGTAAATATTCGGAGCTTGCGCCGACGCGGGAGGATACGGTGTCGGAGCCGTCCCCCAGACGTAGGAGCGCCGAAGATGTCACCTGTTTCGCCGCGTGCGGATCTCGAATCGTTGCCGAAGTACGTCCCTGGCCGGACAATCCAGGGCGCGATCAAGCTGGCGAGCAACGAGGTTCCCGGTGGCCCGCTGCCGAGTGTGGCGCAGGCCATAGCCGAGACGGCGCAGGGCATCAACCGGTACCCGGACATCACGGCTTCCGCGCTCGTCGAGCGGCTGGCCCGCGAACTGAACGAGTCCACCGACCGGATCGCCATCGGCTGCGGTTCGGTTTCCCTTTGCCAGCAGATGATCCAGGCCCTGTGCGGCCCGGGCGACGAGGTCGTCTTCCCGTGGCGCTCCTTCGAGGCGTACCCGATCGTCACGCAGGTGGCGAACGCCGTGAGCGTGAAGGTGCCGCTCACAGTCGAGCATGGGTTGGATTTAAAGGCGATGCTGGCCGCGATCACGCCGAAGACCCGGCTGGTCTTCGTGTGCAACCCCAACAACCCGACCGGGACGGTCGTGCGGCGCGCGGAACTCGAGCGCTTCATCGACGCCGTGCCCTCGGGCGTGCTCGTCGTACTCGACGAGGCGTACAAGGAGTTCGTGACCGACGCCGAGGTGCCGGACGGCGTCGAACTCGCGCGCGGCAGGGACAACGTCGCGGTGCTTCGGACGTTCTCGAAGGCGTACGGCCTCGCCGGCCTTCGCGTGGGTTACGCGGTGGCGCCGGAAGCGGTCACCGTCGCGCTGAAGCAGGTCTACGTCGCGTTCTCGGTGAACATGATCGCCCAGGCGGCGGCCATCGCCTCCCTCGACGCGGCCGACGAACTGCTGGAACGCTGCAAGGAGATCGTCTCGGAACGAACCCGCGTCCGGGACGCGTTGGTGGCCAAGGGGTACGAGGTGCCGGAAACGCAGGCGAACTTCGTCTGGCTGCCGCTGGGCGAGCGGACGACCGAGTTCGCGGAGCACGCCCTGGAGCGCAAGCTGATCGTGCGTCCCTTCGCGGGCGAAGGCGCGCGAGTGACCATCGGGACACCCGAGGAGAACGACCTCTTCCTCGAAGCGGCCGGCGACTTCCCCCGCTGACAAGGCTTCGCGGCGGCCCGCGCTTCGTGAACGGAGTGCGGGCCGTTTCCTATTTCAGCAGCAGTTGCACCATCGCGGCGAGGCCGATCACGACGATCACGCCGCGAAGCACCTTCGGCGAAAGCTTGCGGCCGATCTTGGCGCCGATCTGGCCGCCGATCGTCGACCCGACCGCGAGCAGCGCGACCACCGGCCAGCTGACCGGCGCGATGAAGGCGTAGATCGCGCCCGCGACGATGTTCACGACCGCGGACAGGGCGTTCTTGACGCCGTTGAGCCGCTGCAGCGACTCCGACATCAGCATCCCCATCACGGCCATCATCATCACGCCCTGCGCGGCCGTGAAGTATCCGCCGTAGATGCCGATCAGGAAGATCAGGAACAACAGGAGCGGCCCGATCTTGTGGACCTTCCCGTTCTCCTCGCGGCGCTTCGCGACCCAGGCGGCCACTCGCGGCTGGACGATCACGAGCACCACCGCGAGCCCGACGAGCGCGGGCACGACGGTCTCGAAAGCGTCCTTCGGCAGCGAAAGCAGCAGGATCGTCCCGCAGATCGCGCCGAAGAACGACGCCACGGCGAGCTTGCCGACCTGGGGCCAGTAGCCCTTGAGCTCCTCCCGGTAGCCGATCGCCCCGCTCACGGTGCCGGGGGCGAGGCCGATCGCGTTGGACGTCGTCGCCGTCAGCGGCGAGTAGCCGAGCGCGACCAGGACCGGGAACGTCACCAGCGTGCCCGATCCGACGACCGTGTTGATGGTGCCCGCCCAGAGCCCCGCGACGAAGATCACGACCGCGTGCCACCACGTCATAAAGCACTCACGTCCGCACCCTAAGCACCGTTACCTCCTTTCGCGCCGCGGATGTGTCTAGTCGAACATTCAACGAGCCCGTTATGTCTCGTTCGGCCGGAAGACGCAGAACTCGTTGCCTTCCGGGTCCGCGAGGACGTCCCAGTCGATTTCACCGTCCCCGGCCCGGACGAGCCGCGCCCCGGCGGCGAGCAGCTCGGCCGTCGAGCCGAAGACGTCGATGTGCATCCGGTTCTTCACGGTCTTCTTCTCGGGCACCGGGTTGACCCAGATGAGCGGGCCGCGACCGGCCGGATCCTCGATCGCGACCGGCCACTCCGCCGGCCTCTCGTCCCGGTGACGGCGGACGTAGCCCATCGCGGCGCACCACCAGTCCGCGAGGGCCTGGTGATCGTTCGCGTCGAGACAGATGTCCTTGAACACCGCCGCCATTTCAGTTCTCCTCCGGTAGATGCGCCGGGGTGATCTCCGCGGCGACCGTCCAGCCGAGCGCCAGGTACAACGCGCGCCCCTCCTCCGTCGCGACCAGGACCGCTCGCTCCGCCCCGGCGGCGACCGCCACCTCGTCGAGCCTGCGCATGACGAACCGGCCCAGCCCCCGCCGCTGATGCTCGGGCTCCGTCACGACCTGATCGATCACCGCCGTGCCACCGGCTATCGCGACCCGGCCGGTGGCCGCGCGCGAACCGTCGGGCGCGCGCACCACGACGTCGGTGACGACGCCGTCGCCGACCAGCTCCGCCCGGTACGGCTCGGGCGCGGCCATGACGGGCCGTAACGCGATCGGGGCGCTCATCAGGTACTCCGGCGGGCCGACCTCCCACTCCGGCGGCACCGTCTTCGCCACTTCCTCACGCGGACCGCTCACCTTCAACCACGTTCCGGGCTCGGTCAGCGAACGCGCCCGGCTCGCGACCGAGCCGGTGCCCGCCAGCACGTATCGCACGCGATGCCCCGGGCGCCCGACGTCGAGCCGGTAACCGTCCGGCTCGGCGACGGGGATCCCGACGCCGCGGGAGAGCGCCCAGCCGTGCACCCATGCCTTGATCAGCCCTGCCACCCCAGTCATCGTCAGAGGATGACATCCCGCACCGACAATTCCGGGCGTCCCGCCGGGCCTGCGAGGATGGGGCCGTGGACGGCGACGAGCGCGAACAGGTGTGGAGTGCGACCGTCGATCATCTGCGCACGATGATCGACTCGGGCAGGCTCCCCGCCGGGTCGAGACTGCCCGCCGAACGGGCGCTCTGCGAGCAGCTCGGGATCAGCCGCGGTTCGCTGCGGCAGGCGTTGCGGGTGCTGGACTCCATCGGTTACGTGCAGGTGCGGCCGGGTTCGGGCACCTACGTCCGCGAGAACCTCGCCGAACAGCCGCTGCGTGGTTGGTTCTCCGAACACGAGCAGCTGGTCGAGAAGCTCTTCGACCTGCGGACCACCGTCGAGCCGACGCTCGCCGAGCGGCTCGCGCTCGACCACACGCCGCGGGTGCTCGCCCGGCTGGAAAGCACCGTCGACGAGATGGACCAGGCCGCCGCCGACGGCGACATGCTGCGCGTGATCGCGGCCGACGCCGAATTCCACCGGGTGATCGCGGGCAACGCCGGCAACGACGACGTCACCGATCTGCTGCGTTCGGTGCTCTCGCTGGTCGGCGAGGAGCGGCGGGCGGCGTTGCGGCTTCCGGGGCAGATCCGCAAGGCCGTCGACGAACATCGCGCGATCCTCGAAGCGATCCGCCGGTCCGACGCGGCGGCCGCGCGGGAGATCACCTTGCGGCATCTGCTCGACGCCAAGACCTACGTCCACGACTACACGACCGGGGATTGACGCTTTCTTGATGGCGCGATCGCCCACGCACGAGTATTGTTTTCAGAAGTTTGTGAAACTTCTGACGGGGGTGTGCGGTGGAGAAGGTCCGGTTCACCGAAGAGAAGGCGACGATGCTCGCCACGCTGTACGGCCGGGCGCTCGACGCCCGCGGCGAGCGGCCGATCCTCGGCGACAAGGCCGCGGACGAGGCCGTCAAGCAGATCGACTACGACTTCGCCTCGCTCGGCGTGAACGCCGATATGGGGCTGACCGTCGCGCTGCGGGCCAAGCCGATGGACGACTGGGCCGCGTCATTCCTCCGGGAGCACCCGGACGCGACGGTGGTCCAGCTCGGCTGCGGGATGGACAGCCGCGTGTACCGCGTCGCCCCGCCGCCCACGGTGCGGTGGTTCGACGTCGACTACCCCGAGGTCGTCGATCTGCGCGCCCGGATCTACCCCGAACGGGAGGGATACCGGACCATCGGCTCGTCGGTGACGGATTTCGGCTGGATCGACGAGATCCCGTCGGACAAACCCGGTCTGGTGATCGCGGAAGGGCTGACGATGTACCTGCGGCCGTCCGAAGGCGAGGAATTGCTGCGGCGGCTGATCGCGCATTTCCCGCAGGGCGGCGAAATGGTCTTCGACATCTTCAGCAGGCTGGGGATCAAACTGCAGAAGCTGAATCCCGTGGTCCGCAAAGCCAACGCGACGCTGTACTGGGGCATCGACGAGATCTCCGAGCTGGAACGGCTCGGGCTGACGCTGGTGTCGAAACTCGACTCGACGGATTACGCGACGCCTGAGGTGAAGGACCGGCTTTCCGGGTCGATGCGGGCGCAGTTGTGGGTCGCGGGGCTGTTCCCGGCGTTCAAGAAGATGGGGCGGATCCTGCGGTTCCGGTTCTGAGGGCGGCGCGGGCCGTGAGGGGTGCTGCCGGGGTGTTGCGAAAGTGGCTTTCACAACGCTGAAGGTTGCGAAAGTGGCTTTCGCAACACGCGGACGACGCGGGCCGGAAGCCGGACGGCAGGGATCGCGACCAGGCCGGAGGCGTGACTCGCGTGATCAGACCGCGCACTCGCGTGATCAGGCACCGCACACACGTGATCAGGCGGCGCACACACGTGATTGGACGGCGCACACGCGTGATCGGAGGCGGAACTCGGGTGTGCGGCGTCCGATCACGCGAGGCGGTCAGCGTGACTCGAGTACCCGTTCGACGAACCGGTGCAGCTTGTCCTCCAGCCGGAAGACGCGTTCCTCCAGCGTCAGCGACTCGAACGGCTGCGGCACGTCCGACTTCAGCTCGCCGCGGATGTACTGGCTGCACGCCAGATTCGCGCACGCGTAGATGCCGAGCGTGTTGCCATCGCGGCCGAGTTTGCCGGCGCGGCGGCCGGAGAACAGCGCGATGTCGGACAGCGGATGTGTCGTCGTGCACAGGCCGCACATGTTGCTCAGCAGGACACGGCCCTTCGGCCGGGGGGCGGCGCGAAGGGACAGCCCGACGGTTTCCCCGCGGTACGGCAGCACGAGATACGCCTTCGCGGCGGCCTTCGGATCGCGCCAGCCGAGGAATTCCCTTTTCTCCCAAGGGATCTCTTCGGGCCGGGCGGGCAGCGTGACCCCCTTGGCCTCGCCTCGGGTGCAGTTCACGAAGGACGCCCTGATCTCGTCCTGGCCCAGCGGTTCCATGCCCGCACGGTAACCACCGCGCCCGGGAACTGGCGAACCGTTTTCCGCCGAAGGTCATACGATCACCGGGTGCGCGGGAAGACGATGTCGAGCCGGTTCCGGCTGGTGCTCAGGACCAGTCTCGGCTTCGCCGCGCTCGGCGTCGGGTCCAGTGTGTGCGGCGCCGGCGTGGTGGCGTTGCTGCTGCTCCTGCAGGGTCTCCCGAGCGAGGTCGGCGATCGCGGCTGGATCCTCGGCGTCACCGCGGCCGGGATCGTGGCGCTGTCGCTGATCGTCGGCACCTTGTGGACGGCGTGGCTGCAGCGGCGCACGGCGGTCTGGTTCGTCTTCGGCCGCCCGCCGACGAAGGCCGAGGCCGCGCGGGCGCTCCGGCTCCCGGTCGACATGGGGATCGTGAGCGGGACGCTCTGGCTGATCGGCACGATCGTGCTCGGTTCACTCGCCCGGGTGCTCGGGTCCTGGATGGACGCGCTCGGGATGGCGCTGGTCATCGGGCTCGGCGGGCTGACCACGGTCGGCCTCACCTATCTCGCCGCGGAATGGGTCGCCCGGCCGGTGATGACGATCGCGCTCAAGGTGACCCCGCCGAAGGGGACGCTCAAGGTCACCGTGCTGACCAGGGTGGTCGTCACCTGGTCGCTGGCGAGCGGCGTCCCGTTCCTCGGCGTGCTGCTGGTGGCCACGCCGCCGGATCTCGGCCAGGGCGACCACGTCGCGAGCCTGATCATGATCTCGGTGATCGGGCTGGGCGTCGGCGCGATCGGGACGGCGCTGCTCGCGAAGGCCGTCGCGACCCCGTTGCACCGCCTGCGCATAGCGCTCGACGAGATCGCCCGCGGCAACAAGGAGGTCGTGGTCGAGGTCGACGACTCCAGCGAGATCGGCCTGCTGCAGACATCGGTCAACGACCTCGCCGCCGGGCTGCGCGAGCAGGAGCGGATGCGGGATCTCTTCGGCAGGCACGTCGGCGACGAGGTCGCCCGGCACGCGCTCGAGTACGGCGCCTCCCTTTCGGGCGACGTACGCGAGGTGACGGCGCTGTTCGTCGACGTCGTCGATTCGACGGCCCTGGCGAGCCGCACCCCGCCCGAAGACCTGGTGAAGACGCTCAACCGGTTCTTCACCAGCGTGGTGCACGCGGTCGGGGCACGGGGCGGGCTGGTCAACAAGTTCCAGGGTGACGCCGCGCTCTGCGTCTTCGGCGCCCCGACCCGGCTCGCGGACGCGCCGACGGCCGCGCTTTCGGCCGCGCGGGCGATCCGGGACGCGGTCCGGGAGACCGGCGAGCTGGATCTCGGCATCGGGGTCGCGAGCGGGCGGGTCTTCGCCGGTCAGCTGGGCACCAGCAGCCGGTTCGAGTACACCGTCATCGGCGACGCGGTGAACGAGGCCGCGCGCCTGACCGAGTACGCGAAATCCGCCGACGGCCGGATCCTGGCGAGCGAAGCGGTGCTCAAAGCGGCCTTGGCGAGCGAACGCTCGCACTGGGAGCCGTACGCGGAACTGGAGCTGCGCGGACGTCAGGAACCGACGCACGCCTGGGCGGCGAGCGCGCTCAGCCCGGAATGACGTCCGGCCAGCGCAGCAGCGTCGAACCCCAGGTCAGCCCCGCCCCGAAGGCCCCCATCACGACGCGGTGCCCCGGCTGGAGCGCCCCGTCCTTGGCCGCGTCGGCCAGCGCGATCGGGATCGACGCCGCGCTCGTGTTGCCGACCTTCTCGATGTTCGAGTACATCACGTCCTCCGCGAGCCCGAGCTGCTTCGCGCAGGTCTGCAGGATGCGGATATTCGCCTGGTGCCCGATGAACCGGTCGATGTCGCCGACCATCCAGCCCGCGGAATCCAGTACCGCGCGCGCCGACTGGACCATCCGGGCGCAGGCGTGGCGGAAGACGGTCTGGCCCTGCATCACCAGATAGTGGTCACGCGGATCGTCCGAACGGCGGTTCTTCGCGCCACCCGCCTCGACCCAGAGCAGTTCCGCGAGTTCGCCTTCGCTGTGCAGGTCGAACGGGCCGAGCGCGCCGAGTTCGCCGGGGTCGCCCGCGCGCAGCAGGACGGCGCCCGCGCCGTCGCCGAAGATCGGCACCGTGCCGCGGTCTCCGGGGTCGACGAGCGAGGTGAAGACGTCGGCGCCGATCACCAGCACCCGCCGCGCGATCCCGGCGGCGATCAGCCCGGCGCCGGTGGCGAGCCCGTAGACGAACCCGCTGCACACGGCGTTGACGTCGAAGGCGGCGACACCGTTCAGCCCGAGCTTCGTCGCGACCTGCGGCGCGCTGGCCGGGCACAGCTGGTCGGCCGTCGACGTCGCGAGCACGACCGCGTCCGCCTCGGTCTCCCCCGCCGAGGCCAGCGCCCGCCGCCCCGCCTCGACGGCGAGATCCACAGTGGACGTCCCGGGATCGACGACCCGGCGCTCGGCGATGCCGGTGCGCGAGCGGATCCACTCATCGGAGGTGTCCAGCCGCTGGGCGATCTCCTCGTTGCCCACCACGCGCGGAGGCAGCCAAGAGCCGAGACCGGCGAGAACGGCCGCCTGAGATGAGGGCACCAAGAAATCCTTTCGCGGGGAAATGAGAGGTCTGCCATTCACTTGTAAGCGCTACCATTCAGTAGACCCGCCAGTTGTGTTCCGGGTCACAATTCAAAGAATTCTCACTTTCCCGGCGGCGTGACCCACGCCGCGTGGCGGCACGATCGGAGAACGGGCGCAGGCCGGAGCCGTCCGGATAGCCTGACCTGGTGCATACACCCGACCTCGACCGCCTTGACGTCGCCATCCTCGCCTGCCTGCAGTCCGACGCCCGCACCATCGCCGAGCACATCGGCGCGAAGGTGGGCCTGTCGGCGGCGGCCGTGCAGCGGCGGATCAAGCGGCTGCGCGAGGCCGGGGTGATCGAACGCGAGGTCGCGGTGCTGTCGCCGCGGGCGCTCGGGCTGTCGATGACGTTCGTGGTGATGGTCGAGATGGAACGGGAGAACCTCGCGGTGCTCGACGGCTTCCGCCGTCAGGTGCTCGCGGACGACAACGTCCAGCAGTGCTACTACGTCACCGGCAACGCGGACTTCGTGCTCGTGGTGACCTGCCGGGACATGGCGGATTTCGAGACGTTCACGCGGCGGATGTTCTTCGACAACCCGAACGTGCGGCACTTCACGACGTCGGTGGCGATGGACCGGGTCAAGACCGGGCTGTCCCTGCCGCTGGAGCCCTGAGGGAGGCTGAAGGACGCTTTCCCCGCGTCTCATGCGACGAAAGCGTCCTTCAGCCCCCGATCCAAAGAGGACTGTCCGGCGTCACCACGGGTATCGGCCCGAACGCAAGGGGTCTGTGCCCGGCGTTACACCACTATGGACATATGCAGCCGATAGCGTGAACGTCGCGACAGTCGCGTCATCCGGCCCGCGCCCGGCCATCTCCTCCCCGAGACGAAAAGTTCGCGCCGCGCGAACCACGAGAGCACTGAGGAGTGGCCGTGCACACCGACGCAATTCACCAGAGCCAGTTCGTTCTGCTGAACAACAGCAGCACGCCCGTTCTCTCCCGCCTGTCCTTCCACGCCGGCGAGCCCTTCGCGGTCACCGTGTCGTTCCGGACCGAGCGCGGCCGGTGGGTCGAGTGGACCTTCGCGCGTGAGCTGCTCGTCACCGGCCTCACCGACCCCGCCGGGCTCGGCGACGTCCGCGTCCGCCCCGACCTCTCCGAGGACGAGGCGATGCTGACGCTCGAAATCGAGTCACCCGACGGCTATGCGTCGTTCGAGCTGGAGCGCGAGGACGTGGAGACGTTCCTCGAGTCCACTTACGAACTGGTCCCGCTCGGCTCCGAGAGCGAGCACTTCGACGTCGAAGCGCTGATCGAGGAGATCAGCAACGTCTGAAAACTTTCCCGCGGCACGAAAACGAAGGGCGGCCCGAGTGCGCTGGAGGCACTCGGTCCGCCCTTCGTCCTTTTCAGGATCAGCCGAGGACCAGGGAGGTCCCGGTCGCGGACAACGCCGGCCGCACCGGGAAGAAGTAGGTCACCGAGCTGTTCCCGCCGGACAACATGCCCTGGGCCTGGTTGCCCGCGATGAACGAGCCACCGGAGTCGCCCGCCTGCGAGCGGACGTTGGTGGCGGTCATGCCGTAGACCGTGCCTTCGGCGTAACGGACGGTCTGGTTCTTGGCGCCGACGGTGCCGCAGGTCCAGCCGGTGGTCGAACCCGACTTGCAGACCGAAGCGCCGGTGGCGGCCTCGCTCGAACCGCTCACCCGGGTGCCGTTGTTGATGACTCCGCGCGGCGTCCAGTTGCTGTTGACCCGGACGTGGCCGTAGTCGTTACCGGGGAAGCTGGCGCGGGCGAACGAGCCCATCGAGACCCGGTTGTAACCGGTCACCGTGCCAGGGCCGCAGTGCCCGGCGGTGAGGAAGCCGCCGTTGACCGAGAAGCCGATCGAGCACCGCGAAGAGCTGTTGATGTAGTAGGCGTCCCCACCGCGGACGTCGTATTTCAGGGTCGGCACCGAAGTGGTCTCGACCACCGCGACGGCGGCCTTGTCCACCTTGGCCTTCTCCAGGTACGAGTCGACGACGCCGCTCTTGCCCGGCAGGACGTTCACCGTCACCCGGTTGGTTTTGGTGTCCACACCCCAGCCGGTGATCGCGCCGTCCGCCACGCGCTCACTCGCGTTCAGTCTGTCCACAGTGGAATCGAGCTGGGCGGCCGAGAAGCGGACCAGTTCGGCTTCCGCGCCACTGGCGAGCACCTGGCCGAGTTTCGCCGCGTCCGTGACGCCGACGCGGAGCTTGCCGGTGGCCTCGTTGTAGCTCGCGCCGCCGAAGCTGCCGGCGAGCGCCGAGGCGAGTGCCTGTTCGAGTGTGCCGGCGGCGGTCTCGCTCTGGATCCGGGCGAGTGCCTGGTCGGCGGTCAGGCCGAGGTCCCGTTGCAGGGCGGGGACCATCTCGGCGTTGAGCAGGGTGTCCGAAGATGTTGAGGACGCTGCCGCGGGGGTACCCGTGACGAGCGCGCCGGTGGCCAGTGCTGCCGTGGCGGCCACACCGAGGAGCTTCGTGATCTTCATGCTTCTCCCTCGTCATCACGCACGGCTCCGGTTCGCCATGCGATAGCCCTCCCCTGACGGGTGAGGGTTCTGGACTCCGGGGAAGCCCGCAATCCGGGTCGGCGCGGGATAGGTATACCCATTCTTCGGAAACCGAATCCCCTGCTCCACGGGCCGTCACCTACAGCAGGCACCCGGACGGACACGTCCGTAAGTAGGGTTTCGAGCAAATACCTTGCGTAGTCGTTGCCACCCCCTGAACGTGGGATGAATCGCCGAATCGGGTTTGTGGCCGACGTTTCGGGTGTCCGGTGATTTTCCAACCGATGATCCGTCAGCCAACCGGTGACGCTGCGTCCGCGAACGGCCTCAGGGGGTGCCCGGGGTGTCCGTGTTGGGTGGTTTACGACCCGGTAGGCAGTGCTTAGGCTCCGCAGGACAACGCACAAGATCGTGTCGGGCTCAGCGGGAACTCCCCACCGAGGAGCGCATGATGTGGCTTGCCACCCCTCGCCCGACCTCGGTTTCGGTCCGCGCCGGATCGACGGCATTAGTGGGCCGCGACGTCGAGGTCTCGGCGATCGTGAAGATCTTGCTGCGCCGTCCCGCGGCCGTGCTGATCGAAGGCGAACCCGGGATGGGCCGCAGCAGGCTGCTCGAAGAGCTGGCCGGACGCCGCGAGTTCGCGTCCGCCCGCGTGCTTTCGGGCGCCTGCCAGCCGATGCGCGAACCGTTCCCGTTCGGGCCGCTGCTCGAAGCGCTGCGGTCGGCGGGCGACCGGCCGCTCGGTCCGCTCAGCCCGGTGGCCGGGGTGCTGAGACCCTTGCTGCCCGAACTGGCGGAAAGCCTTCCGCCCCAACCGGAACCGCTCGCCGACCCGTGCGCCGAACGCCACCGCCAGTTCCGCGCCGTCCGTGAACTGCTGATCGCCTGCGGGCCCGCGCTCGTCCTGATCGACGACCTCCAGTGGGCCGACGAAGGCACCCGTGACCTCTTGCGTTTCATCGCCGCGGCGATGCCCGCCGAGCTCGGCATCGTGGCGGCCTACCGGACCGGCTCCCCGTCCGGGCACGGTGCGGGCATCCCGTTCCGCACCCCGCCGAACGTCCAGACCGCCCGGGTGACGCTGGGCCCGCTCGATCTCGACGCCGTCGGGAAGCTCGCGGAGGAATTGCTGGACCTGCCGAGGGTTTCCGCGCCGTTCACCGCGAAGCTCCACGAGAGCACCGCCGGGATCCCGTTCGTGGTCGAAGAGACCCTGCGGGCGTTGCGGGACGCGGCCGGACGGCTGCCGATCGGCGAAGTGCTGGGCGACCGGCTGCTGGAAAGCCTCGAAGTCCCCATCTCCCTGCGCGAGGCCATCACCGAACGGCTCGACGCGCTGCCCGGACCCGCCGTCCGGCTCGCCCGCGCGGCGGCGGTGCTCGCCGTCCCCTCCGAACCGGCGGTGATCGGCGAACTCGCCTGCCTCGACGGCGACGCACTCCGCACCGCCCTTTTGTCCACTTTGGATGGCGGCGTCCTCGGCGAACTCGGCGGCGACCGCTACGGTTTCCGGCATCCCTTGGCCCGCAAGGCCGTTTACGACACGATCAGCGGTCCGGAGCGGACTCTGCTGCATTCGCGGGCCATCAAGGTGCTCGCCGAGCAGCCCGCCCCGCCGCTGACCCTGCTGGCGAACCATTCGCGCGCGGCGGGCCGGACCGGGCAATGGCGCCACTACGCCGAAGCCGCCGCCGACGAGGCCATCGCCCACGGCGACACCTCACGCGCCATCGACCTGCTCCAGTCCGTGCTGGCCGAGGCGGGGCTCGGCGAGGACGACATCGCCAGGCTGGCCACGAAACTCAGCCAGGTCGCGCTGCGCGGGTTCCGCCCGGACGTCATCGAGACACTGGAGCGGATCCTCGAAGACCTCACCGACCTGCGGCCGAGCGTGCGCGGGACGATCCGCCTCAGCCTCGGGATGCTGCTGGTCCGCACGATCGGCCGGCTCGGCCGCGGCCGGGTCGAGGTGGAGAAGGCCATCACCGAGCTGGTCGACCAGCCGGAGCTGGCCGCGCGCGGGATCAACCTGCTCGCCCAGCCGATCGACGGGCTGACCCCGTTGTCCTGGCACGAGGTCTGGATGCGCCGGGCCCGCGAGGTCTTCGACCGGATCGAAGACCCGGAGCTGCGGCTCGCCCTGCTCGGCGACCGGATCTCCACCCAGGCGCATATCGGCGACGGCTCGGCCTGGACCGAGTTCACCGAACTGGCCGACCAGGGCGGCGGTGTCGCCGAACGGGTCCAGCTGGCGCGGCTGTGGTGCAACCTCGCCGACGCGCAGTCCTGGGCCGGACATCTGGCCAGGGCGGAAAAGCTGGTCACGGAAGGGATCCGCCGCGCGACCGACGCCGGCGCGCTCTACGCCGCCGGCCTCGCGCAGGGCACCAGGGTCCGGCTCGACTGGGTGCGCGGCGACTGGTCCGGGCTCGCGGAGGCCACCGAGCAGCTCCGCGACGGCTACCCCGACCTCGGCCCGATCGTCATGGAATGCTCGCTCGTCCTCGGCGGCCTGGCCGCCGTACGCGGGGAATTCGCCGCCGCGCAACGACATCTGACCGCGGCGAGCGTGCACGCCCCGGAACACGGGCCCATCCCGGTCGTGCTCTCGGCGGCGGGCGTGCTGATCAGGGTGCTCCTCGCGACGGACGACGTCGACGGGGCGTGCGCGGCGGCCGACAACGCCGTCGCGGCGGCCCGGCGCAAGGGTGTCTGGGTGTGGGCGGCGGCGCTGGTCCCCGCCGCGGCCGAGGCCTACACGCGGGCCGGGCGCTGGTCGGAGGCGGACGCCGTGGTCGAGGAATTCGCCCGCGGGATCGACGGCAAGGATTCGCCGGTCTCCCGGGTCGCGCTGCTCGCCGGCCGGGCGATCCTGCTCGACGCTCGCGGCAAACATCCCGCCGCGGCAACGGTTTTCGACGAGGCCGCGGCCGGCTACGAGGCCTTGCCGATGCCGTATCAGGCCATCGGCGCCCGCGAGCGGGCGGCGCTGTGCCGGCTGACCGCGGGCCGTCTCACCGCCGGGCGGCTCGACGCGGGCGACCGCAAGGCGATCGAGGAGCTCGCGGCGGCCGCGGAGGCCTACGAGCGGCTCGGCGCGACCAGGGACGCCGGCCGCTGCCGCCATCTGCTGCGGGAACACGGCGCGTGGGCGCCCTCACAGCGCGGGCGGCGTGGCTACGGCCAGGAGCTCTCACCCCGCGAACTCGAGGTCGCGCGGATGCTTTCCGACGGCCGGACGAACCGGGAGATAGCGGACGGATTGTTCCTTTCCCCGCGTACCGTGGAACAACATGTCGCCAAGGTCCTGCGGAAACTCGGGGCCCGTTCGCGGACGGACGTGGCCCGCCGGATGACGAATTACGCACCCGCGGCGGCCGACCGGTAACGTCCCGGTGAACGGCCGTTATTCCTTTAGGGGCAAGAAAAGTGCCCGATCGGGCACGGTGATCCATTCCATCGGGTTCAGCGGTGTGCGTATGGTTCCGTAGGTTCATGCGCTGTGCTAGTTTGTTTTGGCCATTAACAAAGTCGGGGCCCGACCCCGTGAGGGAGTAGCGCAGAAGCATGGCTGAGCGAGCCGATTTCGCGCTGGGGACGGTCGAGGCGACAGTGGTCGGGCGGGCGCTTGGCGTCGATGCCCGCTTGTTTCCCTTGCGCGTCCAGAACACTTCGATCGACCCGGAGCGCTACGCCGCGATCGTCCGGAAGGTCTATACCGATCTCGAACAGCGCCGCCTGTCGATCAACGGCGAGCTGAACCAGGCCGTCCGCACCGCGTTCGCGCTGCTGGCGAACCACCGGATCACCGTTTCGATCAACGGTATCGACGGTATCGGCCAGGACATCGCCGTCCTCGCCCTCACCGACGGCAGGCAGGCGCTCGGCATCACGCAGGCCCACGGCGAAGACCTCCTGCAGTTCGCGCTCTTCTCCGACGAAGAGCTGGTCGAGGTCCTCTCCGGGGTGCTGCCGCGGATGCGCCCCGCGTCGACCGGCCGCCGCACGATCGTGCAGAAGGAGGAGCGCGCCGTCTCCGCGATGACCGCGCGCCGCCAGGCCGAAGCCGAGTTCGACGAGGAGGAGACCGACGCGTTCGGCAACCTCCAGTTCACCGGCGTCGTCCGCGCCCGGCCGGAAGCGCCGTCACCGCGCAACGACGAGAGCGACGTCGAGGTCTTGGAGAAGGTGCTGTCCGGGCCCCGGCTCGGCGGCGGGTACATCATCGTGAGCGGGATCGGCCGCCGCGGCGAACGGCTCCGGTCCACACCGTTGAGCTGGCTCGACACCGAAGACGGCCGGTACCTGGTCTGGACCGAGACCGACGAAGCCTCCGGCGCCGTGATCGGTCACTACGACCCGGCGAGCCAGTCGGGCGTGGCGAATTCGATCCGGGACGCCATCGCGGACATCTACTGACCCTTCCCGAATCCGGCGAGAGGACCCTCCGTTGACCGAGGAAGCACAAGAAGCGCAGCCGTTGATGGCGGCGCGCAAGGTGGCGTTCGCGAGCGCGCGGCTGAAGGACATGGCCAAGCAGGGCGGCTTCGCCGTCGACGAGACCACCGGCAAAGAGATGATCCGTTCGCTCCAAGGAGTGATCGACAGCCTTGAAGAGCGCTGGAGCGCGCTGACGAAGCTGCAGAAGTCGCCGGCGATGAGCTCCACCGCGACCGCCCGCTGGGTTTCCGAGCACATGCACGGCACCGCGACCGACGCGCAGGGCCTGCTCACCCAGCTCCAGGCCGCCCGTGCCGAGTTCCCGACCTACATCGAGGCGATCGAACTCGCCCAGCGGAACTACCGGGAACGCGACACCCAGAACCAGCGCGACCTGAAGCAGATCGACACCGAGATCTGAAGGAGAGACCCGTGACCGAATCCGAGGAGAAGACGGCGAAGGTCTCCGACCCGAACTCGCCCGACTACGACAAGCTCGACCCGCACTACGACCCGACGGCCGACTCGTCGTCCGACTACTACGTCGGGCCGCTGGCGGACGAGGCCGCCTCCGGTGACGAGATCCGGGCCGGGGCCTCTGCCGGGACGGACGCCATCTTCAACATCCTCGGCTGGGGGAACACGCCGCTCGTCCTCGTCAAGGACCAGTTCACGCAGAAGATGTACGAGGCGCAGCTGGAGAAGGCGCGCGAAGGTCTCGACAAGAACCTGGACCTCCGCAAACCCGGCGAGCCGCCGTCCACGGTCTGGGCGAACGCCACCCACGAGCAGATGCAGACCGCGATCGCGGACAACGCGGATCCGGCCGCGGTGGCCGAGACCTCCGAAGAGTGGATCCGGGCGGGCAACGACCTGGCCTCGCATCAGCGCAACCTGGCGAAGGCGATCAGCGCGAGCACGGCCAACTGGGAGGGCGAGGGCGGCGACGCGGCCCGCGAGCACCTCGCCGGTGTCGGCAAATGGCTCGGCTCGACCGCGAACGGCGCGACACTGGCCGGGCGGCAGCAGCAGATCCACTCGCAGACGCTCAACGAGACGCAGAAGCTGATGGCGGCGAACCCGCCGGTGGCGTTCAACGTGCAGGAGGCCAACGCCAACCTGCAGAAGATCACCGACCCGTACGTGTACATGGCGCAGCTCGGCAAGGATCTCACCACCTTCAAGAAGCAGCAGGACGCGCGGGACCAGGCCGCGAAGGTGATGACCGAATTCGACACCACGGTCGGCTCGGCGATCGCCACCCCGGCGTTCCCCGCCCCGCCGAAACTGGCGACGGCGACCAGGCAGCTGCAAGGGAGCCCCGCCGGCGGTGGCGCGGGTTCGCCCGCACGCACGCTTCGCGACCGGATGGCGCCCGAAGGCGCCGACGGCACCCCGTTCACCGCGGCCTCGGACCGGACGCGCCCGGACGGCCTCGTCGCTTCGATGGACGGGACGCCGCAGGGCGGGACCAGTGGCCCCGGTGGTGTGTCGCCGTTCAACTCGCCGACCGGCGGGCCGGGCGGCGGCCCCGGTGGAGGTCCCGGTGGAGGTCCCGGTGGAGGCCCTGGCGGGAGCCCCGGTGGCTTCCCCGGCGGTGGCGGCCCCGGCTCCGGCCCGGCCATGCCCAACATGCCCACCATCCCGAACGGGCCGACCGGCGGCGAGACCTACAAACCGGCCGCGTCGTCGGGCCCCAACCTCCCGAACCTGCCCAGAATCGACGACGGCACGCGCACCACGGGCTACACGCCCCCGTCCGTTTCGCCGCCGCCGTTCACCCCGCCGAACATGCCGCCGATCCCGGAGGGCGGCGGACCGCGGCCCGGCGGCGGGCTTCCGTTCACGCCCCCGAGCCTCCCCATCCCGAACGGGCCCAACAGCGGCGGGCCGAGGCCGGTCATGCCGAACATCCCGCCGATCCCGCGTCCCGGTGGCATCGGTGAGCGGCTCACCGGCCCCTCGTTCCCCGACGGCAACTCGTACAAGGGCACGCCGTACAACGCGCCCAAACTCGGCATGCCGAACATCCCCGGCGGTGGCGGCACCGGCGGGACCGGTGGCTTCGGCGGCGGAGGTACCGGTGCGGGCGGCGCGGGCGGTGGCGGTCTCGGCGGCGCCGGACGGGCGACCGGCTCGCTCGGCATGGGCGGTGCCGTCGGCGCGGGCGCGATGGACGCCGAGGCGGCCGCGGCCCGTGCGGCGGGCTCCGGCGGCAAGCCGGGCACCCCCGGCGGCATGGGCCCGATGGGCGGGATGGCCCCCGGGGCCGGCAAGGGTCAGGGCCAGGAGGACAAGGAGCACAAGGTCGCCGACTACGTCGAATCCGACGACCCGTCCTTCTTCGCCGCCGACGAGGTCGTGGCGCCGCCGGTGATCGGCGACTGGAAGAACAAGGACTGGAAGTGACAGCTTCGTTCGAGGTCGAGCCGGACGACCTGACCGCGCACGCGAGCCATCTCGACGGGCTCGTGGACCGGCTGAACACCGCGCACGCCGCGACCGGTTCGGCGATGTCGTCGGACGCGTACGGCCTGCTGTGCGCGTTCCTGCCGCCGATCGTCAACCCGGCGGGCGAACGCGCGGCGGAGACGATCAAGGCGGCCGCGGAAGGGATACAGGCGACGGCCGACAACGTCCGCACCGCGGCGAAGTCCTATGTAGACGGTGACAAGACCAACGCGGAACCGTTCAAAGCGGACTTCTCGGCTTTGGACATCGGAGGAAAGAAGTGACCGGCGCGAACGAGCTCGGCGAGCTCATGCTGGACCCGGACGAAGCCCAGCGCAAAATGGAGCGATGGGCCGCGGGGCTGGAAGAGAAGGCCCAGCGGTACGCGGCCGCCCAAGAGCGGACGGAGCAGCTCCGGCTGACCGCGTCCAGCTCGGACGGCGCCGTGAAGATCACCGTCGGGGCGGACGGCGGCGTGACGGACATCGAGTTCGGCAACAAGGCCAGGACGTACCCGCTGGAGGAACTGTCGCGGCAGATCCTGCAGACCATGCACCAGGCGCAGGCCGGGATCGCGGGCCAGGTCGCCGAGGTCATGCAGGAGTCGCTCGGCGACGAGGACCAGGAGACCAGGGCGCTGATGATCGGCACCCTGCGCAGCCGCTTCCCCGAGATCGAGGAGGAAGAGCCGCCGTCCCCGCCGCCCGCTCCCCCGGCGTCCGCGTCCGACGCTCCGCCCCCGCCGCAGGCCCCTCGCGAACGGCGTCACGAAGCGCCGGACGACGAGGAGAACTCACCCTGGTAGCCCCTCGTGAGTGGTAAGGACGGTTCTAACCGTCCTTACCACTCACGAGGCGTCAGGCGGCCGCGAGTGAGACGACGCGGTTCCGCCCGCTGTTCTTCGCCTGGTAGAGCGCGGAATCGGCGACGTGCAGCAGCCGTTCCAGCACGGTCCCGCCCGACGGGTAGACCGCGGCGCCGATCGACACCGAAAGCCCCCGCACGACCCGGGGCCCCGAAGCGGTCGCGACCTCGACCTCGATCGCCATCACCGCCCGGCGGACCCGCTCGGCCACGGGCAGCACCTCGGTCTCCGTCGCGCCGGGAAGCAGCACGACGAACTCCTCACCACCGAAGCGGCCGACGGAGTCGTAGTCGCGTACGTGCTCGGAGATCGTCTTCGCGACGACCTTGAGCACGACGTCGCCCGCGAGATGCCCGTAGACGTCGTTGACCTGCTTGAAATGGTCGAGGTCGAGCATCAGCACGCCGAGTTTGCGTTTCGCCCTCGCCGCCGACGAGAGCTCCCGTTCGCTCAGCGCGTGCCACGCGTGCGCGTTGAGGACGCCGGTCTTGCCGTCGATGTCCGCCGCGATCTCCAGCTGCCGCACCAGCACGCTGCGGTGCAGCACCAGCACCGGGAGCAGCACGAACGGGACGAGCGCCGGCGCGTGCACGATGCCGAGCGCGGTCGAGGTCCCGAGCACCAGGGTGGTGACTTCCAGCAGGTTGTCGTCGCCCGTGCCGAACAGCGACCGCGGGGATTTGGCCCCGCTGTGCAGGTAGACCGAGAGCGCCACGACGAACGCGTTGGCCACGGTGAACACGGCCGCCGCCTCGACGATCTTCAGCGAGCCGGCGAACCCGGCCGGCAGTCCGTTCCAGCCGGAGACGATGGCCCCCGCGGCCAGGCAGGAGAGCACGATCGCCGCCGCGCAGTACACGACGCGGTAGGCCGGGCGGTGGCTCATCCCCCGCCACACGCGGAACCAAAGATGCAGGTAGATGAGCAGTCCGAGGGCCAGCGCGAGCCCGGACGGCAGGACGAGCACCCCCGCGAACGTCCACACCGAAGTCATGTTGATATGCGGCCGGTCGCAAAGCGCGCGCCGCAACCGTTCCACCGAACGCGAAAGCTCGGCCTGCAGGACGGCGAGGCCGAGCAGTGATCCAAATCGGACGAATTCCGTAGTCTCGTAGTTCGATCGGAGCAAGGCGATTACCGCGGCTGCCGCGGCGAGGCCTTCCACCACAAGAAAAACCGCGGGAACACCGCGTGGTCCGGACCATAGCTCCCAGCGTCGGACCCTGGCTCTCAGACGTGTACCGGCCCCTTCTCCGGCGAGTTCCACTTCCCCCATAATCATGGTCACCGGTCCCCCTTCCGTACACATTTCAATGTATCCGAGGTAGTACTGAGGGTGGCTCGAGTCAATTCCGGAACACACAGATGGAGCAGTGGGAGGGAGGACCATCATGAACGGTCGCGAGGACTGATCCCACCAATTCAGCCGGTTCGGCTCCCGGCCGGGAGCCATACATCGGGGCCGGTGGCGATGGCCCGTTTCCAGGCCATCGCCATCGGTCCCGCCGAGGCGACGGCCACCGTCGCGGCCACCCCGACGGCCACGAACGGGCCGGTCAGCTGGGCGAGGCCACCCGCGAGCATGATCCCGATTCCTTGCACCGTCACCAAACTCGTCGAGGTCAGCCCCATCACCTGCGCCCGGACGCCGTCCGGCACCGCGCGGGCCATCAACGCGACGGCCTGCAGGTGGTATGGCGCCGCGAAGGCCCCGCTGAGCGCGATCAACGCGAGGCAGACGGGTAACGAAGGGCGAAAGAAGACAAAGACCAAAGGAACGACGGATGCGATGGCGAGAATGCCGACGATTCGCGTTTTCCGTCGCGCCGGAACCCATTTCGTGAAGATCCACGAACCTATTACCGAGCCGATCGGGTCGGCCGCGAGAATAAGACCGACCGCGAAACTGCCCGCCCCGAGCCCGACGGCGAGCGGTGCCGCGAGCCCTTCCGGCGCGATGGCGAACCCGGCCAGCATCTTCAACCCGAAGAGCACCCGGATTCCCTTGCCCTGCCACAGTTCCCTGGCGCCTTCGCCACTGAAAGCCCGCGCCACACGGCTTTTCACCGAAGATTCCGTGGCCGCGGGCCCTCGGCGACGCACCCCGATGGACACGAGCAGTGCCGAGACCACAAAGGTCACCGCGTCGATCACCAGGCCCCAATAGGGCGTCACGAGCCCGATCACCAGTCCGCCACCGCCGAATCCGGCCAGCTGTGCCGTTTGGATGGTGATCGTCCGGACCGCGAGCCCGGCGAGATACCGGTCGCCTTCGAGGACGTCCGGGAGCAACGCGAGCTGCGCCGCCCGGAACGGGCCACCCGCCGTCGTCAGGATCACCAGCAGTCCGGCCAGCACCGGCAGCGGCACCCCCGGGACGGCCATCAACGCCGCGATCGCCGCGCGCAGCAGATCGCAGACGATCATCACCGTCCGTCGCGGATACCGGTCCGCCAACCCGGCGAACAGGGTGCCGCCGATCAGCGTCGGCAGATACGTCAGGCCGTAGGTGAGCCCGGTCAGCCCCGCCGAGGCCGTTCTTTCCCAGACCAGCACCGACAACGCGACCCTGGCCAGCTGGTCACCGGCCTGCGAAAGCGCCTCCGCCGCCCACAACGCACGGAACTCGCCGACCGCGAAGGCGGCCTTGAACGCGGTGCCCCGAGCGGAATCCCCCTTCTCCATGAGCCCCTCCCCTTGGCTCACGGTAGTCGATCACTTCCGCTGTGTCAGCGGCCATCCGGCCCACGACGACCGTCAGTGTCCACTATGGACACTGTGGACCGGCGATTTCGCGTGCTCCACCGCGGCCAGCGCGAAGGCACGGACGAGCGGATGCGGCCGGGTCCCGTCGCCGGCCAGTTCCGGCTGGAACAACGTCGCCAGGAAGAACGGGTGCTCCGGCAGTTCCGCGATCCGGGCGTCGCCGTCGTCGTCGAATCCGCTGAAGACCAGCCCACCTGCCGCCAAGGTGTCCAGATGCCGCGCGTCGAGACCGTACGAGCAGTGGTACCGCTCAACGGAACGCGCCGCCCCGAGAATCCGTGCCGCCAGCGTGTCCGGCGTGACGTGGACGGCGCCCTCGTGGCCGACGAGCGAACACGCGAGCGGGACGATCAGCCGCTCGGCCGAATCCGGCTCGTTCTCCGCGTGCCCGATACCGCCGAGGCCGCAGACGTTCCGCGCGAATTCCAGCAGCGCGTGCTGGAAACCGGCACAGGTGCCGAGGAACGGGATGCCGTTCTCGCGGGCGGCGCGCACGGTCTCCACCGCGCCGGATTCGGACCGGTAAGGACTGCCGGGCACCAGCCAGACGGCGTCGAAACCGGCGAGGTCGCCGGCGGTGTCCGTCGGGATCCAATAGGCGTCGAGTTCGAGTCCGTCGCGCTCGGCGAGCCGCTCGAAGAGCATCGGGATGCGGACATGGGAGCGAACGCCGTCCGACCTGTCGCCGACCAGGGCGACCCGGGCTGTCTGTGTCATGCGGCCATCCTGACCCGCGAACCGAGTTCAGCGCCAACGATGATCCTTGCTGCCTCCATAAGCGATACTGATAGCCATGGAGACCCATCTGCTCCGCACCTTCGTGGCGGTGGCCCGCGGCGGCTCGTTCTCGCAAGCGGCCCGCGACCTCGGTTACACCCAATCCGCGATCTCCCAGCACATCGCCGCGCTCGAACACGACCTCGGCACGGAGCTGCTCACCCGGCGTCCCGTCGCCCCGACCCGGGCCGGGGAACGTCTCCTCGAACACGCCGGTCCGCTGCTGACCCGGCTCGACGCCGCCCGCGCGGACCTCGCCCGGCTCACCGCGGCCCCCACCGGACGGGTCGTCCTCGGGCTCACCCCGCTGTCGCTCACCGCCGAAGTCGCCGCCGCCGCGCGGCGCGGCACCGAATTGCGCGTCCTGAGCCGTGACGACGTCCTGACGGAGGTCGCGACGGGCGCGCTCGACCTCGGCCTCGTCGACGGTATGACCGCGCCGAGCGATCCGCTCCCGCTGCCGGACGTCGGCCCGCTCACCACCACCGTCGTCGGCGAACGCCCGCTCGCGGTCGCGGTACCCGGCGGTCATCCGATGGCCGGACGGACGGTGCGGCTCGCCGAACTCGCCGACGCGGCGTGGATCGACGCGCCGGATACGGCGATTCCCTTGGCACGCTTGAGAAAGTTCGCCTCGACCGACGGATTCCGCGGACGGCTGCGTTACACCGGGACCGACGTCCGCGGTCTGCTCGCGCTGGTCGCCGCCGGGCAGGGACTGGCACTGCTCCCGGCGGACATGCTCACCGGCGTGAGCGCGCTTTCCCTGTCCTCACCGCGGGTGGTGCACCGCACCGAACTCGTGCACGGCGATCCCGGCGAGGGCTCCGCGCTGGCCGCCGTGCTGACCGGTCAGCGGCCGTAACTCACCATTCCCTGCGCCATCTCCATCGCCAGGGAACTCGCCACGACGGGGTCCATCATGTTCCGGATGTCCTGCGTGACCTTCTCGCGCGAGCCGAGGTCGGAACGCGGCTGCTCCGGCGGCTTCGTCTCGGCGGGCGGGAGGGCGACGACCCGTTCCTTGGCGGGCTTCTTCTTCGTCGCGGGCGCTTGCTCCTTCACGGTGACCGGGACGTAGACGGTCACCGGGGCGGCCTGCGGCGCGGGCTGCGCGACCGGCGGGGCCGCCTGCTGGGTCACCACGGCGGGCAACGGCTGCTCGGGCAAGGCGGTGTCGTCGACCGGCTGGAAGGTGAAGGTGCCGGCGAACCAGCCGATCGCGAGCAACGCCACCCCCGCCCCGCCGACCAGCCAGGACCGGGCGCGACGATGGATGACGACGGCCTTGGGGCGCAGATCCTTGTCCACCACCGGTTCGCAGACCGGGGGCCGCACCGGCATCGGCTCGGGCTCGGGTTCGTTCTCGGGGCTGCGCCGCCGTTTCGGCAGGCTCGCCGCGATGATCCCGGTCCGGTCCAGCAGCTCCGCCGTCTCGACGGAGAGCGCGGCATCGGTCGGCGTACGGCGCTGGGCGGCGCGCGGCATGGGGACCTCCGGAAGGGGAATCACGAACTTGAGCATTGTGGTGCATTTCCGACGCCGCCGTAAGTAACGCACCCCGATCGAGTTATCCCGAGCCGTCCGGACCACGGAGGGTTACTCCGTTCAGTGGCTTCCGCTTTCTCAGAGATTCCGCATTCCCAAGCGCCCCAACAGGGCGAGCGGCCGCTGGTAAAAGGAGCCGAGCACGCGGGGAATCGCGTCGATGGCGTACGCGTCCGGACCGATCAGGATCCGCGCCGTCCCCCGTTCGATACCACGGACGATGGTCTGGGCGGCCTTCTCCGGCGTCGTCCTCGCGATCTTTTCGAAGCCCTCGGCGGCTTTGTCGATGTCCCGCTCGGCGCCGCCCCGCGCGTCACGGGCGATATTCGTCTTGATGCCGCCGGGATGCACGCAGCTGACCTTGACCGGATGCCGGGCGATCAGCATTTCCTGCCGCAGCGCCTCGGTGAACCCACGCACCGCGAATTTCGCGGCGTTGTAAGCGCTCTGCGTGGGCACGCCGATGAAGCCGAACACACTCGAAAGGTTGACGATGTGCCCGTCGCCGGAAGCGATCACCTGGGGCAGAAACGCTTTCGTGCCGTTGACCACGCCGCCGAGATTGATCCCCATCAGCCAGTCGTAGTCGTCCCAGGTCATTTCCTCGACCGTGGCGCCGAGCGCGACCCCGGCGTTGTTCACCACGACGTTGGCGCCGCCGAAATCGACGGCGACCTCCTCGGCGTGCGCGAGAACGGCTTCACGGTCGGCGACGTCGAGCTCGTACGCCTTCGCGGTCGCGCCCGCCTTCTCGCACTCCGCGACGGTGCCCGCCGCGCGGACGGCGTCGACGTCGGAGAGCGCCAGCCTGGCGCCCCGCCCCGCGAGCTCGATCGCGAGCGCCTTGCCGATCCCCGAGCCCGCGCCCGTGATCACCACGACCTTGTCCGTGAACGACTTCATACCCGCTCCCAACCCGCTCGACTGTTACCGGAGGTAACACATACTACGGCTGTGAGCTTGCTGTGCGTTGATCGATTCGGGCTGTGTTCGTACCCCGCTTATGGTGATCTGTAACCGACAGCCGTGGACGAGCGAAAGGAAGGCGATGCGCCGCGCCCTGTTGCTCGTGCTCTGTGTCGTTCTGTCCGGTTGCTCCGCCGCGTCGGATCCCGCGGCGACCGAAGACGGCGCCGCCGCGACGGTGGCGGCCACCCCCGCGGCACCGCCGACCAATCCCGCGATCGGCGCGCTCTTCCTGGACGGAACGCATTTCTGCACGGCCAGCGTCGTGCACAGCGGCCCCGGCGACCTCCTGCTCACGGCGGCGCATTGCCTGCACGACGGCGAAGGCGGCGAGTACGCGACGGGGATCTCGTTCGCTCCCGGCTACCACGACGGTGTCGCGCCGTACGGCTACTGGGAGGTCTCGGATCCGCAGGTTCCCGACGGCTGGGCCGATTCCTCCGATCCGGATCTGGATGTCGGGTTCGCGACCGCCCGTCAGGCGGGCACCACGAAAACCCTCGAAAGCGTCACGGGCGCCAACACCCTGCTGACCGGTGGCGGATTCGACCACCCGATCACCCTGACCGGGTATCCCGACGAACGAGAGGCGCCGGTCGTCTGCCACGGCACCAGCGCCCAGGCCGACACCTATCAGATGCGCGTCGCGTGCCCCGGCTTCACGACCGGCACCAGCGGCGGCCCGTGGGTCGTCGACCCCGACCCGAAGACCGGGCTCGGCACCGTCGTCGGCGTGATCGGCGGCTACCTGTACGGCGGGGACGATCCGGACACGTCCTACAGCAGCTACTTCGACACGGACGTCGCCACCTTGTACCGGAAGATGGACGCACGGGGATGATCTCCCCATGAGCATCCACGACGTCCCGATCACCGGTGAACCGATCCGCCTCGGCCAGTTCCTCAAACTGGCGAACCTGGCCGAAGACGGATCGCACGCCAAAGACCTCCTCGACGCCGAAGAGGTCACGGTCAACGGCGAGGTGGAGGTCCGGCGCGGCCGTCAGCTGACGAACGGCGACGTCGTGGAGGTCGGCGGCGAAGGCGGCCGCGTCGTCCTGGGCTAGCGGCCGACTCGCCTCACGCGTGACCTGTGATCAGCCGGACGCCACGCGTGACCGAGCGGACGGCACGCGTGATCAGGCGGACGACACACCCGCGGCCGGGCCCTGTCGCCGTGTCGTCCCCCTGATCACGCGTGTCGTCCGGCTGATCACGCGTGGCGTCCGGCTGGACACGCGTGGCGTCCGGCTGGACACGCGAAACTAGCGGCCCTGCAGCGGAGCCAGGCGCAACGCCCTCGCGAGTTCTTCGAGTTCGCGGTGCACCGGCTCGTTCAGCGGGACACCCAGCGCCTGGCACTGTTCGAGGTACTGCGCCTCGCGCCAGCCCGGATAGCGGACCGGGGTGCCGCCCTCCCAGCCGAGCAGGCTGCCGAACAACGCGCTCGCGGCCTTGTAGAACCCGTCGGCGCTGCGCAGCGTCGTCGGCGCGATGGCCATCACCATCAGTCCGGTGTCGTGGTCGTGGTCGCCGACGCCCGCCAGCACCCCGGCGAAGATCTCCACCAGCAGGGCGAAACCGGCGATGGCGGCACTGCCGGCGCCATCGACGTCCCCGAGCGTGTCCAGGTCGAGCACGAATTCGGGGTACGCGCCGGCGGGGGCGGCCATACCGAGCGGGTTCGCGGCCGTCCCGCGCTCCCCGCCCGCCGCCATGACGAGCCCGATCATGGTGTGCGGCAACGCCCTCGCCGCATGATGCCCGGCGCGGCCGAACGGCCCGACGCCGCGCACCGACATGAGCCCGACGCCGTACCGGCCGGCCCGGGACACCGCCCGGTCCATCGCGTCACCGACGGCCCACAACCCCGGCGCGCGGCGGTAGTCGATCAACGCGGCGGCGCCGCGGTCGGCGATCATCAGCGGTTCGGCCCTCGGCCGCACCATCCCGTCGGCCAGCATCGGCAGATGCAGCCGGGTCAGTTCGGCGACACCGGATTCCGGCGTTCCGGTGAGGTCGCCGTGGCACAACGCCTCGGCGGCCATCCTGGCCCGCGACCACGGCAGGTCGTGCGCGGTGAAGATCTCGGTGACCAGGTCGATCAGGGCGTCGATCGGGACGCGTTGCCAGACCTGTTCCGGTATCGGGGAGGGTTCGGCCGGTTCGGGGATCGGCTCGACGGGCGCACGGCGAAGAGAGCGAGGTCTGAGGGGCACTCCGCCGAGGGTGCCCAAACGCGTTTTTCGGCGTCAACGAACCAGGGCAGCTTCTAACCGACTGTGTGATCGGAGCACTCGGAAACGTCGGTGGGCGGACGTACGATCGGGGCATGTGCCGCAACATCACCACGCTGCGAGGCCTGGAACCGGCGGCGACGCCGGACGAGATCGAGGCCGCCGCCCGCCAATACGTCCGCAAGGTGTCCGGGGTGCAGAGCCTTTCCGACGCCACCCGCGAGCCGTTCGAGGCCGCCGTCGCCGAGATCACCGAGATCACCCGGCGCGTGCTGGCCGAGCTGCCCCCGCGCCGTCAGCCGCCGGCGACGGTGCCGCCGCTGCGCCGTCCCGAGGTCCAGGCACGAATCGCGGCGAAGGCCGCGAAGAGCCAGGCATCCTGAGCTACGACGGTTACGGTTAGCGGGTGACATACCCGCAAGACCCCTACGGTCAGCAGCAGCCCTACGGCCAGCAACCTCCGTACGGGCAGCCGTACCAGCAACCGGGCTACGGATACGGCCCGGCGATGCCGCCGCCGCAGGAACAAGGGCTCGCGATCGCGGCACTGGTCGTGTCGATCGCCAGTCTCGTCGCGTGCAGCGGGCTGCCGTCGATCGCCGGCGTCATCATGGGGCATATCGCGCATTCCAAGGCCAAACGCGGGGAAGCGGGCGGCCAGGGGATGGCGCTCGCGGCGATCATCATCGGTTATCTCGGCGTCGCGGTCATCGTGCTGATCCTGATCGGCGTCATCTTCGTCGGCATCCTGACCGACTGGGACTTCGACTAGTCCATCCATGCCCCGCCACCACCCTCAACGGAAAGCTTCGCTTCGACTAGATCCGAAGCGTTTCACCAAAGTCCCGTCGGATATCCTCGACGGCGGTAGCGTGTCCGAGCGGCCGAAGGAACATGTCTTGAAAACATGCGAGGGCTCTGTCCTCCGTGGGTTCGAATCCCACCGCTACCGCCAGTCCTGAGAAACGAAAGCGCCCCAAGTCCACCGACCTGGGGCGCTTCGCATCACGCGGGCACCAGTGCCCAGACGGTCTCGTCGCTACGGCCGCCCAGGAACGGCCGCTGCTCCAGCAGCGAAGCCGTGCCGTTGTCGATCTGCCGCACGGCCAGCTTGCTCGCCCGGTTCACCAGCCCGTAGCGCATGTCGGCGCTCCGCAGCAGCTTCCACTGCTGGTTGATCGCCGAGCCGCAATGCGTTTGCTCGAACTGCGCGCCCTCCGCGGTGCTGCCGGAGACCGGCCGCAGGCATTGACCGCTCCGCTCGTTGGAGATCCTCCAGTACCCGCCGCCCACGTCGGTGAGCCGCCACTTCTGGCCGTTGTCGTTCTGCCTGGCCACATTGGTGATCTTCGCGCCGGCCGACGACGAGCCGTCCACGACCGCCGCGCTGTTGCCGTTGGTGGCGACGGTCAAGTAGTACTTCTTGCCCGCCTTCGGACCGGGATCGGCGACGGGGTTCAGAGTCCACTGCTGGTTCGCCGCTCCGGTGAAGGGCCGCTGGACCAGCGGCGCCGGGTACGCGCCGCCATCGGTGATCGCGTAACCCGTCAGATAGTTGAAGATCGCCACCTTGCCGTTGCCGAGCGGCTGGAACGCCCACCGCATGCCGTTCTGCCCGTTGCAGTCGTACTGCAGGATCGGCGTTCCCGGCGCCGTCCCGCTCTGGGCGCTGTCGGCGCACAGCTGACTGTTGGCGTTGACCAGCTGAAGACCGGTGTTGTACCCCAGGATCCACTTCTGGCTCATGGCGTCGGTCCGCGGCCGGTGGCTGAGGTTGACCAGGCCGCCGGTCGACGAACCCACGACGTCGATCGCGTTGCCGCTCGCGCCCGTGATGACGTAGGTCTTCCCGCCCCTGGCGTGGCCGTCGTCGTTGTCGGGGGTGTCCTTCTTGATCAGGAACGCGCTGTTCGCGACGTTCCAGTGCGTCGCGAGCCAGCTGCCCGGCGTGGGGTTCGTGCTGAAGTAGTCGTCGTTGCCGCAGTCCAGCAGCCGGTCGAAGTCGCGTTCCGTGCAGTCGAAGGACTGGGTGTCGCCGTAACACATCAGATCCCATTCCTGGGAGCAGTGCCCGCCGCCCTGGTAGTGCGGGGCACCCGGCAGGACGGCGCCGAGCATGTGACCGAGTTCGTGGGCGGCCGCGTTGACACCCCAGCAGGAGACGGCGATCTCCGTGTAGTGCCTGCCGTTGTTGAAGGCGTTGGCGGGGCCGGGCTGGTCGTCGCTGTCGCCCCAGGTGCCCGCGCAGGTGTGCGGGTTGTCGGAGAACAGCATGTAATCGCGGTTCGCGTCGAAGAAACCGGCCTGGATGGCGCGGTCGCGGATGGCGCCGGACTTGTAGGTGCCGTCGGGCACCACGAGATTCGCGACGGCGACCTGGCAGCCCGCGCCCGCGGTCGTCACGTAACGGAGATGCCTGCTGCCGCCGGTCGCGGCGGCGCTGTCGTTGAACGAATCGTCGATCCCGGACGCGTAGGCGCGCAGGGACGGAACGACGGTCGCGTACCGGTCGGGCTGGCCCGCCTCACGGACGTACACCAGCTCGACACGTTTGCCGGAAACCCCGTCGCCCTCGCAGATCACCGGATTCGCGGCGATCAGCGCTTGAGCGACGGCTGGAGCGAGCGGGGCCGGGGCCCCACCGGAGGCGACCGCTTCTCCGGTGAGCAGGCCACAGATGAGACCGATGGTCACAAGCAGGCAGGCTGATCGCCGTTTCGCCTTGGACAAGGGCTCTTCCTTTCGCGATGGAGGAACGCGACAAGGACGCTAGAGATCGGATGTATAGCCGCACCAGGCAGAAGGACCGGCAGTCTGGCGCTACCCTTCCGGCATGCCCAAGTACCTGCTGCTCAAGCACTACCGCGGCGCTCCGGCAGCGGTGAACGACATCCCGATGGAGCAATGGGCGCCCGAGGAGATCACGGCGCATATCGACTACATGAGGGACTTCGCGAACCGGCTCGTGGAGACCGGCGAGTTCGTCGGAGAGCAGGCTCTCGCCCCCGAAGGCACCTTCGTGCGATACGACGGCGAGGGCAAACCGCCGGTCACCGACGGCCCCTTCGCCGAGACCAAGGACCTCATCGCCGGTTTCATGATCATCGACGTCGACAGCTACGAGCGAGCGCTCGAACTGGCGGGTGAACTGTCGGCCGCCCCGGGAGCGGGCGGGAAGCCGATCCACGAATGGCTCGAACTGCGTCCGTTGTGGGGCGAGCCGCTCGTCACCACGGAGTGACCGCCGAGCTGGACGAGGCCCTGCTCCGGAGCCTCACGCCGAACGTCCTCGGGATCCTCGTCCGCCGCGGAGCCGACTTCGCGTCGGCCGAGGACGCCGTCCAGGAGGCGCTGATCGAGGCCGTCCGCGTCTGGCCCGATGGACGGCCGAACGATCCGAAGGGCTGGCTCGTCACCGTCGCGTGGCGCAAGTTCCTCGGCATGGCACGGTCCGACGCCGCCCGCCGCCGTCGCGAGGACCTCGTCGACGAGGAGCCGGCGCCGGGTCCCGCGCCCGCGGTGGACGACACGCTGCAGCTCTACTTCCTGTGCGCCCACCCGTCGCTGACGCCGTCTTCGGCGGTCGCGCTCACCCTGCGCGCCGTCGGCGGGCTCACCACCCGCCAGATCGCCCAGGCGTACCTGGTGCCCGAAGCGACGATGGCGCAGCGCATCAGCCGCGCCAAGCGCACCGTCTCCGGAGTGCGTTTCGACCAGGCCGGCGACGTCGCCACCGTGCTCCGCGTGCTCTACCTCGTGTTCAACGAGGGCTACTCGGGCGACGTCGACCTCGCCGCCGAAGCCATCCGGCTCACGCGGCGGCTCTTCGCCTCGATCGACCATCCCGAGGTCGCCGGGCTGCTCGCCCTCATGCTGCTCCACCACGCCCGGCGCGCCGCGCGGACGGCGGCCGACGGCGAGCTGGTGCCACTCGCCGAACAGGACCGCGGCGCCTGGGACACGCGCCTGATCGCCGAGGGCGTCGAGATCCTCCAAGCCGCGCTGGCCCGCGACCGGCTGGGCGAATTCCAGGCGCAGGCCGCCATCGCGGCGCTCCACGCCGACGCGCCCACCGCCGAAGAGACCGACTGGGTGCAGATCGTCGAGTGGTACGACGAACTCGCGCGGCTGACCGGCAGCCCGGTCGTCCGGCTCAACCGCGCGGTCGCCGTCGGCGAGGCGGACGGACCGCGCGCGGGGCTGGCCGCGCTCGCGGAACTGGACGATTCGCTGCCGAGGTACGCGGCGGTGGCGGCGTACCTGCACGAGCGCGACGGTGACCTGGAGACGGCGGCACGGCTGTACGGCGAGGCCGCCGACAAGGCGTCCGACCAGGCCGAACGCGCGCACCTGACGCGTCAGGCGGCGAGGCTCAGGAAGTGATCGGCGGCAGGCGCGGCAGGCCGTCGATCTCCGACAGGTGATCCAGCACCCGCCCGAAAGCCTGCCCCAGCACGCGCTGCTCCTCGGGGGTCAGCAGGTCGATCAGATGCTCCCGGACCCCTTCGACATGCGTCGGGGCCGCACCCTCCAGCAGTTCCGCGCCGCTTCCGGTCATCTCCGCGACGACACCGCGCTTGTCCGCCGGATCGCGGGTGCGGCGGATGAGGCCGTCGGCCTCCAGCCGGACCATTTGGTGCGAAAGCCTGCTCTTGGTCGAGCCGAGCATGCTCGCCAGCTCCGTCATCCGCATCCGCCGGTCGGGCTGGAGCGAAAGGCAGACCAAGACCTCGTAGTCGGCGAGGGTGACATCGTGACGCTCGGAAAGTTCACGATGGAGACGCTGTCGCAGCCGCATGGTGGCGACGATGTACGAGCGCCAGGCGACCATCTCGGACTCGGACAGCCAGCGCACTTCCTTCTGCTCCACCGCCATCCACGCAGAGTAGAGCGTTGATCGCACAAGGCGCATACCCACCGGTCACTTTTCGGCCCGTGAAAAATCCGGCGGAACATTCGCCCGAAGGAGGGTTACGAAAAGGTTGAGACTCGGCGCGAAAAGGCGCATTCTGCTTGTCAGCGGATGGTCGGGCAAGTACCGGGCGGACCGTAAGGATGGCCGCCGGACCTGCTCCCCAGCCGGGAAGGGTCAGGTGGTGGTATGGCGGGTGATTCTCGCGGTTGACCGCCTGCTGTGTCCCCGCGACCGGAACGGAAAGGACCGGGTCGGTCGCGACTGTGAACAGCGACGAGCGCGGGCATCTCGGATGCGCTCGACAATTCTGGCGCATTCGGCGTCACTCCGGCCTGTTTCGGGTTCGCGGCCTCTTCGACCGCCTCGGCAGCGCAGGACGCCGGCCCGGTGATCGCGGCCAACCGGCGATCGGAACAAGACAACCTCGGTAGTCCTGGGTGCGGCCGCACTGCGCGGCCGCACCCAGGCGTATCCGGGGTCTTCCGGCTACGCTTTCCCCGTGCGATTCGACGAAGGCGCGGGCCTGGACACCTCCGAGGTCGAGGACCTGCGAGGCGGCGGTGGCGGTATCGGCGGCCGGGTGGCACTCGGCGGCGGCGGGCTCGGCGTGGTCGGCCTCGTCATCTACTTCCTCTTCTCCCAGTTCGGCGGCGTGAGCCTGAACCCGTCGTCCGGCGGGATCGGCAGCCTCGGCGGCGTGGGCTCCGGGCAGCAGATGGACAACACGTCGCTGTCGCAGGAGTGCAAGACCGGCGCGGACGCGAACCGGAACCACGACTGCGCGATCGTCGCCATCATCAACTCGATCCAGGACTACTGGGGGCAGGAGTTCCAGCGGTCCGGGTCGACCTACCGCAAGGCCGTCACGAACTTCTTCAACGGCGGCGTGAACACGGCCTGCGGCAACGCGACCTCCGACGTCGGGCCGTTCTACTGCCCCGGCGACTCCGAGGTCTACATCGATCTCGGCTTCTTCAACGAACTCCGCACCCGGTTCGGCGCGCAGGGCGGGCCGTTCGCGGAGGCGTACGTGCTGGCCCACGAATACGGCCATCACGTGCAGAACCTCACCGGAGTGTCCAAAAAGGGCACCGGGAGCGGGCCGACGTCGGGTTCGGTGCGGCTCGAACTGCAGGCCGACTGCTACGCCGGCGTCTGGGCGAACCACGCCACCACCACCCCGACCGAATCCGGGCGGCCGCTGATCAGCGAGATCAGCCAGGAGGACGTCAACTCCGCGCTGGACACCGCTTCGCGGATCGGTGACGACTACATCCAGTCGAAGCTCGGCGGGGGCCGGGTCGACGAGTCGAAGTTCAGCCACGGCACTTCGGCGCAGCGGAAGAAGTGGTTCACCACCGGCTTCCAGACCGGCCAGCCGGCGCGGTGCGACACCTTCGCGACCAACAACCTGGGCTGAAAAACTCGTGAGTGGCAAGGACGGTTAGAACCGTCCTTGCCACTCACGAGGCTTCTTGAGGATCAGGCGGCGACGTGGTGGTCGTCGGCCTGGACGGAAGCCGTCATGCTCCGCTGCTGAGACCGCTCAGTCGCGCGAAGGGCCTTCGCCTTCGCGGCCGAGCTGCCCGAGACACCGTTGATGTTCGCGGTGCTGGTCGCGTACACGCCCAGCGCCCAGGCGACGGCGTCGGAGTTGCGTTCGAGCGCGACGCGGTCGACGTTGCCGAGGTTGTCGCAAGCCTGGTGGTAGCACTTGTCGTAAGGAACGTCGGCGCTGCCGCCCCACTTGGCCGCCTGCGCCGCGGTCTTCACGCCTTCGGCACCGGTGAACAGGCCACCGGCCGGGATGCCGACCGCGATGAACCGCCCGTAGTCGGAGCGACCGGTGAAGTCCGTGCCCTCGACCGGAACACCCTTGCCGAGCTGCAGGTAGTCGACCAGGGTCTTCTCGAGCTGCGCGGAACCGTACGGGCCCGCACCCGCGCCGACACCGTCGGAGTTGTCACCGTCGTAGGCGAAGTACGCCGCGTTCGGCGAGCCGATCATGTCGTAGTTGTAGTAGAGCGCGATGTCGAGCTGCTGCTCGAAGCTCAGCGAGTTGACGTAGTGGGTCGAGCCGACGAGGCCGAACTCCTCGGCGCTCCACCAGCCGAAGCGGACGGCGTTGTTGGCCTTGGGCTTGCTGCCCAGCTGCAGCGCGGTCTCCAGCAGCGCGGCGGAGCCGGTGCCGTTGTCGTTGATACCGGGGCCCTCGGTGACGCTGTCGAGGTGGGCGCCGAGCATCACGACGTTGTCCTTGCGGCCGGTCTTGGTCTCGGCGAGGACGTTGTAGCTGGTCCGCGCCTCCTGGAAGGCACGCAGGTCGAGGGTGACCGAGGCACCGGCCTGGCCGGCGAGCGCCTGGCCGTCGGCCTGGGTGATGCCGCCGGTCGGGATCTTGGCCGCGGACGGGTCGCCGAGGGTGCCGTTGACCGGGCCCGGGACGTTGTTGTAGACGATCGCGCCGATGGCACCCGCCTCGGCGGCCGTCGCCTGCTTCTGCGCGAAGGAGCAGCCACCGCGCTGGATCAGCGCGATCTTGCCGGCGACCCCGCCGGCGTAGTCGGCCGCTTCGCAGCCGCTGGTGTCGTCCACCGGGACCACGGCGAGCGGGGCGGTGATTCCGCCGTCCGGTGTCGACGGGCTGTAGGACATGATGATGATCGGGACGTCGGCGCCCGCGACCGTCAGTTTCTCCGCGAGGGTTTCCGCGTAGGTGAAGGGGAACTCCTGACGCGTGACCGTGAAGCCGGCCTGCTCCAGCTTCGTGGCGACGTACTCCGCGGACCGCTTGTGGCCCTCGGTGCTGGCCGCCCGGCGGCCACCGGTCGCGTCCGAGATCCGCTGGAACGCGATCAGATGCCGGTTGACGTTGTTCACGTCGACCTTGTTGACGAGCTGCCTGGCCAGCGCGGGGCCGTCGAGCCCGGTCGTCGCCGTCGCAGCGGGAGCCATTCCGACCGTGAGCGCGGCGGTGGCCATCACCACGATCGAGGGAACAATGCTTCTTCGCGAATATGACATGGGCGTCACCTTTGTGTGGTTTGCGCCACAGGTCAACCGACGTTCGGCGGACTTTACGACACCGGGATAGGGTCGTTTGTATGTACGCGATCACCATCCGTGAGCCCGGCGAACCCGATGTTCTCGAATGGACCGAGGTCCCCGATCCCGTCGCCGGTGAAGGCGAAGTCGTCATCGAAGTCGCCGCCAGTGCCGTCAACCGCGCTGACCTGCTGCAACGCCAGGGAAACTATCCCCCGCCGCCGGGTGCCAGCGAAATCCTCGGACTCGAATGTTCGGGCACGATCGCCGAAATCGGCGAAGGCGTCGAAGGATGGCGAATCGGCGACGAAGTTTGTGCTTTGCTCGCCGGTGGCGGCTACGGGGAAAAGGTCGCCGTGCCCGCCGGACAACTGCTTCCGCTTCCCGCCGAAGTCGAATTGCTCGCGGCCGCCGGACTGCCCGAAGTCGCCTGCACGGTTTGGGCGAATGTGGTGATGCACGCCGGCTTGTCCGAGGGTGACGTCCTGCTCGTCCACGGCGGCGCGGGCGGGATCGGCACGCACGCGATCCAGGTCGCCAAGGCGCTCGGCGCGACGGTCGCGGTGACCGCTGGTTCGGAAGAACGGCTGGAGAGCTGCCGTCAGCTCGGCGCCGACCTCGCGATCAACTACAAGGAACAGGATTTCGTCGAGGTGCTGCGCGCCGAAACCGGCGGCGCGAACGTCATCCTCGACAACATGGGCGCCAAATACCTCGGCCGCAACATCGACGCGCTGGCCATGGACGGCAGGCTGGTGATCATCGGCATGCAGGGTGGCGTCAAGGGTGAGCTGAACATCGGCAAGCTGATGGGCAAACGCGCGAGTGTGTTCGGCGCGGGCCTGCGTTCGCGGCCGCTGGCGCAGAAGGCGGCGATCGTCGCCGACGTCCGCGAGCGGTTGTGGCCGTTGGTGGAGCAGGGTTCGGTGCAGCCGATCGTCGGTCAGGTCGTCCCGATGGCCGAAGCCGCTTCGGCGCACCGGGCGCTCGAAGAAGGCACGGTTTTCGGCAAGGTTCTTCTTGCTGCGAAGAGCTAGCGGATCTCTTCCAGCACCCGGACGAGCTGATTGACCTCGAAGACGTTCGAGTAGTGCGCGAGCCCGATGCGGACGGCGCCGCCGACTTCGGCGGCGCCGAGCGAGCCGAAGACACCACTCGTGCCGTCGTCGGCGAAGGCGCAGAGCCCCTGGGACGCCAGGTATTCGGCGACCTCGGGCGCTTTCTTGCCCGCGACGGCGAACGCGAGCGCGGGGATCCTGCGCATGGCGTCACCGATGACCATGACGTGCCGCAGCGAACGCAGCTCCGTGGACAGTTGCGCCAGCAGTCCCGCGTGGTACGACTTCGCCGAGCCCAGCGACGTCACCAGTTTCTCGCGCCGGGAGCCCAGCGCGGCGTCGTCCAGCCCGGCCAGATAGTCGATCGACGCGATCAGCCCGGCCAGCAACGGGTACGCGTGCGGCCCCAGCTCCATCCGGGCCGGACCGCGCGCGGCCGGGTCGAGCGAGACCGACGGCAGCCGTTCGAGCAGTTCGGGGTCGCGGAAGACCAGCGCCCCCACCGACGGCCCGCCCCAGGCCTGTGCCGAAACGACCATCACGTCGGCGCCGAGCGCGTTGAGGTCCAGCGGCACGAACGGCGCCGCGTACGTCGCGTCGACGACGACCAGCGCGCCGACGCGTTTGGCGAATTCGATCACCGTCGGGACGTCGGGCCGGGTGCCGACCGAACCGGACGCCAGCGTGACCGCGACGGCCTTCGTACGCGCGGAGACGAGGTTCTCGTACTGCCAGGCGGGCAGCTCGCAGGTCTCGATGTCGATCTCGCCCCAGCGCACGACCGCGCCGACGCGTTTCGCCGCGCGGCGCCACGGCGCGAGGTTGGCCTCCTCGTCGAGCCGGGAGACCACGACCTCGTCGCCGATCGTCCAGCGATCGGCCATCGCGTCGACGAGACGGCGGATGAGATCGGGCGCGTTGGGCCCGAGCACGACTCCGGCCGGGTCGGCGCCGACCAGGTCGGCGACCGCCCGGCGAGCGGCCGTGACAATGCTTTCCGCGCGCTGGGAGGCCGGAAACGCTCCGCCCGGCCCGGACACCGGAGCGCGCATGGCCGTGGATACGGCCGAAGCGACCTGTTCAGGTACGAGCATTCCGGCGGCGCCGTCGAAGTGAATCCAGCCGTCACCCAGCGCGGGAAACAACCCACGGATACGAGCGACGTCGAACGCCATGGGGACACCGTACGGACGTGCGGTTTGGCGCTTTACCCGGGGTTGGCTGCCCGACCACGGGGCGCGACGATTCCCGCTACGCTCGGAGACGGCGCCGAAAACCACACTGCGCTTCGCGCCCGACGTAGGCCAGGATGGAGCACATGACCGACCCAGTTTCCCGCGAATCGACCACCCCCGGTGACGGCGGAGGAGACTCCACACACCATGTGGTGGTCGTCGGTCCCGACGGCACCCCGGTCGGCACCGCGCGTGTCGCCTCCCCCGGCGCCGACTCCGGCGAGGAGGCACGCGAGGAATCGCTCGGCGACCTCGTCGAAGAGCCCGCCAAGGTGATGCGCATCGGCACGATGATCAAACAGCTGCTGGAAGAGGTCCGCGCCGCGCCGCTGGACGACGCCAGCCGCACCCGCGTGCGCGAGATCCACCAGACCTCGATCCGCGAGCTGGAGCAGGCGCTCGCGCCCGAGCTTCAGGACGAGCTGGAGCGGCTCGTACGGCCGTTCACCGAGGATTCGACGCCGTCCGATGCCGAACTCAGGATCGCGCAGGCGCAGCTCGTCGGCTGGCTGGAAGGGCTGTTCAGCGGCATCCAGACCGCGCTGTTCGCGCAGCAGATGGCCGCTCGGGTGCAGCTCGAGCAGATGCGGCGGGGGCTGCCGGCGGGTCCGTCCGCGGGCGGCGCCGCTTTGGGCGGGCACGCGCCCGGTGGCGAGTCGCACGGACCCGGCCAGTACCTCTAGCGCAGCGGACGGAAGAACGTCCGCAGGTCGTCGATGAGCAGATCCGGCACCTCCAGCCCCGGGAAGTGACCGCCTCGGTCCGGAGTGGACCAGTGCACGATGTTGTCGGTGCGCTCGGCGAGGTGCCGGATCGGCAGGCCGGTGTCCTTCGGGAACACAGCCACGCCGGTGGGCACTGTGGACTCCGGCGGTGGCGTACCCCAAGCCGGACCCGACGCGGCGTAGATCCGCGAAGACGAGTTCGCCGTGCCGGTGAGCCAGTAGAGCATCACGCTGGTGAGCAGATCGTCGCGATCGATCGCGTCCTCCGGCACGTCCCGCGAGTCCGAATAGGACTTGAACTTCTCCACGAGCCAGCCGAGCTGCCCGGCCGGCGAGTCGGTGAGCCCGTAGGCAAGCGTTTGCGGTTTGGTCGCCTGGATCATCGCGTAGCCCAGCTCGCCGGTCTGGAACTCCCGCCCGCGCGCCAGCGCGGCCTCGCCCCGCGCCAGTTCCTCACCGGTGAGCCCCGCGAGATCGGCCTCGGATTCCGGCACCGCGTGCGGCAACATCGTCAGATGCGCGCCGATCACCCGCTCCGGGGACCGGACGCCCACCTCGCGCGACACGATCGCGCCCCAGTCGCCGCCGTGCACCCCGAACCGCTCGTACCCGAGCCGCGACATCAGCACTCCCCAGGCATCGGCGATCCGCCCGGTGCCCCAGTCCGCTTCGGTCGTCGGCCCGGAGAAACCGAACCCCGGCAACGACGGGACGACGACGTGGAACGCGTCCCCCGGGTCGCCGCCGTACGCGCGCGGATCCGAAAGGGGCCCGGCGACGTCGAGGAATTCCACAATGGACCCCGGCCAGCCGTGCGTGAGCACCAACGGGATCGCGTCCGGCTCCGGTGACCGCGCGTGCAGGAAATGGACGTTCGCGCCGTCGATGTTCGTCAGGAAACCGGGGAAGCCGTTGAGGCGTTCCTCGTGGGCGCGCCAGTCGTAGCGGAGCCGCCAGTATTCGGCGAGCTCCTGGAGGTACCCGAGCGGCGTCCCGAGCCCCCAGCCGACGCCGTCGATCTCGTCCGGCCAGCGGGTGTTCGCCAGGCGGGCGGCGAGGTCGTCGAGGTCGCGTTGGGGGACGGCGATCGTGAACGGCGTGATTTCGTCGGTCATGAGGGCGACGGTAGGGAGGATCGAGGACAGCGGCGGTCCTCAACCTCCCGGCAGTTGAGCACGCAGACGGTCGAGCCACCGGGCGATGGTGTCCTCGTACCGGCCGGGGTCGTTCCGTCGCTGTGCCTCGCCGACGGACTGATCGAGCGCCGCTCGGATCCGCGCGGCGTGCTCGGGCAGGGCGAAGACCTCCTGGAAGTAGCCCTCGCGCATCTGGACGTCCGCGACCAGCTGGTAGTCGCGCGCCGCGTCGGGGACGACGAGGCCGTACGCCCAGCCGGGAGTGGCGCCGGGCCCGCGTGCGGTGACGACGATGACCGTCGGGCGGACGGCCTTGACGACGTCCGTCGGCGAGGCGCCGTGCGCGATGGCCTCGTCGTTCAGTCCGATGTAGTCGATCGACTTCCAGCCGCTGTAGTACGGGATCGCCCCCGCGTCGGAGACCGCCAGGCTCCGGGCCGCCTCCGGCACCTGGGCGTTCGCGAGGCCCTTGCCGATGGCGACGTGGGCACGCTGCAGGTCGGGACCGTAGTTGGCGATCACCGGCAGATCCGCCGACTGGGCACCGGCGACGGCGACCCAGCCGACCGCCACCGCGCCGGGCACCGCGGCGATCCACCGGCGGCCGAGGTGCGCCATGGCCAGTCCCGCGCCGAGGCACAGCACCGGGAAGGCGTGGAAGGCGAACCGGTGGATGTAGTCCATGGTCGGCCCGGACACCGCGTAGGTCATGCCGGTCAGCAGGACGACCGAGGACAGCACCAGGCCCGCTCCCCTGCTCGCCCTCCGGAACAGCAGGAACGCGGTCAGCGCCAGCAGCGGGAGAACGAGCCAGGCGGTGGTCTCCAGCCAGACCGACCCGGCGTCGAGGTTGCCGAACTTGACGTAGAAGGTGTTCGGGAACGGATGCCCGAAGTACGTCCACCGCCAGGCGAAGTATCCGCCTCCGAGGACGAGGACCGCGGCGGCGAGCGCCCAGGTCCGGCGTCGCCCGCGCCCGAGCCACAGCCAGATGAGGAACGCCGGGAAGGTCGCGAGGACACCCTCGGGCCGGATCATCCCGGCGAGCAGCAGCAAGAGCGGCGGCTCCCAGTCGCGCACCGCGCGGCCCTGGACGAGGTCCACGCCGACGATGGCGGCACGCAGCACGACCGCGGCGAACGCGATGGTCTCCAGGCCGGCGGTGACGTGGAAGTAGGTCGGTACGAACAGCAGCAGCGCGCCGCCCGCCACGAGCGCACCGAGGATGCCCGCCGCGCGATGGCCGGCGCGGACCAGCATCACCATGATCAAGCCGCCCAGTACGACGGACGTCACCTTGGCGACGGTCTCCAACGGCAGGCCCGCGAGAGCGAACGGGACGTGCCAGAGCATCCAGAGGAAGTTCGTGAAGCCCTCGATCGGGTCTTCCCCCACGTTCCACACCGGACCGTGGCCGTCCGCCATGTTCGCCGAATACCGGAAGGTGATGAAGGCGTCGTCGATGGTGAAGAACCACGCCGCCCAGCACCCGGCGAGGAACAGCGCTCCGCAACCGAGCAAGACGGCGAGAAACCCTCGACGCGGTTTCGGTTCCGGGACGGCGTCGGCCTCGCTTCGCTCCGCCGTGGTCGTCATTCCGCCATCCTCGTCTCCAGCCGGTCCAGTACCCGGTCGACTCCTCGCCCGTCCACAAGAGCCATCGAAGTCCCGGAAAGACCGTTACGCGTCGCCGGGTCCGACAGCAGTCCCTTGAGCGTCTCGGCGGCTCGGCCATCCAGTGCGTCCGCGCTCCCCAGCCCGGCCGCCAGCCCGAGATCGAGTACCGCGCGATATCCCGCGTCCTGGTTCTCCACGAGCCGGACGACGGCGGTGGGCACCCCGAGGCAGCACAGTTCGAGGAGGGTCACCCCCGCCGCGCTGATCGCCACGTCCGTTTCCACCAGCAGATCGAGCAGGCCCGGCCCCGGCGGCGCGATCCGGAACTCCTGACCGGACAGCGGTTCGGGCACGGTCGGCTCACCGCGTACGAGCACGTCGGCTTCGAAAGGTTCCTGAGTGTCGCGAAGGGCCCGTAAGAGCGCGCTGACCGTTTCGGCCCATTCCGCGCCGCCTCCCAGCACGACGGTGATGCGCGGTCGTTCCCCGCTTGGGCTCTGGGACCGCTTTTCGCGCGCACGCACGACGGCTTCCCTCAGCGGCGCGTAGCGCGCGCCGCGCAGCAACTCCCCGGAGCCGTCCTCAGGACGCGGCATCGGCTCGAAGGCGCAGTCGACGACGAGGTCCGCAGCTCGCCTGCCGAAAACGTCGTCCTCGATGGACACCAGCAGCGCGCCCGCGGCGTTGACCTCCTCACGCAGTTCTCCGAGGCCGTAGTGATCGACGACCACCGCGTCGAAACCCTCGAAGGGAGTGGACGGCACCACCGGAACCGAAAGCTCGCCGAACCGGGCGGCCAGCCATTCGGCGTTGTCCACCCGGCCCGCGAACACGACCTCCCAGCCCCGCGCGACGGCGCGTTCGGCATAGGCGACCATGCGCGAGACGTGGCCTGCGCCGATCGACGGCGAGGCGTCGGCGCGAAGCAGCAGCCTGGTCACCTGGCCACCTTCTTCTGCTCGACGTGCGCGTTGAGCTTCACCAGCTCGGGCCGGGATCGCAGCACCGCGACCACCTCGCGCCAGTCGCCGACACGGTCGCCCAGTTCGGCGACGATCGCTTCGATGACCGACCAGTCCTCGACGGTGTCCAAGGTCACGCGCAGGTCGTCGGCGGGCGGGCTGACGACGATCCCGGCGCACGAGTACCGCTCCGGGTTCGCGTAGACGCCGGAAGTGACGTGCTCGCGATCGGCGCCCCGGGCCGTCTCGATCTGTTCGGCGAGCACTCCGGCGCGCACGAGCTCGGCGTCGAAACCGCGCGGCAGGGTCCGCACCAGCACGGTGCTCAGATAGTCCAGCGACGGCTGCGCGCGCCACTGCGCCACGAGCTGGCCGATGAGCTGGGGATCCAGCAGCGGACAGTCCGCGGTGAGCCGCACGACGGCGTCGGCCGGGTAGGACTCGATGGCGACCGCGAAACGCGCGAGGACGTCGTCGAGCGGTCCTCTGGCGACCAGGGCACCGTGCCGGGCGGCCTCCTCGGCCACCGCGTCGTCGTCGGCTTCCGTCGAGGTCGCGACCACGACCTTGTCGATCCCCGGCGAAGCCGCGGCGGCGCGGACGACCCAGCCGAGGACGCTGCGGCCCGCCAAGGGCCGGAGCACCTTGCCAGGTAGCCGGGTGGACGACGCGCGTGCCTGGATGACGGCGTTGACCACGTGGGCCCCGGGGTCTGGATCCATGGGTGACATGATGTCCTGCGGCAACAGCACCGAAACGCGGAGGTCGACGATGTCCGAGCTGGATGGCTCCAGCATCCTGCTCACCGGCGGGACCGGTTCGTTCGGCAAGGCGTTCATCACCTACGCCCTGGCCGAGCTGAACCCGCGACGGCTGGTCGTGCTCTCCCGCGACGAGCTCAAGCAGTACGAAGCGCGCCAGCAGTTCGACAACGACCCGCGGCTGCGCTGGTTCATCGGCGACATCCGGGACCGCCGCCGCCTCGAGCGCGCCATGCACGGTGTCGACTACGTCGTGCACGCCGCCGCGCTCAAGCAGGTCGACACGGGTGAGTACAACCCGTTCGAATTCGTGCAGACCAACGTCGTCGGCTCGCAGCATGTCATCGAGGCCGCGATCGACACGGGTGTGAAGAAGGTCGTCGCGCTGTCGACGGACAAGGCGTCCAGCCCGATCAACCTCTACGGCGCCACGAAGCTGTGCGCCGACCGGATGTTCATCAGCGCGAACCACTACGCGGCGACGCATCCGACCAGGTTCTCCGTGGTCCGCTACGGCAACGTGATGGGTTCGCGCGGCAGCGTAATCCCGTTCTTCCGCGCGCTCGCGGCCAAGGGCGAGTCGCTGCCGATCACGCACAAGGAGATGACCCGGTTCTGGATCACGCTCCCGCAGGCCGTGCAGTTCGTGATCGATTCCTTCGACCAGATGAACGGCGGCGAGCTGTACGTGCCGCGGATCCCGAGCATGCGGCTGGTCGATCTCGCGCAGGCGATCGCGCCCGGTTCGCCGATGCACGAGGTCGGCATCCGCCCCGGCGAGAAGCTGCACGAAGAGATGATCGCCCCCGACGACGCCCGCCGCACCGTGCGGCTGAGCGACCGGTACGTCGTCCAGCCGCATATCGCGGGCTGGGGTTACGAACCGCCGACCGGCGGCGAGGCCGTGCCGGAGAACTTCGCCTACCGCTCGGACACCAACGACCTGTGGCTCGACGCGGACGAGCTGCGCGACCTGGTCGAGCAGTATGGCTGACTTCCTGCCGTACGGCCGTCAGTCCGTTTCGGAAGAGGACATCGCCGCCGTCACCGAGGTGCTGCGCGGCGACTGGCTGACCACTGGCCCCGCCGTCACGCGCTTCGAAGAAGACCTCGCCGAGCACACCGGTGGCACGCCCGCGGTGGCCGTCACGTCGGGCACGGCCGCGTTGCACGTCGCGTACGCGGCGGCCGGGGTCGGCCCTGGTGACGAGGTCGTGACCTCGCCGATGACGTTCGTCGCCACCGCCGCGACGGCCGCGTTGCTCGGCGGCAAGGTCGTGTTCGCCGATGTCGAGGCGGACACCGGCAACCTCGATCCGGCGGCGGCTTCGGCGGCCGTCACCGCGCGCACCAAGGTCGTCGCCGCCGTGGATTACGCCGGCCACCCGGCCGAATTGGACGAACTCGGCCGGATCGCCCGCGACAACGGCGCGCTGCTGCTGGAGGACGCCGCGCATTCGGTGGGCGGAAGCTGGCAGGGCAGGCCGGTGGGCTCGCTCGCCGACCTCACGACGTTCTCCTTCTTCCCCACCAAGAACCTCACCACGGCCGAAGGCGGCGCGGTGGTCGCCGGTTCGGACGAGCTGCTGACGCGCGCCCGCGGTTTCCGCAATCACGGGCTGGTGCGAGACAAGGCGGCGCAGCGTTATCCGGACGAAGGCGCATGGCATCAGGAGGTGCACGAGTTCGGCCTCAACTACCGGTTGCCGGATGTGTTGTGCGCCTTGGGAAGCAGCCAGCTGCGCAGGCTCGCGGAGTTCAAGAAGCGCCGCGCGGAGATCCACGCGCGCTACACCGCCGCACTGTCCTCTTTGGACGGAGTGCTGACACCTGCCGTGCGCGAAGGCGCGGATCCGGTGTGGCACCTGTACCCGCTGCGAGTCCTCGAAGGACGCCGCCGCGCGCTGTTCGATCACTTGCGCGGCAAGGGAATCGGCGTACAGGTCAACTACATCCCCGCGTACTGGCACCCGGTGTTCGAAGACCTCGGGTACCGGCGCGGGATGTGCCCGAACGCGGAGCTGTACTACAGCCAGGAGCTTTCGCTGCCGCTGTTCCCGGCGCTGACCAACGCCGACGTGGACCGCGTCATCGACGAAGTCCAGGCGTTCTTCGGCTGAGGCCTCGTGAGTGGCAAGGACGGTTCTAACCGTCCTTGCCACTCACGAGCTAGATCAGGCCCCAGGTGAGCGCGGTGCCCTTCGGGACATCCGAGGAGAAGGTGCGGCCGAGCACGTTCACGATCTCGGCGGGGGCCAGCCCACCGGCCGGCCTGATCGAGCGGACGTTCTCCCGCGTCACGGTGTCCCCCGCGCGCACGTCTTCGACTACGTAGAGGGAACGGCGCAGCCGCAGGCCTTCCTTCTCGCTCTCGCGCGGCCCGATCACCGCCGCGCCCAGCGCCTCCCACGCGCGGTGCGATTCGGTGACCAGCGCGGCCAGTTCGGCGGGCTCCAGGGAGAACTCCGAGTCGACACCGCCGTCGCTCCTGGCCAGCGTCACATGCTTCTCGATGGCGACGGCGCCGAGCGCGACGGCCGCGAGCGGGGCGCCGATGCCGGGTGTGTGGTCGGACAGGCCGACGAGCGTCCCGGTCACACCCGCCAGGACAGGCAGGCCACGCAGGTTGCTCTCGGTGGGCGACGCCGGGTAGCTGGCTGTGCAGCCGAGCACGATCAGCTGGTGGTTGCCCGCCTCGCGCGCGGTCCGGACCGCCGCGTCGATCTCGGCGACGCTGGCCATCCCGGTCGAGATGATCAGCGGTTTGCCGGTTTTCGCGCACAGCTCGATCAGCGGCAGGTCGACGATCTCCGACGACGCGATCTTGTACGCGGGCGCGTCCAGCGACTCCAGCAGCTCGACGGCGGTGGGGTCGAACGGGCTGGAGAAGATCTCCAGGCCACGGGAGCGGGCTCGTTCGAACAGCGGCTCGTGCCATTCCCACGGCGTGTGGGCGCGCTCGTAAAGCTTGTAGAGGTTCTCGCCGCCCCACAGCGAATGCGAGTCGCTGACCCGGAAGGCGGGGGCGTCGACGTCGATCGTGATCGTGTCCGGCCGGTAGGTCTGCAGTTTGACCGCCTGCGCCCCGGTTTCGGCGATCGCGTCGACGATCTCCAGTGCCCTGGCGAGCTCGCCGTTGTGGTTACCGGACATTTCGGCGATGACGAACGGCGGATGCCCGGCCCCGATGCGGTGCGCGCCGATCCGGACTTCCTGTGCTGACATGGACGAAACGCCTCCCTGACGACGGTCTGGTCAGGACACAGTCTTACGCAGCTTCCGGAAACCGTCGACGGCAGGCGCGGTCTCGGCGTATCCGGCGCGGTCGAAGAGCGCGGCCGACGCCGCGTTGTCCCGGTGCACGGCCGCGACCACCGCTCGCACCCGGTGACCGGCGGTGAAGGCCCGCTCGCCCTCCGCCAGCACCGAAGCGGACAGTCCACGGCCCCGGCTTTCCGGCGCGAGCGTGATGCTGACCTCCCAGACGCCCTCGTCCTCGCGGTCGAACCGGACGGTGCCGACCGGGATCCCGTCGAGTTCGACGACGTACAGCACCCTGTCCGGCGACGCCAGCACCCCACGCAGCCAAGCGGAATGCTCGTCGAGCGTGATCACCGCGGTCGAACGGGACGCCTGACGCGTACGAGGGTCGTTCCGCCAGGCCAGCAGCAACCCGGCGTCGGCCTCCGTGGCCTCACGAGCCAGCACGGGGCTACTGCGCCTGCTCGATGGTGTCGCGCTGGCGGTCCTCGATCCGGCGCAGCCGGTCCTCGTACCGGGCGATCCCGGCGAGCCGGACGCGGATCTGGGCGTGCTGACGCTGGATCTCCTGGATCAGGCTGCGCGCCTCGGCCAGCTCGGGCTTGTCGGCGTGCACCGGCAGCGACAGCGACTCGCGCAGGTCCTCCAGCTGGGCCTCCTGTGCCGCGACGCTCGGGATCAGGCGGTCCAGCTCGGCGCGGGTCCAGCGCAGGTCGCCGCGGGCGTGTTCGAGGCCGCTCTCGGCGCCGTCGAGCCGCCGACGGTGGTCCGCGGTGGCGTGTTCGAGGTCGTTGACGCGCCCGTTGAGGTCGCGAAGCCGCTCGTCGATCCGGAAGTCGATGAGCCGGGCGATCCGGCCGATCACGCCGCTGCGGAGTTTCTGCACTGCCATGGGGTTCCTTATCGGGATGGGCTGGCTGGAGTTCAGCGCAGGAGTTCGGTTTCGCCGGTCTTCGTCCACGAGTCCAGCAGCCTGCCCTCGGCGGCGATGCGGTGCTCGGGTCCGACGATGCAGGAGTCGCCCGCGGCGTGCTCCCAGTGGGTCTGGGCGGGGTCGTCGATGAACGAGAACCCGGACAGGACCAGCGTGGCGTGCGGGAACGACGTGCGCGCGATCCAGGCGGCCAGCGTCCCGGTGGTCGACCACAGGCCTTCTTCGCGGCTCGGCAGCCCGAGCGCGTCGGAAAGCGGCAAAACGACCTCGCGGTTCGGCACCGGCACGTAGCCGAGGTCGCCGGGCCACCAGCCCGGGATGTCTTCGGGTTCCCAGTGCATCCGGCCCGGCTCGACCAGCAGGTAGAGCCGCTTGCGGTAGTCACGGAAGACGTGCTTCGTGGCGCGGACGGCGCGGTTGAACACCACGACGTGCACCCGGCTGCCGACCGTCTCGGGGCCGCCCGGCTCGTCGACGACGAAACCGTTGACGCGGATCACGAGGTCACACGCGTCGATGGCCTTCGCCCGCCGGGGGTCCGGCGGAAGCGGCTGATTCCCGACCACGGCCACCGAACGGGGCTCCGGCCGGTCGGCGTATGCGGCGAGCAGATTGACCATCAGGCTCGCGTCGCCGAGTGCAGCAGTCATGAGGGCAGAAAGTACCAGCACACGCACCGCGTTCGGGTTCGAATCCGACGGTAGCGTTCCGTGGTCGGGACGGGGCGCCCCAGGCATCATCGGCCCCATCGGTACCCTCGTTCCCGTGCATGCCACCAGCACGGTTCACGCCGCCGACGGTGCTGCGCCGACCTCGGTTCCGCCGATTTCGGACAGCAAGACCTTTTCGCGCGCGTTCGCCGATATCAAGACCGGTTTCGCCGCCAAAGAGCTGTGGGGACACCTCGGCTGGCAGGACATCAAGCAGCGCTATCGCCGCTCGGTGATCGGCCCGTTCTGGATCACCATCAGCCAGGGCATCATCGCGCTCGGCCTGGGGCTTCTGTACTCGCAGTTGTTCAACCTGCCGACCGCGACGTTCCTGCCCTACATCAGCACCGGATTCATCATCTGGGGCTTCATCAGCGGCTGCCTGTCCGAGGGCATGGAGACCTTCATCTCCAACGAGGGGCTGATCAAACAGCTCCCGGCGCCGCTTTCGGTGTACGTGCTGCGGACGGTGTGGCGCCAGACGCTGATGCTGGCGCACAACCTGATCGTCTACGTGATCGTGGTCGCGATCTTCTTCACCAGCCTGGACCAGCCGTACGCGATGAGCGGCGAGTGCGTCGGGCAGGTCCTGTGTCACCCCGGGCTCGGCTGGTATTCGCTCAGCGCGATCCCCGGCATCCTGGTGCTCGCGCTGAACGCCGGCTGGGTCACCCTGTTGCTGGGCATCATCTCGACCCGCTACCGGGACATCCCGCAGGTGATCAACTCGCTCATTCAGCTGCTGTTCTACATGACGCCGATCGTCTGGCCGATCGACCAGCTGATGGCGGGCGGCGCCCGTGACGGCATTTCGGGGGCTCTTCCGTTCGTCTATGCCAACCCGCTTTTCCACTTCATCCAGATCGTGCGCGCGCCACTGATCGGCCAGGCCGTCAGCATCAACAGCTGGTACGTGGTGCTCGGCATCACCGTCGTCGGCTGGGGCCTCGCGCTGGTCGCGATGCGCAATTACCGTTCCCGCGTCTCTTATTGGGTGTGACAGATGGTCAGCATTGATGTGCACAACGCCTACGTCGACTTCCCCATTTTCGACGCGAAGACCCGCTCCATGAAGAAGAAGGTGCTGGGCAAGGTCGGCGGCAAGATCGGCACCGAGAGCAAGGTGCCGATCATCGAAGCCCTCCACGACGTGAGCCTCCAGCTCCGCGAAGGCGACCGCGTCGGCCTCGTCGGCCACAACGGCGCCGGCAAGTCGACGCTGCTGCGGCTGCTGTCCGGGATCTACGAGCCCACCCGCGGTTCGGCGAAGATCTCCGGCAAGATCGCGCCGGTCTTCGACCTCGGCATCGGCATGGACCCGGAGATCTCCGGGCTGGAGAACATCATCATCCGCGGCCTGTTCCTCGGGATGACCGCGAAGCAGATGGAAGCCCGCGTCGACGACATCGCGGAGTTCACCGAACTCGGCGACTACCTGCAGATGCCGCTGCGGACGTACTCCACCGGTATGCGGGTGCGCCTGGCGCTGGGTGTGGTCACCTCGATCGACCCGGAGATCCTGATCCTCGACGAGGGCATCGGCGCGGTCGACGCGGCGTTCCTCAACAAGGCGAAGGACCGGCTCAAGGACCTCGTGAAGCGGTCGGGCATCCTGGTGTTCGCCAGCCACTCGGACGAGTTCCTCTTCGAGCTCTGCGACTCCGCCATCTGGATGGACGAGGGGCACGTCAAGCAGCGCGGTTCGCTGCGCGAAGTGCTCACCGGCTACAAGGGGCGCGACCCGTTCGAGAACATGAGCAAGGAGACGCTGGAACGGTTCGGTATCGAACCCGAGCCGGTGGCGACGACGAACGGTGGCCAAGGATGACGAACGAGACCCGGCAGTTGCCCGAAGGCGCCGTCGTCGGCGTGGTCGTCACGCGCCATCGACGGGAACTGCTCGCGGACTCGCTCAAGGTGATCGCCGCGCAGACCCGGCCGGTCGACCACCTCGTCGTGGTCGACAACGGGCCGGACAAGTCGGCGCGGGACATCGTCGAGAACTACCCGCTGCCCTTCACGTACCTGCCTTCGCACCGCAACCTCGGCGGCGCGGGCGGGTTCGCGCTCGGCATGTTGCACGCGCTTTCCCTTGGCGCGGACTGGATCTGGCTGGCCGACGACGACGGCCGTCCCGCCGACGAGAACGTCCTCGCGATCCTGCTGGACGAGGCCGAGAAGCGGGATCTGGCCGAGATCTCCCCGGTGGTGTCCAATATCGACGCGCCGGACAAGCTCGCGTTCCCGTTGCGGCGCGGGCTGACCTGGAAGCGTTCGTCGTCGGAGCTGGGCGTCGACTTCCTGCCGGGGATCGCCTCGCTGATGAACGGCGCGTTGTTCCGGGCGTCCACTTTGGACGTCGTCGGCGTGCCGGATCTGCGGCTGTTCTTCCGCGGCGACGAGGTCGAACTGCACCGGCGCCTGGTGCGCTCCGGGCTTCCGTTCGGCACCTCGCTCAAGACCGCGTACCTGCACCCGGACGGCTCGGACGAGTTCAAGCCGATGCTGGGCGGCCGGTTCCACGCGCAGGATCCGGAGAACGAGGTCAAGCGCTACTACACCTACCGCAACCGCGGGTATCTGCTGTCCCAGCCGGGTATGCGCAAGATCGGCGCGCTCGAAGTGCTGCGGTTCGGGCTGTACTTCGTCGGTGTGAAGCGGGATCCGAAGGCTTTCCTGCAGTGGCTCAAGCTGGTTCGCCAGGGCCGCAAGGAAAAGTTCTACCGCTACTGAGTTCCACGGAAAAGGGGCCCCTCGCTCGCGCGAGGGGCCCCTTTTCCGTCCGTCTCACCAAACCATGTCGGCGCACGAACGTCCGTCTACTCGCCGATGACCGGCGGCGCGGTGCGCATGTCGGTCCCGAAGACCTCATCGGGGTCGCCCTCGACGAGGTACGTCGGACGCTGGTGCTCGGTGTCCTCGTCTCCGTCCGCCTGCTGACCGCGGCCGCCCATACCGCCGCCCATCCCCGGTCCGCCGCGGCCCGCGGCGCCACCGCCGAGGCCGCCCATACCGCGGCCGGCGGCCGCTTCGGCGGCACCGATACCGCCAGGGCGGGCCGCGCCGGACGCGGAACCCGAACCGGGCGTGGAACCGCCGCCGCTGCCGGGGCCGAACCCGCTTCCGCCGCCACCGCGGCCGGTTCGGCTGTTGTAGTCCGAGTCACCCATACCGCCGCCCATCATGGGCGGTGCCATCGGCATGGGGCTGATCGGCATCGCGGTGTTGTTGTTCGGGCCGGGCGTGGTGATCGGCGCCGGCCCGTTCTGGAAGCCGGACGGTGTCGTCCCCGCCGGAAGGCTGCCGGACCCCGTGGTGCTGCCCGGGCCGGGCAGGTTGGAGCCGTAGCCGCCACCGCCACCACCGCTGCCCCCGCCACCACTGCCGGGCGGGATGTAGGTGTTGCCGGGGTTGTTGGAGCCGGGCGTGTTCGAGCCGGGCGGAACCTGGTACGGCTGCGGCTTGCCCGGATCGTCGATACCGCCACCGCCGCCCGCGCCGAACTTCGGCGGCTCGGCGAACACCGGCTGTTTCGACGCGGCCTCGTACAAGGACTTGTCGTAGCTGTTCATGGCGGAGGCCGCCTGAGTGTGGGCCTCCTGGCTGTCCTTCTGCTTCTGGATGGACTTGTCGATGTTCTCCCCGAGGTTGAACGGGTTCGACGTCATCCACCCCCCGACCTCTTCCTTCCAGCTGAAGGGGATCGGTTTGGGCATCGTGTTCTTCACGGTGGAAGCCGCGGTGCCCTGGTCGTAAATCGTTTCGGAGGCGAGCTTCGCGTTCTGGGAGTTCGTCTCCGACCACTTGCTGAGGCTCTTGAAATAGCCCTGCGCGCTGCCCGCCGCGTCACCTTCCCAGGTGCCCTGCGAGGCGGTGACGGCCTGGTCCATCGTCCTCGAGAAGGTGTCGAAGGCCTTGTGGATCTCGTGGTACGCGGTCGAGACCTCGGAGACCTGTTCGACGCTCAGGTTGCTGTTGACGAACTGTTCGAGCTTCTCGTGGTCGTAGCCGAGGTAGTCGCCGTTCGGCGGCTCGAGCCCCTCGACGTACTTGACGTCCTTGTTCTTGGTCAGCTCGTCGACGGTCTTGTCGCCGACGTCTTCGGACTGCTGCTGAGCCCGGCCCTGCGCGATCAACCGCTGGAAGATGCCGAACGGCCCGTCGCCGCCCTCGCCGCTCGCCTTGTCCCGGTAGTACTGGTCCCGGGCTTGGGGCGAGAGACCGGCGACGTACTCCTGCTCGGTCATCTGAGCCTTGTTGCTGGTCATCCTGGTCCCCCTAGCCCTTCGGAAGCTTCGGTTCGACGATGTCGGCGATCTTCTCCGCCATCCCGCACGACTTCTCCGGATCCGAGGCGACGACCACGATGTCGGCCCGGGCCGAGGCGCCGATTTCGAGCGCCATCAGGCAACCGGAGGGCGGTTTCGGGACGAGCACCGCTTTACGGCCGTTGACGTTGCCGGTGGTCTTGCCGTTCCCGCCGTCGGAGACGCTGTCGATCCCCTGCTTGTCACGGATGTCGACGCCGAGCGAAACGGCATCCGCCGCCGTCTCGTTCTCCTTGGTGAACTCGCAGCCGCGGGCACCGGCGTCGTTTTGAGGCACCGGCGCCTTGAAAGTGCCGTACGAAGCGAGATCGGCCACGCCGAGGAGTGAACACGGATCGATCGACGCGGGGTCGGCACCACCGGTGGTCGTCGCCGGGGCGGTGGACTCGCCGCCTTGCGCGGGCGACGACGGCGCCGCGGACGGGGTGCCCGGCTTTTCGGTGGAACAAGCCGCGAGCACGAACGCGGCCGCCGTCAGCGGTACGAGGAGCAGCTTCTTCATTCCGCCTCAGTTCTTGAGCCGATCGAGCGCCTCGACCGTGTCTTGTTCCTTCTTCTTGTACTGGCCCGACGCGCGCAACAGCGCTTCTTCGGTGTCCTGCACCACTTGCTTGAACTTGCCGAGCACGGCACTCGCCGAATTGGCCGACTGGGCGGCGCCCTTGTGGTCGTGGGCGGCGACGGCCCTGCCGTACGGGTGATCGCCGAGTTGCGGCGCTTCGGAGAGCCGGATCGTCTGCCGCTCCAGCCTGGCGAGCTCGGTCCCCATGTCGCGCACCGCTTGGAGAAGTGGCTTGACGCCTTCCTCGGTGATCTTGAAGCCACCGCTCTTGGCGGCCGAGACCAGCTTCTGGGTCTCCGCGCTGACCTGGGCGATCGCGGCCGCGTTCAGGCCGCCCATCGCGACGTAGTTGGCCGCCGCGCCCACGGCGGAACCGATCGAGAAGTCCGGTGCCGCCTGTCCGCCGTCCGCTTCGAAAGCCATCGCCCGCCCCACTGCCTCGTCTGCTCGCCCGTGCGTATCGCCCGGAAGTCTACTAGCCGGACACTCAGCGCGACGGTGATTCACCGATCGCCGAAGATCTCCGAAACTGTGACGAAACGGGCGTCACCCCGGTTCCCCGTGGTTCAGAACTGCCCTTCGAGCTGGGTGTACAGCTGCTGTGCGATCCTCGCGTTGTCGGCGGGAGCGTAGGTCAGCCAGCTTTGCCCGTCGGCCGCCTGACGCGAAGTCATCATGAAGCGGCCCGCTTCGGTGTCGAACCACGCCAGCGGCGGGAAGACCTGGCCGCCGCGGATGAACACGCTGAACTGGCCCACCCGCGTCTTCGGTTTCTCGAAGATCCGCTCCACCTGCCGCTGCTGCGGGTTCGACCCGTGCGACCGCGGCCCGCTGACCTTGGCGAAGGGGTCGTACGCGTCGTCGTTCCGGGGGCGCTTCGGCGCGCTCGCCGGCTTCGCGATGGTGACCGACTGACCGGGGCCCGCCGGGGTGAGCGGCAGCAGGTCCACGATCGACGCGACGATCGCGGTCGGCCTGGTCTCCTCGAACACGAGCAGGTTCTCGTCCTGGCGCACGAGTACCCCGAACTGCCCGTTCGTCGCCGCCCGCGCGAACAGCTGCTTGTCCTTGTCCATCTGCGCGACCGCCCAGACGGCGAGCTGCGGGTTGGCGAACGTGGCGACCGCGAGTTCGACGTCGGCGTCCAGCCTGCCGCCGCGCATCAGGCCGCGGCCTTCGAGGTCGCGGAAGACCGCCTCGCGCACCATCGCGCGCTGATCGGTCGTCGTGCCGATGTGCGGGATCTCGAACGGGACGGGCGCCGGCCCGAACCGGCCGTGTTCGAGCAGGATGTCCACCGCCGCCAGCGACAACGAGAACGAATGCGGCATCGCCATTTCCCCCCGCGGGTGTCTTGTCCGTCGGGATGAACGTAGTCCACGCGCCCGATACGCCCGCAGCGAACCCGCTTGCCCGGCCGTGATCAGGGCTGGTGCCATGGATTCATGGCAGACCAGAAACCCGCGCTCGTCCTCCATCTCGCCACCGGCGGGGAGCCGCTGCTCTTCGCGCTCACGGCGGAAGAAACCGAACGGCTGACCAAGGATCTCTCGCATTTCGTCCGCACCGGTTCGGTGCAGACGATCCAGACGAGGGACGACTCCGAGGTGGCGATCAACTTCTCCCACGTCGCCGCCGCCTACATCGACGACCTGAACCGCAAGACGCGGGTGTTCGGTCTCCACTAGTCCCGGGAAAAGAGCTCCAGCAGCCCCGTTTTGATCTCGGGACGGCTGGCGGCGACCAGCAGGAAGGTGGCTTCCCGGACGAGCCGCTGGGGGTGTCGTCCGGCGAGGACCGACGTGCTGCCGTTGGCCGCGACCAGCGCGCCCGCGGCCCGGAAGGCGAGCTCCGCGCCCGCCGCCCTGGCCGCGGGCAGCGACGGCGGATCGGTGAGCGCCGCGTCGAGCCTGCCGCGGACGACGTCGATCTCGGCCCGGATTCCGGCCGCGACGTCGGCCTTCCCGAGCTCCTCGATGAGCCGCGCGGCGCGGGCGGCGAGGCCGAGGGGCGCGCAGCCGTTGAGCCGGGAGGCGAAGGTGTTGCCCGCGACGAAGTCCGCGTGCGGGATCTTGCCGTAGACGCGTTCGTCGGACAGGAAGTAGCGGGTGAAGCCGAGGTGCACGGTGGACGTGCCCTGCGCCGCGACGAGGTCGAGCGGCCGGACCTCCAGCTGTTCCCCCGCCACCGGGTCGATGATCGCGCTGACGACGGTGTCGCCGTCGCGGGCGCAGAGCTGGAGCAGGTCGATGACGCCCCAACCGCTGACGAACGGGGCCTCACCGTCGAGCAGGTAGCCGCCCTCGACGCGTTCCGCGCGCAGCCTCGGCGGGGTCGGGATCACCGCGGCGAAGGCGGCGCCCGCCTTGAGTTCCCCGCTGACCAGCCGCGGGAGGTAGCGGTCACGCAGGTCGGCGTTGTCGGCCGTCGTGAGCGCCGCGACCAGGCCGTGGTGCTGGATCCAGGTGAACATCGTGCTGAGGCAGCCGCCCGCCAGCGTCTCGAGGACCTGGACGATCGTCGGGAGGTCGGCGCCCGGGCCACCGGCTTCCTTGGGCGCCGCGAGGCCGTAGAAGCCTTCGGCGGCGAGGGCATCGAAGTGGCTTGCGGGCACTTCGCCCTTGAGGTCGACTTCGGTGGCCGCGGGGAAGAGGAGATCGTCGGCGAGGGCGTGGGCTCGGGTGACCAGATCCGTCATGCGGTAAGGCTACCCTTACTTGGGCGGCGATGGGTCTAGCGACGCTAGGAAAGCTAGCGGTACTAAAGGTCCCTTGCTCCCCTTCCAGCGGCTGGGGCGGCGCGGCGCGAGGGGTTGCGAAAGCCACTTTCGCAACGTTGAAGGTTGCGAAAGTGGCTTTCACAACCCCCCGGCGGCAGGTGACCAGAGTCGAGCACAGCGAAAGGGCCCTTCACCGCGTCTTATGCGGCGAAGGGCCCTTTCGGCTCACGTCAGTGCTTACAGCTCGTAGAGCCGCTTCCAGTTGTCCCGCGAGGTCAGCTCGGGCATGGCGCGCTTGTACTGCTCCTGCACCGCCGCGCCTTCCTTACGGAGCCGCTGGATCACCTTCGCGCCCCGGCGCGCCAGGTCGAACATCTTCGCGCGGTCGTACGAGCGGACCCGCACGCCTTCCTGCGAAGCGTCGGTGACGACGGCGGTGTCGAAGGTCGCGACGTGCCACCAGTGGGCCTCGTCGATCGGGATCGCGCCGAGCGAGTGGCGGCTGCGGCCGAGCACCCGGTCGAGGATCCGCTTGATCAGCACGAGGCGCTGCATGCTGGGCCGCGGCGCGCTGTTGATGATGCCGATGTCGTTCGACGCGATACCCGGGACGTCGGTGGCCTTGTGCCGCTTGGTCTCGGGGTACTCGTCGCGGATCCGGCGGATCTCCTTCATCGCGGCGACGCCGCCGTCACGCAGGACCTCCGGCCCCTCGAGGAAGTCCTCGACGGCCTTGATCAGCGTGGCGGACAGGCCGTACTGCATGCCGAGCAGGTACCGGACCAGCTGCGCGACGAGCACGCGCGAAAGCAGGTTCAGGTTGAACGGCGAGTGCAGCGCGGCGGTGATGATCGAGTTCCGCAGGTTGAAGTAGCGGTGCCACTCGTCCCAGTCCTTCCAGTGGAAGTCGGCGTGCCAGACGCCGGCGCCCGGAAGGGTGACCGTGGGGAAGCCGTGCGCGCGGGCACGGTAGCTGTACTCCGCGTCGTCCCACTGGAAGAAGAACGGCAGCGGGTAACCGGTGGCCTTGACGACCTCGTACGGGATCAGGCACGACCACCAGCCGTTGTACCCGGCGTCGAGGCGGCGTTCCTGGCGGTTCGGCTTGAGGGTCTCCTCGTCGACGCCGAGCAGGTCGGCGGTCGAGAGCGAGTGCTGCACCGGCTGGCCGGGCTCCAGCGTGTTCAGCCGGGCGTATTCGGCGCCGACGTGCAGCTGGTTCGGGTGCAGCAGGTTCAGCATCTGCCCGCCGACGATGACCGGGTTGACCGTGCGGTTGGAGAACGCGGTCATCCGGATCACCAGATCCGGCTCCAGCAGCACGTCGTCGTCCATGAACAGGACGTTCGCGTGCTCGGTCTCGGTGTGGCCCGCGACCTCGTAGAGGCCGCGGGTGAACCCGCCGGCGCCGCCGAGGTTCGGCTGCTTGATGTAGTGCAGCTTGTCGCCGAGGTCCTTCGCGACCTGCTCGAAGCCGTCGCGCGACTCGACGAGGTCGGTGCCCTGGTCGGCGACGTAGATCGCGTCGAGCGTCTCCAGCGAGGAGACGTCGGCGGCGAGCGCCTGCAGGTTCGACAGGCAGTCGTCGGCGCGGTTCATCGTGCAGATGGTCACCGCGGTCGGGCGGATCTTCTCCGGCGCTTCGACCGTCCAGCGGACCTTCTCGACACGCAGCGACTGGCCGCCCTCGGTCTCGATGTCGAGCCAGAGCGCGCCGCCGTCGTAGAACTTGTCGAGCTTCGCGGTGAGCGTCACCTTCTGCTGCTTCGCGCCCGCGACGATCTCGGCGGCGACCACACGCGAGTCGCCCTCGATGTCGGAGGCGCCGACGGACAGCTGGCCGTCACCGGTGACGACGGCCTCGACCTGCACCTCGGTCACGTCGGTCCAACGCTGCCAGTAGCTGGCGGGGAACCGGCCGAAATACGTGTTGCCGGACACCTTCGACGCGGGCTCGATGGAGATGCCCCCGCGCTCGCGCACGGCGGTACCCCATTCGAGTTCGGCGTAGAGGTCCTTGCTGACAATGGGGGCCGGGCCGGCGTAGAGCCCGCGCTGCGCGGTGAGACGGCCCTGCGGGGTGCGTTCCGCGAAGCGGGTGTCGTCGACAGTGCTCACCATGGCGCTCGGGGCCTCTCCGGTGACGGCGGCTTTACCGGGCATGAATCCTCAGTTCTCCTCTGTGCTGGTGGCGGTGGCGCGGGGCTCACGGAAGACGACCCACTTGAGCATGACGAAGTTGATCACGGTCGCGGTTGCCTGCGAGACGACCCAGCCGAAGGTGGCCTTCCAGGCCGACTCCGGCAGGACGTGCAGCATCGTGCGGTTGACGCCGACGGCCACGAGGAACGTGACGGCGTACAGGAGCACGAAGCTACCGATCTGACGCGCGCCCTCCTGACGTCCACCGGCGAAGGTGAACTTGCGGTTCAGGAAGAAGGCGGTCGTGGTGCCCACGATGAAGCTGAGCGCGCGAGCGATGTCCACCCACGGCGTCGCGTCCATTCCGAGGGCACGAAGCCCCTGGTAGACGCCGAAATCGACCAGGGCGCAGAAGCCGCCGATGAGGCCGAAGCGGATGAGCTGCCCGAGCAGCCCAGGGGAGGACGGCGCTGCTGCCGTCACGCCGGCTTTCGGGTCGGTCGCCACCACTGCTCTACCTCATAAACTGCTGGGGCTGATGCGCAAAGTGTAGAAGCGAGCACTTCAGGGTCACGTTCCGGGCAGTGTTCGGCGTGGTTACCCTGGTCGGCGTGACCCAAGCACCCAAGACACAGCGTCAGTCGCTCATGGGCTGGGCAAGGACGTCGCCGACCATCGCGGACGTCCTGAGCACCCCCGACGTGGAAGTCATCGCCAAGGCGGTGACGCGGGCCGGGGAACGCGGGGTCATCGCGCGTGGTCTCGGCCGCTCGTACGGCGACCCGGCGCAGAACGCGGGCGGCCTGGTCGTGGACATGACCGCGCTGGACCGCATCCACTCGATCGACCCGGATTCCGGCATCGTCGACCTCGACGCCGGGGTCAGCCTCGACAAGCTGATGCGCGAGGGCCTGCCGTACGGCCTGTGGGTCCCGGTGCTGCCGGGTACGCGCCAGGTGACCATCGGCGGCGCGATCGCCAACGACATCCACGGCAAGAACCACCACTCGGCGGGCAGCTTCGGCAACCACGTGGTGTCGATGGACCTGGTCACCGCCGACGGCCAGGTGCGCACGATCACGCCGGACGGCCCCGACTCGGAGCTGTTCTGGGCGACCGTGGCGGGCATCGGCCTCACCGGCATCGTCGTCCGCGCCAAGATCCGGATGACGAAGACGGAGACGGCCTATTTCAAGGCCGACATCCAGCGCACGGCGAACCTCGACGAGACGCTGGCGCTGGTCACCGACGGCTCCGAGGACAACTACACGTACTCCTCCGGCTGGTTCGACTCGATCTCCACGGGTGCGAAGCTCGGCCGCGCGGCCTTCCAGCGCGGCTCGCTCGCGAAGCTGGACGAGCTGCCGCCCAAGCTGCGGGCCGACCCGCTCAAGTTCAACCCGGGCACCCTGGCGACCCTGCCGGACGTGTTCCCGAACGGGCTGGCGAACAAGCTGTCGTTCTCCGCGATCGGCGAGCTGTACTACCGCAAGACCGCGAAGAACGCGCGCGACCAGATCCAGAGCCTGACCGCCTTCTACCACCCGCTCGACCTGTTCGGCGAGTGGAACCGGGCGTACGGGTCCAAGGGTTTCCTGCAGTACCAGTTCAGCACGCCGCTGAACGCGCACGAGCCGCTGCGCCGGATCATCCAGAAGGTCGCCGACTCCGGGCACGTTTCGTTCCTCAACGTGTTCAAGCAGATGGGCGAGGGCAACCCGGCACCGCTGTCGTTCCCGCACCCCGGCTGGATGGTCTGCCTCGACTTCCCGATCAAGGACGGGCTGAGCCGGTTCTGCCAGGAACTCGACGAAGACGTGCTCGCCCTCGGCGGCCGTCTGTACACGGCGAAGGACTCGCGCACCTCCGCGGAGAACTTCGCGAAGATGTACCCGCGGCTCGAGGAATGGCGCAAGGTCCGCGCTTCCGTTGACCCCGAAGGCGTTTTCGCCTCTGACATGTCCCGAAGGTTGGAACTGTGATCGACGCTGTGGGCAACCCCCAGTCCCTGCTGCTGCTCGGCGGCACCTCCGACATCGCGCTCGCGATCGCGGAGAAGTACCTGTCCGAGCGGCCCCTCCGGGTCGTGCTGGCCGGGCGGCAGTCGCCGCGGCTCGACGCGGCCGCTCAGCGCCTGAAGGACAAGGGCGCCGAAGTGTCCACGGTCGACTTCGACGCCAAGGCCCTCGACACCCACCCCGCCGTGCTGGACAAGGCCTTCGAGGGCGGCGACATCGACGTCACCGTCGTGGCGTTCGGCCTGCTCGGCGACCAGGAAGAGCTGTGGCAGGACCACGCGAAGGCCGTCGAGGCGGCGACCGTGAACTACACGGCCGCGGTGTCCGTCGGGGTCGCGCTGTCGAACAAGCTCAAGAAGCAGGGGCACGGCAAGGTCATCGCGCTGTCGTCGGTCGCCGGTGAGCGGGTCCGCCGGTCGAACTTCGTCTACGGCTCCTCCAAGGCCGGTTTCGACGGCTTCTACCTGGGCCTCGGCGAGGCGCTGGCGGAGTTCGGCGTGCAGATCACCGTCGTCCGCTCCGGCCAGGTCCGGACCAAGATGACCGAAGGCATGAAAGACGCCCCGCTGACGGTGGACGTCGAGCAGGTCGCCGAGACCGCCGTCGCCGCCTCGCGCGCCGGCAAGGAACTGGTGTGGTCGCCCGCGCCGTTCCGCCTGGTCATGTCGGCCCTGCGGCATATCCCCCGGCCGATCTTCCGGAAGCTGCCGATCTAGCCTCACAGCGCTGAAGGGGGGGTTAAACGCAAAAAAAGCGGGGGGAGGAGCCCCCGGGCCGCCTGACGAGTAGGTCCTGCCCCGACGCGCCGAGCCGGGGCGGGGGCGG